>JBASIS010000149.1:0-15076 GCA_049654905.1 Chromatiaceae bacterium
GCCGGCTACTGCACAAGGCGCGGAGGCTGCCGGCGGCGGCGCCTCCGCTGACGTAGTGAACGACATCGAACATGGCGATCCCCTAGGTCAGCTGCTTCGCCACCAACCCGGCAGTCAGGCCCCTCTCCAGGGTCCAGGGATCTTCCCGTATTTTGATCAGATTACGCATGATGGTACTTCCAAGGGTGGGATCGGTGGGACGAGAGAGGGGACCCAGCGTAGCTGGGGCCCCTCCGGCCCGGGGCGTTACAGCGCCGGACTGTCAGCGCAGCCCGACCCGCCGGCTCCGCCAGCCCGCCGCCAGCACCATCAGGCTGGCCAGGATCAGCATCCCCCACTCCGACAGGGTCGGGATCGGCTGGACCGGGGCTTGCACGGTGAGGGTCAGGCTGGCTACGAAGGTCGCAGCGCCGCTGGTCACCTTGATAGCTACGGGATACTGACCCGCCGGTCCCGTCGGGGTGCCCCTGATGACGCCCGTGGCCGGATCAAATATCAGGCCCGGCGGTAGCGGGCCGAACAGCAGCAAATAGGTCACGGGGCCGGTGGCGCCACTAACGGTGGGCGACAGGTAGGCCGGCGTGCCGATCGTCAAGGGGTTGGCCGGATAGCTGACGGTCAGGGGGAGCGCCGTCACCACCACCGTGACGTCATTGCTGGTGCTGGGCTTGTAGTTGGGGTCGGCGGCCTTGGTGGCGGAGAACACGCAGTTGCCGGTACTGGTGCCCGTCAGGGTGGCACCGCCGAGGCTGCATGGCCCGCTGATGCGATAGTAGGTAACGGCGCCGGTGCCGCTGCCGCCGGTGGCCTGCAACTGGCTGGTCCCATTGACCGCGATGCTGGCCGGACTAGCGATGAGCACCAACGCCGCCTGGGTGCCGGGGGTGATGGTGATGTCTTGGGTCACCTGCGGGGCCGGGGCCCAGTTGGCGTTGCCCGGTTGGTTGGCCGCGATGGTGCAGGTGCCGGCGCCGAGCATGGTGATCGTGCTGCCGCCATTGGTCGTGCAGACTGCCGGGGTCTGACTACTATAGACGACCACACCGCCCGACGTCGCGGTGGCGCTGACGACGAAGGTGCCGTTGGGCGTGAAGGTGGGTGTCGGCGGCGCAGCAAAGGTGATGGTCTGGGTGGCGGCAACCGTAAGGGTCACCGTCGCCTGTGCCGATTGACCGGTACATAAGCCGCCGATGGGAGTAGTGCCGGTAATGGTGATGTTGGCCGCTGCCTGCGCCGCGATCGGAGTGCCACTAATGACGCCAGTGTTGGGATCAAGGCTCAAGCCGCCTGCTGGCAGGGACGGACTGGTGAAGGTCAGGACGCATCCGGGTTCGAAATTGAGGGGCGTCAGGGCCGACGTCGGCGTTAGCGGGGAATTCACGACACCGGCAACCTGCTGGACGGCCGGCGACAGCCCGGGATTATCGACCACCGTGAGGGTAATGGCATGGGCATAACCCGGATCATCGGCGTTATCGGCATAGTGGATGCGGAAGGAGTTGCTGCCCAGGCCGAAAATATGACCCTCGGGATAGCCATTGAAGTGGCTCCCGGCGCCTAAAACGCCATAATCGATGAGAGTGAACTTCGTGCCGTCGGGCAGCACCTGGTCGTTGACGAGGGTGAGATGCAGATCGGCGAAAGGTTCGATGTGCAGCGTGCTGCCCAGGCGGAGCTGGCCGATCTTGCCCGCCGCGGGGTCGAGCGTCAGTAGCAGCGCTGAAAAGTTATTCAGCGTCACGGTGTTGTCGGTCGTCAGGCTCATGGTGGCTGCCAGCGGAACTCCCTGATTGCCGATGGCGAGCATGCCACCGCTGTCGATGTCGATGATGCCTTCGCTGCCCCCCTGGATGAGGACCGGTCCCAGCGCGAGCAGCGTGCCATCGTGGCTGACGCCGATACCGCCATGGTTAGTCACATGACCGGTATCCGCGGCGTCGGCCATCAAGTCGAGGCTCCCGCTATCCTTGACGTCCAGGAAGCCATACACATCATCGCTGGTGCGATTGAGGGTGATGGGGGCGCTGGGTCTGATGATAAAATGAGCCCCGGAATTGACCAAGGTGGCCTTATCGTTGATGACGATTTGACCGGATGCCGGGAAGCTGTAGTACAACCCAAAGGTCACGGCCAGGCTGCCCTGCCCATTGAGGGTGAGGCTAGCGCCGGGCTTCATGTTTATCCCCCCGGTCGTGGCGAGGTAGTCCCCGGCACCACGATCCTTGCCCAAGGCGAAGGTGTTGCTCCCGAAGACCATAAGGGCCTCGGCATCGAGCTTGCTGTAGTCATCGCCGGTCACGGTGGCGCCGTTGATCGTCATCGTACCGACCGACTTTAACCGGTTGGCGCTACCCAGATTCAAGCGGCTGTCAAGAAATGCAAAATCGCCCGACTGAAGGCGTCCACGATCCCCGGTGATAGTCAGCAAGGCATTGTTCTGGAACGTCATCCTGCTATGACTCTCGCCGGGGGCTAAACCCTGCTTCTCGAAAACCACAAAAGATTCGTCCAGATGCAGCGTACCCCCGTCGATCGTGGCGACATCGCCGGGATGACTGAAATACCAGGAATCCGTGGGTAGATCGCCATGCCTGTCGCCGAGCCGGAACAGCGTCAGTTGGCCGCCCGGCATGACGTTCAGCGCGGTCTGGGCGGAAACCTGGCCTTTGTCCCAGCCGCTCAACCTCGAATCACCCGAAGCGGTCAGGGCGAAGTTGGCGGCGTCGTTGAAACGCGGGGGGTTCAAGGCGGTCAGCGAACCATTATTGAGCGTCAGCGAGGTGGTCGTGCCGGGGCCGGCGGGGATGGGTACAAACCGGAACTCGACATTCTGGGCATCCAGGTCCGCCCGCTCCAGCGTCAGGTTGCGCAACTGGATATAGCGGCCTTCGATGGGCGGGCCAAAATCCGTGCCCAGCAGCGAGGCCGGGAAACGCTGGGTGGGGAAAGTTGAACTCGGACGCCAGGTGGCCGATTCCCACACCTGGTAGGACGGATAGTTGTACTGCATATCCATGTTCACATAGATCAGGTTGTTGTGAACAAACGGATCAACCGGATCACCCGTTGCCAGCCAGATGGCGTTATCGAGGGGATTTAGACTCCCCATCGTCGAAATGAGGCCCCAGGCCCCGGTGTGCACTTCGGCCGCCCGGGCGGCGCCGCTACCGGCGAAGGGGAGGCAAATCAGGACCGCGAGGGCGAACAGGCCCGCGCGGAGGGAATATCGGGCATTCATATCTGGTGTCTCTCTTTTAGTGGGGGGCTTGATGCCCCGGTTAGTCTCGATTGCCTCACCGGACTTACCACGCCCGGCTTGCCTGAATCCGGGCGGGTCGCCATACCCGCCGGCCGCCGGACAGCCCCCGGCAGGGGCGGTCTCGACGGCGAGGCGGGCCTTGGCGACCCGGCGCCGCCTCGCCTGGTTTTCCAGGCATGAACGCCAAATCCCCCAGCCCCACGCGGGCCCGCGAAGAGGGCGCCCCACGCGGGACTGGCGCTGCCTCACTCCTTACTTGCCCATGAACTGAGTGATTTTGCCCTTCGCATCGACATCGCAGGAGCCCGAGGCCTTCCTGGGGGGCACTGACCAGTTGTAGGAGGCGCCGTACTGCTGCAGGTCCTTCAGGCCCATGGCACCGCTATCCAGATCCTGCTTGAGGGTAGCGGCCACCGTGACGTGCAGATCGGACATGGGCACGCCGGGATACTTGACCATCAGTTTGTCCTTGCAGACCTTGCCCAGGCGGCCCAGGGTAGCGTCGATCTTAGCCTGATCGTCGGCGACGGCCGGCACGATGGAACCGGCGATCAGAGCGGCGGCCAGGCTCAGGATGAGTGTCGTGTTCATGTGGGTATCCTCGGTTGTGAGTTATCGGGATGCACCCCGCCGATCTGAACCGGGGGGTGCGCGGTTCCAGCCGGTGCCGGCCGACGGCTTTGCGGTCAGCACCGGCGGACGCGGTTCAGGCGCGTTTCACCAGGTGGATCAGAAACAGCAGGACCATGGCGCCCACCGTGGCGGTCACGATCGACCCGATCAGACCGCCACCCACGCCAAGGCCCAGAAACCCGAACAGGTAGCCGCCAACGACGGCGCCGATGATGCCGACCACGATGTCGCCCAGCAGTCCAAATCCGCCCCCGCGCATCAGCAGACCGGCCAGCCAGCCGGCCACCGCGCCAATCGCCAGAAAAATCAACCAGCCTGGAATAGCCATGGGTCTTACTCCCCTTGTTTAACCGTTACTTGCCCGTGAACTGGGTGATTTTGCCCTTCCCATCGACATCGCAGTCGCCCGACGCCTTTTTGGAGGGCACTTGCCAGTTGTAGGTGGCGCCGTACTGCCGCAGGTCCTTGAGGCTCATGGCACCACTATCCAGGCTCTCTTTGAGGGTGGCCCCAGGCGTCACGCGCAGATCGGACATGGGGACACCGGGAAACTTGGTCGCCAATTTGTCCTTACAGACCTTGCCCAGGCGGTCCAGGGTGGCGTCGATCTTGGCCTGATCGTCGGCGGAGGCGGCGGCGCCACCCGAGGCTTGAGTGGTATCGGCAGGCATGCCGCCGCATCCCGCTAGGGACATGACGGCCAGGAGGGTGATAGGGAGACGCTGCATGGTGCTATTCCTCGGGTTGAGTCCGGCGGGCCGGACGGGGTTGACGAACTGGGCGCCACCGGGAGGACGAGCCGGCGCCGTGGGGGGAAGGATGACTGGCCAGGGGGCCGATTGGGTCCAGGACCGGCGTCGCGACCGCCCGGTCCCCCGCCGGCAAGGCGGTGCCATGGGCATCCTGGTGATCCGGAGGTGCTGGCGGCGGGGGTAAGGCCTTGGCCTCGGCCGGGCTGAAGAGGGCCGCGAAGGCCTCCAGATCGTAGTTGTAGGCTAACTGGCCCAGGGCGGCATGAAGGGCGGCATCGGTCTCGCCGAGGTGGGCCAGCAGGTTGGTGATCCGTTCGAAGTCGCCCAGGGCCACCGCGCTCCGCAAATCGGCGCGCCAGGCCGCGGGGCAGGAGGCCAGGCGGGCGGCCACCTCGTCTAGCGATAGGGGAGCATCGGCCGTCGGCACGGCCCCGGCCCGCGTAAAGCGCAGCCCGGCCCGCCGTTCCAGGATGGCGAACAGTTCCTCGGCCCGGAAGGGCTTGCCGGTGAATTCGTCGCAACCGCAGGCCAGGAAGTGATCGCGGTTCCCGTTGAAGGCGCTGGCGGAGAAGGCCACCACGACGGATCGTACCGTCTCGGGCCGCGCGGCCATCAGCGCCTTGATCTGGCGGGTCGCCTCCTCCCCCGACAACACCGGCATCCGCATATCCATCAAGATGACGTGGGGCTGCCAGCTTTCCCAGAGCGCTACCGCCTCCTCGCCGTTGGCGGCCTCGCGGAACTCCAGGACCGGCGGTTGGGGGTTGAGAGACGCCAGCAGGGCGCGCAGCGGCACCCGATTGTCCGCCAGGTCGTCCACGATAAGCAGGCGGCAGACCGGTTGGCCCGGTTCGAGGCCGAGGATGGGTGGCAGTGGTACCGGGTCCCGCGCCTCTGCAACGGCCGCCGGCGGCAGAGTCAGGGTGAAGGTGAAGCAACTCCCCTGCCCCGGGGTGCTGTCGGCGGTCAGTTCCCCGCCCATGAGCCGGACAAACTGGCTGCTCAAGGCCAGGCCGAGGCCGGTCCCGCCCTGTTTGAGCCGACCCGTGGCGGTCTGGCTGAAGGGTTGGAAAAGCCGCGCCATTTCCGACCGATCAATACCCGGGCCGGTGTCGCTGACGCTGAACTGGATCGCGTCCGCGCCCAGGGGCACGGCCTGGAGAATCACCCGGCCGGCGGTGGTGAACTTGACGGCATTGCCGACCAGGTTGATGAGGACCTGGCGCAGCTTCATTTCGTCGCCGACCCGCCACCGGGGCAGGTTGGCGGGGGCGAGGATCAGGTCGAGGCCCCGGTCACGGGCCCGTTGCCGGAAAAAGGCCTCGGTCTCCGTCAGTAACCGGGCGGGATTGAAGGGGGCGACCCTCAGGGTCATACGCCCGGCCTCGATTTTGGCCATGTCGAGGATGTCGTTGACGAGGGTCAGGAGGTGATCGCCGCTGCGCTGGATGGTGGCCAGGCCCTCGCGCTGGGGATCTTTTAGGTCGGGGTCGCGGGCCAGGACCTGGGCGAAGCCGAGAATGGCGTTCATGGGGGTGCGGATTTCGTGGCTCATGTTGGCCAGGAATGCGCTCTTGGCCTGGTTGGCGGCCTCCGCCCTGGCCTGCGCCTCGCGCATGGCCTCGCTGGCCTGGCGAATTGCCCGCAGATCGAAGAGTTGGATCAGGAGATGTGGCTCGCCGTTGAGCAGGGTTGGCAGAATCAGGCAATCCACCCAGACCTCCTTGCCAAAGGTGCTGCGGGTGTGGACCTCCCGTCGCACTTGCTGGCCGTCCGCCAGGGCCTTCAGGCAGTCGTCCAGCAACCCGGTTTTGCTGACGGTGCCAAGGGTCCGGAAATCCTGCGCCAGCAATTGCTCACGCGTGGCCCCCACAAGACGGGCAAAGGCCTGGTTGACGATGACGCAGGGTCCCCGTCCCTGATAGACAACCATGGCCACCGGGGAGTCGAGCAGGATGGTTTCGTTGAAGGCATAGGCGGATGCCAGTTCCGCCGTGCGTTGGCCAACCTGGCTCTCCAGCGTCTGGTTGAGGTGTTGCAAGGCCTGTTGCGCCTGCTCCAGGTGGCGTTTTTCTTCCGTCAGGAGGGCCTCGGACCGCATCAGATCGCCCGCGATGCGCTGCCGGACGGCGACTTCCCGGGCCAGCCGGCGGTTCCACAGGAAAAAGGCGACCAACACCAGCGTGGCGCCGGCCAGGATTTGCCAGACCAGCCGGTAGTCGCTGTGGGGACGGACCTCCACGGCCCCCCATTTCTGGTTGATAGCGTTGATCTCCGCGAGGGACATGGCCGCCAGCCCCTTGTCGATCAGCGAGGCCAGGGCCGGCCAGTCGTTCCGCACCGCCATCGCCTGGGTGTGCTGGCCGTAAGGGGTGGGGGCAGCCACCACCAAGTTGTTGAAACGATTCTGTTTGATGAGGTAATTGGCAATGGCCAAGTTCCCCACGTAGGCATCCGCCTGCCCGGTGGCCACGGCTTCAAGCGCCCGCCGTGACCCCGCCACTTCGAGAACACGTACCGCGGGGAAGTCAGTCCGGATCTTATCCGTGATCGCATAGCCCTGTTCCGAGGCGACGGTCTTGCCGCTTAGACTCTCGAGGCCGGCGATGTAGGGGGTGTCGTTGCGGCTATAGACCACCCAGGGCGCGGTCAGGTAGTCGCGCGACAGGGCGAACTGCTGTTCACGCTCCGGGGTGCGGTTCATGGTCGGCAGCAGATCAAAATACTGGCGGGGGCCCCTGACGTCCGCCATGGCCTCGGGCCATTGGAGGGGGGTGGACACGAACTCGACCTTGAAGCCGAAGCGCCGGGCGATGGCTTGGATATAGTCAACCGCCACGCCCGCGGGCGCCGGCTGGGTGATCACGTAGGGGGGCCAGTCGAAGGCACGAACGCGTACCAGATGCTGCTCGTCGAGCCAGGCGCGTTCTTCCTGGGTCAGTGGGATAGGGGACGGCGGCGCGCTGGTTGCCGCCTGATCCGCCAGGGCGACGGCGGCGAAATGAAACAGGAGCCACGCCAGGGCCAGCCACCGATAGGCGACCAACCGCCGCCAGGTGCAAGATAGGCGGGCGGCTAAGGGCTTCATGCTGAGTTACGCAAGGGTGCGAGGGCGAATGGGGGGTGGGGAAGGGAGCCGATTTGCCTGGACTTTGAGCGACCCCAATGGCTTAGGGGTACTCCGTGGATATACGCAATCTACTCGTGCGCTACGTCATTGACAACGGCATAATTATGCACCGCGCTATTCCTGGCGACCCCAGGAGGGGGACCCGCCGCCGGAGGAGTGGGGAATTGCCGCCGCGAGTCGGGGCTGGCAGGCCGGGGGATGCGCGTGAGCCTTCGCCGGGGACGACGCCAAAGCGTCTTAATATCAAACAGGTGCCCCTTTGGGGTCTGGTTACATCCTGGCCAGGGGAAGCCACTATGTCGATCGAACAACCCACCTCGAACTATTGGGGGATGCTGATCAAAAGCCTCCGGGCCAGCCAGCAAGTCAGTCAGTTCCACCTTGCCGAGGCCCTGGGCGTGGATCAAGCCACCGTGTCCCGCTGGGAACGGGGGCTATCCGAGCCCCACTACGAAATGCGCAAAATCCTGCACGGCCTCGCCAGGGACGCCGGACTGGCGACTCTGGGGGACCTGACCACCATCGTCAATTTCAGCCCCTTCCCCATGCTGCTAGTGGACCGCTGGCATGAGGTGTTTGCCGCGTCCGTCTGCAGCGGCTTCCAGCCAGGCCGCACGGTTCCCGAACAAACGCCCCCGGAAGAGCAGGTATTTCTAAGGGATTTTCATGCCCAGCTTGAGGCATCCGGATTTTGGACGGGCGGCTGCGCAAAATTCGATTACGAATTCCGGGCCGAAACCGAAATCCGCCGCGCCGTCGTCATCCCCATCACCATCCGCGGCCAGGTATTCGCCCTGGTACAAAAAGCCTGGTAAAAAAAGGGACCTTGCGGCCCCTTTTGCTTGCTTAAGACTGATGGATCAGCCCTGTTCCAGCGCCTTCATGCTCAGACGGATGCGGCCCTGCTTGTCCACTTCCAGGACCTTGACGCGGACCAGATCCCCCTCGGACAGTTTGTCGCTGACGTTCTGGACGCGCTCCTCGCTGATCTGGGAGATGTGCACCAGGCCGTCGCGACCGGGAAGGATGGTGACGAAGGCGCCAAAGTCCATGAGCCGCGCCACCCGACCCTCGTAGATGGCCCCCACCTCGACATCGGCGGTGATGAGCTCGATGCGGCGCTTGGCCTCCTCGCCGGCGCTCTTGATGACCGAGAAGATCTTGACCAGGCCGTTATCGTTGATGTCGATGGTGGCCCCGGTCTCCTCGGTGATGGCGCGGATGACGGAGCCGCCCTTGCCGATGACGTCGCGGATCTTCTCGGGATGGATCTTGAACTCGATGATGCGCGGGGCGTGCTCGGACATCTGGGCACGGTGGGAGCCGATGACCTTGTTCATCTCGCCCAGGATGTGCAGGCGCCCGGCCTTGGCCTGGGCCAGGGCGGTCTCCATGATCTCCTGGGTGATGCCCTCGATCTTAATGTCCATCTGGAGGGCATTGATGCCGCTGGCGGTGCCGGCGACCTTGAAATCCATGTCGCCCAGGTGATCCTCGTCGCCCATGATGTCGGTGAGGACGGCGAAGGCATCGCCCTCCTTGATCAGGCCCATGGCCACGCCCGCCACGGCACCCTTGACGGGCACGCCCGCGTCCATCAGGGACAGACTGGTGCCGCAGACGCTCGCCATGGAGCTGGAGCCGTTGGACTCGGTGATCTCGGAAACCACGCGCACCGAGTAGGGGAACTCCTCGATGCTCGGCATGCAGGCCAGGACGCCACGCTTAGCCAGCCGGCCGTGACCAATCTCGCGCCGCTTGGGGCTGCCGACGCGACCCACCTCCCCCACGCAGAAGGGCGGGAAGTTGTAGTGGAGCATGAAGGGCTCGCGATGCTCCCCGTCCAGGGCGTCGATAATCTGGGAATCGCGCTCGGTACCGAGGGTGGTGATGACCAGGGCCTGGGTCTCGCCGCGGGTGAAGAGGGCGGAACCGTGGGTGCGGGGCAGGACACCCGTGCGGATGCTGATGGGGCGGACCGTCTTGGTGTCGCGGCCATCGATGCGGGGCTCGCCGGCCAGGATGCGGCCGCGGACGATCTTCATCTCCAGCTTCTCGATGGCGCCATAGACCTGGCTCTGGCTCCAGACCGTGCCCTCCCCGCTGAGCTCGGCGTAGAGTTCGGAGCGGATGGCGTCCAGGGCGTCGTAGCGGGCCATCTTCTCCTTGATAAGATAGGCCGCGCCCAGGCGCTCGGCGGCGATGGCCTCGACGGCGGCGGCCAGGGCCGGGTCGCTCTTGGCGGGGGTCCAGGCCAGGGGCTTCTTGTTGACCTCGGCCGCCAGCTCGCGGATGGCCTGGATCGCCACCTGCATCTGCTGGTGGCCGAAGAGGACGGCGCCGAGCATGACCTCCTCGGACAGACCGCGGGCCTCGGACTCGACCATCAGCACGGCATGCTCGGTGCCCGCCACGATCAGGTCCAGATCACTGTCGAGACCCAGGCCGACCACGGCGGGGTTGAGGAGATACTCACCGTTCTTGTAGCCGACCCGCGCCGCCGCGATGGGCCCGTTGAAGGGCGCGCCAGAGATGGCCAGGGCCGCCGAGGCGCCGATCAAGGCCGGCACCTCGGGGTTGACGGCGGGATTCAGGGACTTGACCGTGGCGATGACCTGCACCTCGCGGCCAAAGCCGTCGGCGAAGAGCGGGCGGATCGGGCGGTCGATGAGGCGCGAGGTGAGGATCTCGTTTTCGCTCGGGCGGCCCTCCCGGCGGAAAAAGCCGCCGGGGATGCGGCCCGCGGCATAGGTCTTTTCCTGATAGTCCACGGTCAGGGGCAGGAAGTCCTTGATCTCGGTGGCGCGCTTGTCGATCACCACGGTCACGAGCACGACGGTGTCATCGACATTGACGAGGACGGCGCCGTCGGCCTGGCGGGCGATCTCGCCCGTCTCCAGGGTCACGGTCTGGGCGCCCAATTGGAAGGTCTTTTTGATGTGAGTCACTGGGGGTTCCTCGGGGCTGTGGCAGGCCGGGGCGATATGCCCCCTTTGAGCGGCCTTACGGCGCCGGCGGGGATATGACCGGCGCGATTCGGGATGGGGCACGGAGAGACCCGAGGGATTGACCCCGGGTTCCACGATGGGCATAGGCTAGGGCGCCCCGCGGCAAGGCGAGGCGCCCAAAGGTCGGGGGACCCCCTCTGGGGTCCCGGACCGTCCGGTAAGAGGATCAGCGGCGCAGACCCAGGCGGGCGATCAGTTCGCGGTAGCGGTCGACATCCTTGCCCTTGAGGTAGTCAAGCAGCTTGCGGCGGGAATTGACCATCCGCACCAGGCCTCGACGGGAGTGGTGATCGCCCTTGTGCTGGGCGAAATGGCCGCTCAGATCGAGGATACGGGCCGTCAGCAGGGCCACCTGGACCTCGGGCGAACCCGTGTCACCGGGACTGCGCTGGTAGTCTTCAACGACCTTGGCTTTATCGGCTGTGCTCATTGCCATGTTGTCTTACTCCTCTTAGGGGTGTGGCGACGACGGCCCTTGGCGGTGTTACCGCCGGCCCTCCGACAATGAGTTCAGGGGGCCAGGCCTTGGGTTAGGGACGGCGGGCAGGCGGCCAGCCGACCAGGAAATGCATAGTGCCTTACGGCTATAGCAGGCGCTTGGGCTGCACCTTGCCATCATCGAGGATGCAGCCAACGCCCAGAAAATGGAGCGAAGGATCATAAAGCCGCACCAGGCCCTCCGTCGGGGCCTGAGGCACCAACACGGCTTGACCTTGACGCAGGTAGAAGGCGGCATCGGCCGTCAGGCGCACCGCCGGCCAATGATCCAGAGCGCTCGCCAGCGGCAGCAGCAGGGCGTCGAGCTTGGGGTAGGCGCCCTCCTCGTCCGCCATGACGATCGCCTCGAGCTCACCCAGGGTCACGAAGCGGCTCTCGGGCTGGACGTAGGGCCCGACGCCGGTGCGGCGCAGGCCAATGACGTGGCCACCACAGCCCAGCATGGCGCCGATGTCCTCCGCCAGGGTACGCACATAGGTGCCCTTGGAGCAGTGGACGTCCATCTCCAGTTCCGGCAGGGCCAATTCGAGCAGTTCCAGGGCATGGATGGTCACGGTGCGCGTCTGGCGCTCCACCTCGATGCCCTGGCGCGCCAGCTTGTAGAGGCGCTCGCCTTGGTGCTTGACCGCCGAATACATGGGGGGAAGCTGGTCGATGGGGCCCCGGAAGCGATCCATGACCGCCCGCACCCGGGCCTCGTCCAGACCCGCCACGGGCCGGGTCTCCAGGATCTCGCCCTCGGCGTCGGCCGTGGTGGTCGTAACCCCCAGGCGCACCCGTACCCGGTAACGCTTGTCGGCGTCGAGCAGATAGGTGGAGAACTTGGTGGCACCGCCCAGGCACACCGGCAGCAGGCCGGTCGCCAGGGGATCCAGGCTCCCGGTATGGCCCGCCTTATTGGCCTGAAAAAGCCGCTTGACTCGCTGGAGGGCCTCATTGGAGGTCAAATTCAGCGGCTTATCCAGCAGCAGAATGCCATCGATGTCGCGGCCAAGCCTACGCCGACGCCCCATAAATCACATTTCCATAAAAAGGATTGAACATTGAGCCCGCTACCGGACCGAGACCGCGACGGATCAATCCGCCTCCTCGCTCACGGACGCCATGGCCCCATCGATCAGGCTCGTCAAGTGCTCGCCCCGGGCGATGGACTCATCGTGCTCGAAATGGAGTTGCGGGATGATCCGCAACAGCATCCGGCGCGCCAACTGAGCCCGCAGGAAACCGGAGAGCGGGCCATTCAGCAGCTTGGCCTGTCCCTGGCTCGCCTCGTCCAGGGGGAAGCAGGTGAAAAAGATCTTGGCCCAAGAGAGATCGCGGCTGACCCGCACCTCCTGAATCGTCACCTGTTGCAGGCGCGGGTCGCGGACCCCGTCGCGGAGGATGGCCGCCAACTCGCGACGCATCTCCGCGCCGATCCGCTCCGTGCGATCAAATTCCTTCATGAGCGGTTCCGATGCCGGGACTCAAGACCACCGCTAAAGCTCGCGCTTGCGAATGGTGCGCTCGAAGACCTCGATATGGTCCCCAGGCCGCACGTCGTTGTAGTTCTTGACGCCGATGCCGCACTCCATGCCGGCCTTGACCTCGGCCACGTCTTCCTTGAACCGGCGCAGGGATTCCAGGGACCCCTCGTAGATGACCACATGCTCGCGCAGGACGCGGATGGGGTTGTTGCGCTTGATCTGGCCCTCCTGCACCATGCAGCCGGCGATAGCGCCGAATTTTGAGGAACGGAAGACGTCGCGGACCTCGGCCAGGCCAATGATGGTCTCGGTAACCTCCGGGCTCAGCAGGCCGGACAGAGCCTTTTTCACGTCGTCGATCAGCTCGTAAATGATACTGTAGTAACGCAGATCGAGCCCCTTGTCTTCCACCACCCGGCGGGCCGCAGCATCCGCGCGGACATTGAAGCCGAGCAGGATGGCGTTCGAGGTCACGGCCAGATTGGCGTCGGACTCGGTGATACCGCCCACGCCCGTGGCCACGATCATCACCTTGACCTCGTCCGTGGACAGCTTGTTCAAGCTATCCCGCAGGGCCTCCATGCTGCCCTGGACATCGGCCTTGAGGACGATGTTGACCGTCTTGGTATCGCCTTCCTTGAGCTGCGAGAAGAGCTGGTCAAGGCTGGCCACCTTCTGATCATCGAGGCGGGACTGGCGCTCGCGACCCGCGCGCAACTCGGCGACCTCGCGGGCCCGGCGCTCGTCGGCCACCACCACCACGTCGTCACCCGCGTTCGGGGTACCGGAGAGACCCAGCACCTGGACCGGGATCGAAGGCCCGGCCTCGCGCACCGGCCGCCCCGTCTCGTCGAACATGGCGCGCACCCGGCCAAATTCGGTGCCGGTGACGATCATATCGCCCTGGCGCAGGGTGCCGGCCTGGACCAGGATGGTCGCCACCGGGCCCCGGCCCTTGTCCAGACTGGATTCCACGACGGCACCACGGGCGGGACCCGTGATGGGGGCCTTGAGCTCCAGGACCTCTGCCTGCAGCAGCACGGCCTCCAGCAGGTCATCAATGCCCAGGCCCGACTTGGCGGAGACCTGGACCATGATGGTATCGCCGCCCCACGCCTCGGCAACCACCTCGTGCTGGGTCAGCTCCTGCATCACCCGGTCCGGGTTGGCGGCGGGCTTGTCCATCTTATTGATGGCGACCACGATGGGCACCTTGGAGGCGCGGGCGTGCTGGATGGCCTCGACGGTCTGGGGCATGACGCCATCGTCCGCCGCCACCACCAGGATGACGATGTCCGTAACCTGGGCACCGCGGGCCCGCATCGCCGAGAAGGCGGCGTGACCCGGGGTATCCAGGAAGGAGACCATGCCCCGACCCGTCTTGACGTGATAGGCGCCGATGTGCTGGGTGATGCCGCCCGCCTCGCCCGCCGCCACCTTGGTGCGGCGAATGTAGTCGAGGAGCGAGGTCTTGCCGTGATCGACGTGGCCCATGATAGTGACCACGGGTGGCCGCGCTTCCAGGGCCATCTCGCCCAACTCACGCTCCAGTTCGAGCATGAGGGCGTCCTCGACGCTCTCGCGCTTGGCGGCAACGGCCTTGTGGCCCATCTCCTCGACCAGCAGGGTCGCGGTATCCGCGTCCAAGGACTGGTTGATGGTGACCGCCAGGCCCTGCTTGAACAGTTCGCGGATGACCTCCGAGACCTTGGCGGACATGCGCGAGGCCAGTTCGCCCACGGTGATGGTTGGGGGAATCTCGACCTCGCGCACCACCTTCATGGTGGGACGCTGGAAGCCATGCTTATCCTGTAACTGGGGCTTGCCGAGGCGCTTCTTGCGTCGCACGCGGCCACCCGGCGCGGCGGCGCCCGGCTCCTCTTCATAGTCGGCCTGGGGCAGGACGATGATGTCGCGATCCCGCAGGGAATCCTTGCGCGCCGCCTTTTTAACGGAACGCTCCTTCTCGGTGGCCTCGGCCCGTGGCTTGACGACCTTGATCGGCTTGGGCTCGACCTTGGCACCTTCCTTGCGGGCCTTGGGACGGGCAGCGGTTTCCTCCTCTTCCTCGACCTCAAGGTCTTCCTCGACAACGGGCTCCGCCAGGCGGGCCTTGGCCTCCGCCTCGGCGCGGCGATGGGTCTCTTCCTCGGCCAGGCGGCGGGCCTCGGCCTCGGCCTGACGGCGCATCTCCTCCTCGGCGCGCCGGCGGGCCTCGTCCTCGCGGGCCTGACGCTCCTGGTCCTCCTGGTCGGCGAAGCGACGGGTCTCCACCTCGGCGCGCCGGGCCTCCAACTCGCCACGGCGGCGAGACTCGTCGAGACGGGTGC
>JBASIS010000150.1:0-3421 GCA_049654905.1 Chromatiaceae bacterium
GCTTGTCCTGCCCCCGCCGCCCCAGGGCGGGGCCATCATTCCACGACCCACGCGGTGGCCAGATAGGCGCCGCCAGCGACGGCCACCGCCGCCACGGCGGGCAGGGTGATGAGGGTCACCGCCCCGGCGGCCATGCCGCCACCGACCATGGCGCCGATGCCGGCCAGGCCCGAGGCACCAAGTCCGAAGGTGGCGCTAAGGCCAACGGCGCCGGCGGTACCAGCCGCGGCGCCGGCATAGCCGGAGATCGCCGCCACGTCGCAGGCCGTCTGCTGATCGCAGTCGCTATACAGGTACTTCTCCTGCAAGCCGGCCACGCCAAAGCCCGCGGCCCCGCCGGCGGCCACGGGTCCGCCTGCCACCTTGAGGGTGCTGAGGATGGCGGGGCCGGACTTGCTGACCACGGCGATCGCGGTACCGGCGCCGCTGGCGGTAGCCGCCGAATCCACGGCCGTATCGACCACCTGGACAGCCGTGGCAACGAGATCTCCATCCGTGACCTGCTCCGCGCCGAACTTGGCCCCCTCGACGGCGGCATCCGTGCCGTGCTGCTTCCATGCGAGCTTCGGTAACAGGCCTTCGACCTGGCTATGTGCCTGGCCATGGGCCCCGAGCAGGGCCAGGGAAGCCAGAGCGAGAGCGAGGCGGCGGGTGGTGCGGATGGTGGACATGGTCATGAGGGTGGTGCTCCTGGTTGGGTTGGGCAAAGTGGTATTCACCCAGTCACTTGGCAAAAAAGGGCCACTTTCACGCGATATCCGGTAAAAGGCCGGAGAGGGCGTCCGTCGCGGCCTCACCGCTCAGCGGCACCTGGCGCAACAGGCCCAACATCTGGGCCAGCAGGCGGCGCATGGGCGCCAGCGCCACCCGGTGCCCCTCCCGGAACCAGACCGGGTAGAAGAGGGACCGCCCCTCCTTGCTCAGCCATACCGGTCCCTGGTTAGCCGGCGTGAACAGATCGGGCTTCAAGAGCCTACGGCCGACCAGCAGATCCTGGACCCAGGCATCCAGCCGCGCCCGCGCCGGCTCGACCAGATCCAGGGCCAGGGAGTCCCGGTCCCGGTGCAGGGTATGCAGAAAACCGAGTTGCACATCCAGACCGGCGTGAAGCGCCACCTGGGTTGCCAGCGACTGGGCCAGGGTGTAGCTCAGGGACATCAAGGCATTGGGCGCGTTCTCGGGTGGCCGCCGCGAGCGCCCGTCGAAGGCGAAGTCCCCGCCGCCCGGGTAGATCGCCGCCAAGGACTCGAAATGGCGGGCGCTCGCCGCACCCTCCACGCCCATCAGGGTCGCCAGGTCCGGTGCCGCGCAGGCGGCGTGCATGGCCCGATACTGGGCCGTCTCCCGGTCCGGCGCATGGTCGCGGGCAAACTCGGCCATGGCCTCCAGTTTGGCCAGCAGCACGGTCCGCGCCAGCGTCAGGCGCCGCGCCGGATCGGCATAGGCCAGATGCTGCCGATGGCGCAGCAGGACATGCCGGTGCGGCAAGGGCGTAAAACCCAGGGCCGGCGCCCGGCCGTGACAGGACAAGACCGTCAGGGCCACGTTATGAGCCGTCAGCGCCTGCAGGAGGGCGGTGTCGAAGCGAACCACGCCATGCAAGACCACGGAACCCAGGGCCCGCAGCCCGATACGCTCCCGCCGCCCGTCCGCGTGGACCAGCACCAGCGTCTCGTGGGTGCCCGTCTCCAGGGTGGCGCCCGGCTGATCAACGACCAGCGCCAGATGACCGCTCATGTCATGCTCCAGTGATGAGTACCGATGGGAAGAAAGACCGCCTCCTGCTCGCCGATCCGCCACAGGGCATCGCAGCCGCGCAGCGGATAGGCCCAGAGCCGATCCTCCGCGGCCAGGTGGACCGCGCAGCGCCCCAGCAGCGCCGAGAGACGGTCCACCGCGGCGCGCAGCCAATAGACCGAACGCTGCAAGGCAGCCGTCTCGGCCCCCAGGATCCTCGCCACGGCGCGCAGCGCCTCCGGATCGGAGACGTCATAACAAATCAAGAAATTACCGATATAGGGCGGCAAGCGAGCCGGCACGCCAATCGTCTCCCCCTGGCGGGCGCCAATCGTCAGCCGGCCCTTGAGCCAGACCAGCCGTAGCCCGGCCAGGGGCCACCAGACCGCGAGCCGGTCGCCCGTCAAATCGCAGCACGCCGCCACCTCCGCTACCAGGCCACGAAACTCACCGTGGCTCAGCAGCATCTCGTACACCGAGTACTGCTTGTCCCCACGCCAAGGCTCCAGGGCCTTGCGCACCCGGTAGGCCCGGCGCGGCGATTGAATGTCGTAGGACAGCACCGTCAGCCGCGGCGGCTTGGCCTCGGCGATGGTGTACAACATGGCTAGACTCCAGCGGGCGTGGCGGGGAGGTGGCGCAACAGCGGGGTCGGGGACAGCCACTGCCCCAGGAAGTGGAAAGGGGTGGTCCCATGGACGATGGCCGTCTTGTCCGGGTGGAGGCGCAGACGCATCCCGGTCAATACGGCCGCGCACAGCTCCCGCAGCCGCGCCGCCAGCGACGCGTTGACCGTCAGCAGCACGAAATCATCGGCAAACCGCACCATGGCCGCCCCCCGCTCGCGCATGGCATCGTCGAGTTGCCACAGATAGATGTTGCACAGCCAGGGGGACAGGACCGCGCCCTGGGGAATGCCGACCTGCTCACGGGCCCCGGGCTGGGTCCAGCCCATCACCCGGGTCACCAGGTCCGCTGCCTCGGCGTCCAGGCGGCGCTCGATCTCCTGAAGCAGCAGATCTCGGGGAATCCGGTCAAAGCAGTGTTCGATATCCGCATCCACCACCCAGGTCAGGCCCGAGTTCAGGAAGCCCCGCACGCACCCCAGGGCCCCCGCCACGCCGCGATGGGGGCGGAATCCGAAGGAATAGGGCGACATACGAGCATCGGTACGAGCCTGCAGCACCTGCAGGACTGCTCGCTGGGCAACCCGATCGCGGATCATAAAAACCCCCAGTTCCCGCCGCTCGCCATTGGCCTTGGCAATGGACAGATGCCGCGGGGCATAGGGCTTATACCGGTCCTCGCGCAACCGCTCCGCCAAGGCCAGCATGGGCACCACCGGCGCGGTTGCCACTTCCCACATGGGAATGCCCGGCGCCCAGAGGCCGCGATACTGGCGATAACGCTCGAAGGCCGCGCCCAGATTGACGCAGCGGCACACGGCTTCGCGCAGGGAAGGGGTATTGAACATGGTCGTGCGGTAGAGTAAGTTGGGATCATGTCGTCACTGCAAGAAAAGACCCCATTTTCACCCAAAAAACGGTAAACCGGGGCCAGGCGGGCGAGCCCGGATTCGGGCCAGGGCGGCATCTTCCTTGGCAACTCCCTGATTGGATTCACCTTCCCGAGATGTAAAGGTAGAATTCATATAACCGACGTGCAGAGACACGCTGGAAACCGC
>JBASIS010000151.1:0-2775 GCA_049654905.1 Chromatiaceae bacterium
GATTCGGGCGTCGTCACCCAGCAGGCGCCTGGCGGTTTGGCGTATGGCTTGAAGTTGTTCAGTGTTTAAGCGCATGCAGGTATTTTGAAGCAGGAGCGATTCGTCTGGCCGGTCTGCTAGCCGGGGGATGTCAAAGGGGTCGTGGCAATATGAAATCATCGCCATTCCTTCAGGCTGCTATCCTGATACCATCCAAGGGAGGCTGGCCTGGTTGTCTAGTTCTTACCTCCGTGGAATCCCGCGAACCATTGCTTAACTCCCTGTAATTTCTGTTAATAGCGTCTCGGCACTCATGGCCGCCGGGCCGGGATTGGCGGACGGAGCCCTGACATGACCCTGCGTATCCTCATTGCTCAAGTCAATCTGCTGGTCGGCGATGTCGCCGCAAATCGTGACCGGGTCATCCAGGTGGCCCGGGAGGCGCGGGAGCGGCATCAGGCCGACCTGGTAGTCTTTCCGGAGCTGACCCTGACGGGCTATCCCCCCGAGGATCTGCTGCTGCGCCCGGAGTTGATTGAGCGGGTGGCGGTGGCCCTGGAGGTTATCCGGGCCGCGAGCCAGGGGATCGGGCTGGTCCTGGGCTATCCGAAGCGGGAGCTGGGGAGCCTCTTCAATGTCGCGGGGCTGTTTCAGGATGGTCGGCTGGTGGCGGAATACGCCAAGCAAATGTTGCCTAATTACAGTGTCTTTGATGAGAAGCGTTATTTTCAGCCGGGTGATGCCCCCTGTGTGATCGATTTTCAGGGGACACGACTTGGCATCAGCATCTGCGAGGACATCTGGGAGGAGGGCCCCACTCAGTTGGCGGCGGCGGCGGGGGCGCGACTACTAATCAACCTCAACGCCTCGCCCTACCACGTCGGGAAGGCCCCGGAGCGCGAGGAACTCCTGGTCCGTCGCGCCCAGGAACACCAATTGCCGATCCTTTACGCCAACCTGGTCGGCGGACAGGATGAACTGGTCTTTGACGGCGGTTCCTTCGTGGTGGATGCCCAGGGTCAACTGACCCAGCGGGCCCCCTTCTTCGCGGAGGCGATGCTGCTGGTCGAGGTGGAAGTGGGTCCATCGGGTCAAGCCCCTTGTCCGCGCCCCGGCGTCATCGCGCCCATCCCGGCGGCGGCGGAGGGGGTCTATGGCGCCCTGGTCCTAGGGGTGCGGGATTATGTGCGCAAGAATGGCTTTCGGGGTGCCGTGCTGGGTCTGTCGGGCGGTATCGATTCGGCCCTGACCCTGGCGATCGCGGTGGATGCCCTGGGGGCGGACCAGGTGGAGGCGGTGCTCATGCCTTCGCGCTATACGGCGGACATGAGCGTCGCGGATGCCCGGGAACAGGCGCGGACACAGGGCGTGGTCCATCGCATCGTGCCCATCGAGCCGGCCTTCAGGGCCTTTCTGGAGATGCTGGCGGGTGAGTTCGCCGGTTGCGACCTGGACGTGACCGAGGAAAACATCCAGGCCCGCTGTCGGGGCATTATCCTCATGGCCATCAGCAACAAGAAGGGCAAGATGCTGCTGACCACCGGCAATAAGAGCGAGGTGGCCGTGGGCTACGCGACCCTCTATGGTGACATGGCTGGGGGGTTCGCCCCCATTAAGGATGTGCCCAAGACCCTGGTCTATCGCCTGGCGGCCTATCGTAATGGCCTTGGCCCCGCGCCCGTCATCCCCCAACGGGTGATCGACCGGCCGCCCTCGGCGGAACTGCGGCCCAACCAGACTGACCAGGACAGTCTGCCGGATTACGAGATTCTCGACGCCATCCTCAAGCGCTACATCGAGGAGGACGAGGGCGTGGCGGGCATCGTGGCCGCCGGCTTTCCAGAGGAGCTGGTGCGGCGGGTGACGCGCCTGGTGGATCGTAATGAATACAAGCGTCGGCAAGCCCCGCCCGGTGTGCGCATCACCACCCGGGCCTTTGGCCGCGACCGGCGCTATCCCATCACCAGTGGATTTTGAGTGTCGGCGTGGCGAAGGCGGTCGTGTGTGGTCCCGCCGCTTAAACTATACTGATAGGCCTTTTGTAACCCACGAATTTAACAGCAGGAGATCCTAATGAAAAAGATCGAGGCCATAATCAAGCCCTTCAAACTGGATGACGTCCGCGAGGCCCTGTCCACGGCAGGCATCACCGGTATGACCGCCATCGAGGTCAAGGGGTTTGGTCGGCAGAAGGGTCATACCGAACTCTATCGAGGCGCGGAATACGTGGTTGATTTTCTCCCAAAAGTAAAGATTGAGATCGTCCTAACCGATGATCTGGTCGATGCCTGCGTCGAGGCCATCACTACCTCCGCCCGCACCGGCAAGATCGGTGACGGCAAGATTTTCGTCAGTGATGTGAGCCGCGTGGTGCGTATCCGTACCGGTGAGGAGGACGTGGCGGCGGTATGAGGGGGATAGGCCGGGATGCATGCCCCGGCCCTCATCCCCTGCGTCAGTTCTTGTCGAGTTCCAGATAATCCCAGAGCTTCCGGGTCAGGGTGACTTGCTCCGGGGGCAAGTCGTCGGAGACGAATTTCCCTTCCTTGTCATTGAGATCGAGCACCCGCTGGGCGTCGGTGGCGAGGTCGTCCTTGCCTAGGCGCTTGTAGGCGTCGATCATGGTCACCAGGGCGTCGCGCACTGCGGTGGTGCGCTGAAAGTGCTGGATGACGTGGTTGCAGCGGTCCACCGCCGCCATGTAGGCGCCCTGCTTGACGTAGAATTTCGCGATGTTGACTTCGTTCCTGGCCAGGTTGCCGCGCAGGTAAAGCATGCGCTGGCGGGCGTCGGGGG
>JBASIS010000152.1:0-21162 GCA_049654905.1 Chromatiaceae bacterium
CCACTGGCCAGACCTAACCCGTCGGCGGCCGCCCTCATCGCCCAAGAGCAGGCCCCAAGCCCCCCCCAACCAGGCCCGACCCGCGTGGAAGAGACTGACCTACAGCGGGATGAGTTCGCCGAAACCGAGACACCCAGGCCGCCCCGGGAGCAACAGCCAACCCTCGGCGCCGAAGCTATCCAACCGACCTCGATCACCGTAGCCCTGGATACCCAACGCTTGACCGCCGAGGCGACCCGGGATGACGAATCCGAGTCCGAGCCTGCTCAAGACCTGATCGCGGAAGGCGCGGAGGCCCCCACCAAGCCCCGCTCCCGGCGGCGGCGCGGCGGACGTGGCCGGCGCGGCCGTGGCAATAGTGGCGAGGCCAGCCAGGAGGAATCCGACGTGGATGAATCCGGCGCGGGCGAGGATCAGCCTGAAACGAGCGCGGCCCTGGATCAGATCGAGACCAGGGCCCCGCAAGCACCCCCTCCTCCCCCCGAGTTCCCACCGCTCGAGTTTGTTAGGCCCCCTAAGGAGGCCGAGATCCTGGCCAGCCCGGAACAGTGGGAGTCCGTCGCCGAGGAGCCCACGCCCCCGATCAAAACAGCCAGCAAGCCGAAAGCCAAAACGCCCCAGGAGCCTGCTTCGTCCGCATCAGAGACGCCGGCCCCTGGCCCGACCCCGAGTCCCCGCCGCAGACGGGCAACCACCGAGGCCGCCGAGAAACCGGAGCAGCCTGTAGAGACTCAGCGGCAGACAGCGGCACCCGCCGCTGAACAGCCCGCCTCGCAGGAGAGCCCCCTCGCTCCGGATGAAACGGCACTGACCCCAGCAGCAACACTGCCAGAGCCCAGCCAGGTTAATGCCGAGCCCGAGCCCGAGGCTGAAATCCCTGCCGAAAGGACCAAGGCACCGGTAGCAAGGAAGACCGCCAAACCAGTCGCGGAGGCCGAGCCCACCAGCCCGGAAATCCTTCCGACAGGGGATGCACCTACCCAGGAAAAGGCGGGTGTAGCTAAGGCGAAATCCTCCAAAGTCAGTGAGCCCGCGTCACCCAAGGCGCCGAAGACACCCAAGGCCCCCAAGGTGGAACTCGTGGCAACCGAGCCTTCCAAAGTCGCCAATAAGTCCAGCGGGGAAGAGGGAGACGCCGGTTAGGCGAGTCCCCACTTGAACCAGGCCGGCAAGGACGCCGGCTGCCGGTCCAGGCTCACATCAATTTTGCCACCAGCCGGTTGGGGTATCCCGTTAACTCTAATGAAGGGTCTTGCGCGAGTCAGCGGAGCCACGAAGAAACTGGGCTTAGCCTAAAGCGCCAACTATCTCCAGCGCTGACGGACATCTTCGAGCAGTCCCAGGGCGGCGGCCTCGACCAAATCAAAGACCTGTTCGAAGCCCCCGGGGCCCCCATAATAGGGATCAGGCACTTCGCGAATGCCGTAATCTGGGGCGAAGTCCATGAATAATTTTAATTTACCGCGATGTACCGGGGGACAGATGGCTCTGAGGGCCTGATAGTTTTCCTGGTCCATGGCCAGGATATAATCGAAGAGGTCAAAGTCCTCCCGCGCCACGCGCCGGGCGCGCAAATCGCTCAGATCAATCCCCCGCCTCAGCGCCGTCTCCCGCGCCCGTTCATCGGGCGGCTCACCGATGTGATAGCTGTGGGTACCGGCGGAATCGGTAGCGATCCGTTCATCGCACCCCTCCCCTCGCAACAAATGCCGAAAGACGCCCTCCGCCGTGGGAGAACGACAGATATTGCCCATGCAAACGAACAGAATCCGCACCCTTGTTGCTTCGCTCATGGCCTCTCCCCCCGCGGTTGAATCTCAACCAGGATCATAGCATCAGCGCCGAATTGAACAAGAAACCAGGCCCAGGCCAGGCCCGCGCCACTTCCTCCCAACCCAGAGCCAACAAATCAGGCGCCATCCGGGTGCCGCAAGCACACCACTGGCACACTTGAGGTGCAGCCCTGGCGCGGTTTGGGGGAGAAGTCACAAAGCCATCAGGCATCCCCGACAAGGGGCGCGTGGCAACGCATCCAGTCCTGGAGCTTCCGACCGGCATCCAGGTTATTGTAACTATTCTGAATCCGGAAAAATCCATCGCCGGGGATCGGAACATTCCCAAGCAGACATCAGATATATGGCACGGATCATGCTATATGGAAATCGAGGCATAGTCTTGTTTCGACACCTCCGTTCTCGAACCTCCTCAGTGGTGAATTACCCCGCCGTTATGGCGGGGTTTTTTTTATGGGTTCGCGGCTACTCCACCACCAGGATTTCGAAGCTGGGAGGGTTCTGGATGTGTTTCTTGACGGCGCACAGTTCAATGGACTTGAGGATGCTGGAGCGATACTTGTCCGGGAAGCCCGCGGGCAACCGCAATTGGTAGCGGACGCTGGCGTTCAGGGGATTGGCCGGATCCCGATCCCAGTCCAGGCTCAAGGCCAAACCCTCGGTCGATAAGTCACGGGAGGTGCAGAAATTGAGGGCATAGATGCCCGCGCAGGCCACCATCGAACCCAAAAAGAGGTCGAAGGGCTCGGGGGCACTGGCCTCCCCACCCCCTTTGACGGACTGATCGGTCTGGATCTCAAACTCGCGCACCCGAACATCAACCCGCTTGCCGCCCGGAAATAAGACTTCAAGATGTTCGCTCATGGACAAACTCCGATGAATCAAAGAGCCACTGGGCTCAATGGGGAAAGAGACTGATGAGGCCCACCACGGCGCCGGTGAAGCTGGTCGCCAGGGTGCCCGCAACGATGGAACGGGGCCCCAAGGCCGTGATCTCGGCGCGGCGCTCCGGCACCATGGCGCCCATGCCGCCGATGAGGATGCCCAGGCTGCCGAGATTGGCGAAGCCGCACAAGGCGTAGGTCATGATCAGCCGTGACCGCTCACTCAAGGCCCCCTCGGGCAGGGCCGCCAGTTCAAGATAGGCCAGAAACTCGTTGAGGATGGTCTTGACACCCATGAGGCCGCCGGCCGTAACCGCCTCGCTGGCGGGTATGCCCATCAGCCAGGTTAAGGGTGCCAGTACCCAGCCCAGCAGGCGCTGGAGGCTGATCGCCTCGCCACCCAGGGCCGGCAGTAAGCCGAGGAATTGGTTGACCAAGGCCACCAGGGCGACCAGGACCACCAGCATGGCCACGATGTTGACCAGCAGCCCAACCCCGTCCAGGGTGCCCCGGGCAATGGCATCCAGGCTACTGGCATCCTGTCGGGGGGGCTCCCAATGCACCTCATCGACACCCCCGGCGCCATCGGGGATCATGATCCGCGCCACCATAACGGCGGCGGGGGCGCTGATGAGGGAGGCGATCAGCAATTGCGCCAGGGCATCGGGGATGACTGGCGACAGGATACTGGCATAGATGACCATGATGGTCCCGGCGATTGTCGCCATGCCCGCGGTCATGATCAGAAAAAGGTCGCTGCGCGATAGCTGTTGCAGATAAGGTTTGATCAGCAGGGGTGATTCCACATGGCCCAGGAAGATATTAGCCGCTACCCCCACCCCCGCGGCACCGCCCAGGCCCAGGGTTTTGCGCAACATCCAGGCGAAACCCCGCACCACCCAGGGCAGGACCCGCCAGTGAAAGAGCAAGGCCGAGAGGGCACTGACCACCAGCACCATGGGCAGGGCCTGAAAGGCGAACACAAAGGAACTGGCCCCGGCCCGGACCTCGAAGGGCAAGTCGCCCCCGCCCACATAGCCAAAGACGAAGCGAGTGCCCGCGCGGGTCGCCGCCTCCAGGCTGGTTACCAGTTCGTTCAAGACCAGGAAGACATGGCGGAACAGCGGAATTTCTAACAGCAGCAGGGCGATGGAGAACTGGAGGATCAGGGCCACGAGAGCCGGCCGGAAACGCACCGTCCGCCGGTTTTCACTAAACAGCCAGGTCAAAAGAAAAAGGCCCACAAACCCGATCAAACTCTGGGACCACATCGGATATTGCCACTCTTAATGCCCATTCCGGGCTGTCATACCGAAAATTCCAGCAGCGGCTAGGAGGATGTCGGCGCGGAAATACGACGACGATCCTGGGTACCAATCACCAGCCTATTCCTCAACACCTGGACCATCCTCGTCGTCATGGCGAAATACAACAGGAAAATCACCACAAAGGCATAGAAGCGCACATCTTCAGGTACCCCGAACCACTGGGCCAGGACACCTACCCCCCCCAAACCGAAGGCGATGAGCAGGAGGCTGGCAACGGCCCGAGCATCGGACAACCCATAGCCGATCAACAGAAAGTGCAGGTGTTGACGGTCGGCGGCAAAGGGGCTGTGACCGGCCATCAAGCGGCGGATCATCACCGCCACCGTATCCATGAGCGGCAGCGCCAGAATCCATACGGCCGTGATCGGATCTAGTGCCCGCGCCTCGCCCTGAGACATGCGTATCAGGAACCAGGCCAGCACATAGCCCAGCAAGGTACTGCCGGCATCGCCCATGAAGACACTGGCCCGTGCTCGCCAGGGATGGCGCAGGTTGAAAACGAGAAAGCCAGCGATGGCCAAGGCTAATACCAGTAGGGACTCAAGTCGCGCGGCGATGCAGATGGGGGCTTGGAGACAAAGGAACATCAGCCAGCCGGTGGTTAGCAGCGCCTGACCGCCGGCGAGACCATCCAACCCATCCGTCATATTTAGGGCATTGATCAGGCCAACGACGGCAAAGAGGGTAAATAGCCAGGCCCCATGTGCCAGTAGGATATCGCCCGATCCAAAGAGATTACCAAGGTTGCTCAGCACCACCTGGTCAGCCAGCCCCATCACCAGGACCGCCAGGATTTGGAACAAGAGGCGAACCCAATGACTGATGGGGCGAATATCGTCAAGAAAACCCACAAGGGCCATCAAGGTCATGCCTCCCAGAAGAAACCCATAATCAGGCAGCTTATTTGGCTTGAGCAGCATGCCGACGGTGAAGGCAGCCCAGATGGCGAGCCCTCCGACCAGCGGCACGGGGTGAGGATGGTGTTTGCGGGTCGAGGGATGATCGACCAGTCCCAATCTTCTGGCGGGCCAGGCCAGGAGCAGAATCAAGCCCGCGCTCAGCAGCGGGATACCCGCGAAAAGCCAGTAGATATGCGATCCGATGTTCATCGAGCCTCCAGGGCCGGTAACCGCCTTGATGACAATAGCCAGGCGCGAGGAGGACAGGCTAGCCAGGCCATCAGCTCCCATGGCCCCTGCATCAAGTCGCTGACCTCAAGCTGTTTGCGGACCATGAGACCTTCCTCACGCGGGGCGAGGACCCCTACTTCAGGACCAGAGGGCCAGGCCAGCCGCTTGCCGGCGCAGCAATTCCTGTTGAAAGGCCGGTGGGCCATGGCCGAATACCTGCTGCTGTTCCTGATACTCGCCCCCTTCCAGGACCTGTTCGGTGTGGACGAGGGGGCGCCGGTGGGTCTCGGCAAAGTTGCGCAGCCAGGCCAGGGACCGGGGCGGTATGCGCTTGCCCACCGGCACGGCGAGATCGACGGGCACGCCCTGCCATTGGAATTTATTGAAGAGGACGATCACCAGAGCGTTGTCTGGCTTCATCCAGTCTGGAAGCGGACTGGATGCGATAATCCAGCCGCAGGAAAAGTTGACGCACGGATCAATGGGGCGATTGAGATAGTCATCGCAGCCCTGGCGCCTGCTATGGGGACAGGGGTGTCCGGGAAAGACGGGGACACCCTGAATGGTCATTTTGACCCAGCCATCGCAACAGGCGGTGCAAGGCTGGCAACTCCTGATTTTCATGACTTCAAGTCTCTGCCAGGGTCCGGTGATCCGCCCAAGGCCGGCTGGCCGCGATTCAGGAAAGCCAACACCCGCTGGACATCGGCGGCGGTATCCACGCCGGGGCCAGGCTCCTCGGTGGCCAGACCGACATGGATGCCCTCGCCGTGCCAGAGGACCCGCAACTGCTCAAGGGATTCGGCCAGTTCCAGGGGCGCGGGCGGCCAGTCCACAAAGCGCGCCAGAAAGGCGGCGCGGTAGGCGTAGAGGCCAATATGGCGTAGAAAGCGCCCGCCCGGCGGTAGGGTCTGCCGGCCGCCGTGAAAGGCGTCACGATGCCAGGGGATGGGGGCCCGGGAGAAATAGAGGGCGTAGCCCTGGGCGTCGGTCACCACCTTGACCAGATGGGGATCGAAGAGAGTCTCGGGATCCTGAATGGGATAGGCCAGGGTCGCCATACCGACGCGCCCATGGCCAGCCAGGCCCGCCGCCACCTGATCCACCAGGGCGGGAGGCATGCAGGGCTCGTCACCCTGAAGGTTGACGACCAGGGTATCGTCGGACCAGCCACGCGCGGCGATGACCTCGGCGAGGCGGTCGGTGCCGCTGCGGTGATCGGCGCGGGTCATGACCACCTCGGCGCCAAAGGCCTGGCAGGTGGCGGCGATACGCTCGTCGTCCGTGGCGATCAGGATCTCCTCCGCCGCGGTGGCCTGGGCGCGCTCATAAACATGTCG
Organism: Chromatiaceae bacterium; assembly: GCA_049654905.1. Taxonomy (GTDB): domain Bacteria; phylum Pseudomonadota; class Gammaproteobacteria; order Chromatiales; family Chromatiaceae; genus M0108. The sequence goes on from JBASIS010000152.1 coordinate 6,476, forward strand.
GATCAGGGGCTTGCCCGCGATCTCCAGCAAGGGCTTACCCGGCAGGCGCGAAGCCGCATAGCGCGCCGGGATGACGACCTTGAAGGGCACCCGCGGATCCGTCCCCTGGGTTCCCAGGCCCGCCCCACCCCTGGGCTCGGCCGCTCCGGCCGCGCTCAAGCCTTGGGCACCTCTTCATCGGCGGGCAGTTCCCGCGCCTCCTCTTCCAGCATGACCGGGATATCGTCCCGGATGGGGAAGGCCAGGCGATCGGCGCGGCAGATCAACTCGGCGGCGGCCTTATCAAAATAGAGAGGCCCCTTGCAGAGGGGACAGACCAGGATATCCAGGAGTTTCTTATCCATTCTTCAGACCTTTCAAGGCTGCGGACAATTGATGCTCGAAAGCGGCGCTCGGGACCGCCTCCACGGGTAGAAACCAATGCTCCTCCCCGGCGAAGGGCAGGCACTTGACCGCGTCCTTCTCGGTCATGATGAGGGGCCCCGGGGGCCAGGTGGCGGCATCGGCGGCGATGAACCCCTGGTGATCCGGGTAGGGGCGCTCGTCCAGATGCAATCCCGCCTGGCGGAGCAGGGCAAAAAAGCGCTCCGGGTTGCCTATGCCCGCCACCGCCGTGACCCGCTGGCCCTTAAAACGGGCCAGGGCCCGGGTCTGGGTGGGATGGCGCAGATTCACCAGGTCCCCCGGTCGCAGGGTCAGGGGCTCGGCACCGGGCCAGGCCCCGCCGGTAGAGACCTTGAGCCCGATGTCCCGGCTGCGGGAGACCGGCTCGCGCAAGGGCCCGGCGGGCAGACAGAAGCCGTTACCAAAGCCGCGGGCACCGTCGATGACCAGGATCTCCAGATCGCGCTGGAGCCGGTAATGCTGCAGGCCATCGTCGGCCAGGATGATATCGCAGCCCCCCCGGTCGCATAGCAGCCGCCCCGCCGCGACCCGGTCGGGCCCCGCCACCACCGGGCCGCCGGATTTCCGGGCCAGGAGTACCGCCTCGTCGCCCACCTCCCGGGGATCGCTCGCCGCCGTCACCCAGCGCGGCCAATCACGGGCCGAGCCGCCATAGCCCCGCAGGACGATGCCAGGTCGCCAGCCCTGCCGGCGCAGAAAGTCGCTCAGCCAGAGTACCAGGGGCGTCTTGCCCGTCCCGCCAACCGTAAGATTGCCTACCACCACCACGGGTAGGGGCAACCGCCAGCTCGCCAGCCAACCCCGCCGAAAGGCCAGCCGCCGACCCCAGACCGCCAGCCGATAAAGGCCGGATAGGGGCACCAGGGGCCAGGCCAGCCAGTGGTTGCCATACCAGATATCTTCCGGCTTCATAGGGCTGGGTCCGGCGGGGAATCGTTGAACTGCATCCGGTGCAAGCGGGCGTAATGACCGTCCAGGGCGAGCAGGTCGGCATGGCTCCCCGTCTCCACGACCCGCCCCTGGTCCAGAACCAGGATCCGATTGGCGCGCTCGATGGTGGTGAGCCGATGGGCGATCACCAGGGTGGTGCGATTGCTCATCAGCCGTTCCAGGGCCGCCTGAATGTGGCGCTCGGCCTCGCTGTCCAGGGCCGAGGTGGCCTCGTCCAGGATGAGGATAGGGGCGTCCTTGAGCATGGCGCGGGCGATAGCCAGACGCTGGCGCTGACCGCCCGAGAGCAGGATGCCACGATCGCCAACCAGGGTATCGAAACCCTCCGGTAAGTCCTGGATGAACTCCAGGGCATGGGCCGCCTCCGCCACCGCCTCCAGGGTCGCCTGATCAACCGCGCCCGGGTGACCATAGGCGATGTTGTTGCGAATGGTGTCGTTAAAGAGCACCACCTCCTGAGTGACCAGGGAAATCTGAGCCCGGAGGCTGGCAAGGGTCAAATCATGGGTGGGGATGCCATCGATAAGGATTTGCCCCGCGAGGGGGTCGTAGAAGCGGGGCAGCAGGCTGGCGAGGGTGGATTTACCGCTCCCGGAGCGACCGACCAGGGCCAGGGTCTCCCCGGGCTCGATCACCAGATCGAGGTCCCGCAGCACGGGACCCTTGTCCACATCATAGACGTGGGTCAGGCCGCGAATCTCCACCCGCCCCTGGGCCCTGTCCAGGGTCCGGTCGCCGGTATCCACCTCGGCGGGCGAATCGATCAGCTCGAAGAGGCTGTCGGCGGCGATGATGCCGCGTTGCAACTGATTATTGATCCCCGTCAGGCTCTTGATCGGCTGGAGCAGCAGGCCCATGGCCAGGATAAAGGACATGAAGGTGCCGACCGAGATGTCCTCCCGGAGACCCTGCATGGTGGAAAGGTAGATGATGACCGCGATGGCGATGGCGGAAACCAGTTGCACCAGGGGCACGCTGATGGCGTTGGTGGCCACCATTTTCATCTGCAGGGAGCGCGTCTTTTCGTTGACGAAGCTGAAACGCTCCGCCGCCCGGGCCTGGCCCCCAAAGGCCTTGACGACCCGATGACCATCGATGGCCTCCTGAGCCACATGGGTCAACTCCCCGACCCGGTCCTGGATACGCTTGCTGTGACGGCGAAAGTGCTGGCTGGCGTAGCGGATGGAGACGCCCATGGCCGGACCCACCAGCAGGAAGATGGCCGAGAGCATGACATTGATGTAGAGCATGTAGGCCACCAGGCCGATGACGGTCAGGCCATCGCGGATGATGGTGGTGACGGCGGTCGTCGCGGCATCGGCGACGTTCTCGACGTTATAGGTCAGCTTGGCCAGGATCTGACCCGTGCTCTGAGTATCGAAATAGCCGGCGGGCGAGCGCAGCAGGTGCTCGAACATCTCCTGGCGCAGGTCGGCCACCACCCGCCGCCCCACCCACTGGAGACAGTAGGTATTGATGAAGCCGGCGATCCCCCGCACCAGGAAGATGCCCAGCAGAATCAGCGGCATGGACTTGACCACCTCCGCATCCCGGTCAATGAAGGTGCCATCCAGCAGAGGCTTCATCATGGCCGCGAAGAGGGGTTCGGTGGCGGCATAGAAGACCATGCCCACGGCGGAAACGGCGAACATGCGCCAATAAGGCTTGGCGTAAGCGATCAGACGCACATAGATGCGGCGCGCCGAGCCGGGGGCCAGGACATTGGGGTGGCTCATGGCGCCTCCCACGTCCGGCTGGCGGCAAAGGAGAAGCGCGTCAGTCCGAGCTGGCTGGCCACGTCCAGGGCGGTCATGACGGCCTGGTGGGGCGTCTTGGCGTCGGCCATCAGCACCAGAGGCAGTTCCCCTGGCGCCCGGTCATCCGCCTTTGGCCCGGCCTGACCGATCGCCTCCCCCAGGGCCTTGCGCAGGCTGTCTGGCTGGGTGTCCGCGACCTGGCGGTCGTTGACATAAAAGGCACCGCTGGCGTCGATGACCAGGGTCAGGGCCTGTCGATCCGCCACCGCCTCACCCTGGGCCTGGGCCTGGGGCAACTGGATCTTGATGCCCACCTCCTCCCTGAAGGTCGTGGTCACCATGAAGAAGATCAGCAACAGAAAAACGACGTCGATCAGGGGCGCCAGATTGATATCCGGTGGCTCGGGACGCTGGGGACGCAGATTCACGCCATCGCCTCCGGCAAGGCCTCGCGCTCGCCCTTGATGACCTCCACCAGGTTGAGGGCCTCCTCCTCCATAGCCAGGGCGAACTGGTTGACGCGCCCGTTGAAATAGCGATGGAACATGAGGCTGGGGATGGCCACCGTCAGGCCCGCCGCCGTGGTCAGCAGGGCCTCGGAGATACCGCCGGCGAGGATACCGGGATTGCCGACGCCCGCATCAATAATGACGGTGAAGATATCGATCATGCCGAAGACGGTGCCCAGCAGGCCCAGCAGGGGCGACACCGAGGCAATGGTGCCCAGGGTGTTGAGGTAACGCTCCAGCCCGGCCACCACCTGGCGGCCTACGTCATTGATGGCCTCCTTCATGATCTCCCGCGAGTGATTGCGGTTAACCAGGCCGGCGCTCAGGAGCCGTCCCAGGGGCGAGCCCTGGGCCAGGGCCTGGATCCGCTCCGGGGTCAGGGCCTGGTCGCGCTGCCACTGCCAGACCAGCTCCATCAGTCCCGGCGGCATAACCCGGCGCCGGCGCAGACTCCAGAGGCGCTCGAGAATGATGGCCATGGCGACCACGGAACAGGCCAGAATGGGCCACATCAGCCAGCCACCAGCCCTCATCAATTCCAACACGGGTCATTCACCTCTCGGGGACGCCTTGCACTGGGCGACATGATACCCCAGACCGGGCGCCGCAACCCGGCTACCTCTCGCCCGGGGGTCGCCAGGACCAGAGGCGCGGATGGGCCTCGCGATACAGGTCGGGACCCGCCAGCCCCGTGGCGGTCAGGGCGAAACCGATGGCCCCGGCCTCCGCCGTGTTCAACTCCCGGGCGCCGGCGGCGGCCACCCGTTCGCGCACCCGGACGGTGGGGAAGCCATAGCGATTGGCGAAGCCGCTGGCATAGAGCACCCACGCCGGCGCCACGGCCGCCAGGAATTCGCGGCTGCTGGAGGTATTGCTGCCGTGATGGCCGACCACCAGCAGGGTCGTGGCCAGACCGCCGCCCCGCGCCAATTGCCTTTCCGGGGCCTGACCCAGGTCACCCGGCACCAGCAGGCTGGCGCCCTGGGTGGCCACGCGCAGCACGCAGGAACTCTCGTTGCCCTCCAGCCCGGCCTGGGCCGGATAGAGCACCGCGAAGTCCACCCCATCCCAGGTCCAGCCCTGGCCGGCGAGACAGGGCTCCGCCCGGGGATCGGCCAGGTGGCCCGGCTCTCCCGCCAGGATGCGGTCGATCGGCAACTGGGCGGCCAGGCCCGCGAAGCCGCCGACATGGTCCTGATCCCCATGGCTCAGGACCAGGGTATCAATCCGGCTCAGGCCCTGGTCCCGCAGGTAAGGCACCACGACGGCCTCGCCCGTGTTGAAACCACCCAGGAAGGCCGGACCCGTATCGAAGACCAGGACATGATGGGCGGTGCGGATCACGGCGGAGAGCCCCTGCCCCACGTCGAGTAACCGCAGCCAGGCCTCCCCGGTGGGCGGCGCGGGCGGGGTCAGCAGCCCCAGGGGCAACAGCAGGGGCAGACCCAGCCAGCGCCCGGGTAATCCCCGGGGCGCCAGCAACAGCAGGGCACCGCCAAAGGCCGCCACCCAGGCCCACTCCGGCCGCGCCGAGATGCCTACCGAAGCCCAGGGCCAGGCCGAGATCGCCGTCAGGCCATCCAGTAGCCAGGCCAGGAGGGCAGCGGTCCAGACGAGGGGTGTCTCGATCCCGATCATCAATAGTAGGCCGGCCGCGATCAATACCAGTGGCAGCAGCAGGCCAAAGAGGGGGATCGCCACCAGGTTGACCAGCGGGGAGACCACCGAGGCCCGACTGAAAAGCAGCAGCAACAGGGGCAGAAAGCCCAGGGTCGCCACCCACTGCGCCTGGCCCCAGCGCCGCCAGAGACCTTCCAGGGCCAGCCGATTGCCGAGACCATAGATGAGAGCCGCCACGCCACCGAAGGACAGCCAGAGCCCAAAACTCAGCGCCTCCGTCGGGTCCAGCAGCAGAACGGCGGCCAGGGCAAAGGTCAGACCCGTCCAGGGCCGGGGGGTACGCGACCAGAGGAGAGCCACCAGCACCACCCCCAACATGATGAGGGAGCGCTGGGTGCAGACCGCGAAGCCCGCCAGGGCGCTGTAGATCAGGGCCGCCACCAGCCCGCCCAGGGCCCCCGCGCGGGGCGCGGCCAGTCGGGAGACCCGCCAGGGCGAGCGCGACCAGAACCAGCGGGTCAAAAAGAAGAGGCTGGCCGCCACCAGGCCCACATGCAGCCCGGAGATGGACACCAGGTGATTGACACCGGTACGGGTCAGCACCTCCCATTGGGCCGGTGTCACCCCCGTGGTCTCGCCCAGCACCAGGGCCTGCACCAGCCCCGCCGCAGGCGAGCCATCTAGCACCCCGCCCAGCCGCTCGCTCAGGCCTTGACGCCAGCGGTCGATCCAATAGGGACCCGCGCCGGCGTCGAGCAGACCCAGGTCACCGCCATCGCGCACATAACCCGTGGCGACGATGCCCTGCTGGAACAGCCAGCGTTCGTAATCAAAGCCACCGGGATTGGCGAAGCCATGGGGGGGCTTGAGCCGCACCCCCAGGGCACGAGCCTCCCCCACCCGTAGGGGCGGAGCCCCCCGCCAGGTCAGGCGGACCAGGCCCCTAAACCCCAGTTCTTCCTCACCCCGCCAGGCACGCTCGATACGAAACTGGAAGCGAGTCCCCCCGGACTTGGACTCCGGCAGCGAGGCCACCCGACCCTCCAGGCGCAGATCCGCGCGCGCCAATTCCGCCGGGAAGGGGTGACACAGCAGATCGCAAGTCCGGAACTGGGCCCAGAGGAGCCCCACCAGCAACCAGCAGAGGGGACGCGCGGGTGCCCAATGCCAGGCCAGAAAGGCCACCGCCGCCGCCAGTAGCCCCAGGGGCCAGGCCGGCGGCGGCTCGGACCCGACAAAGAAGAGGCAGACCCCCAGGGCAAAGCCCAAAGCGGCGGCGACGGGACTCGCCCACCCCGTCGGCGGTGCATCGGGAGGTGGCCGGCACCCGGCGGGACGTTCGAGGTGGCTCATCGGGTATCCGGAAGCTGTCAGTTACCCTAATAGTGACATAACCCCAGTATCCCCACGAACCGATCTCGGGCTCTACCCCCGCCTTTTCCGTCGCCAAGCGGCCTTGCCCGGCCTCTCAGCAGCCCCGTCCAGACGAGAGCATCCCGTTCCCTACACATCCGGAGTAGAAGTTTTCATCTCTGACTCATCCATATCGCCCTGTTTCATAATCAAAAAACATCGAAAATGTCGTATTTGGTCGTATTTAGTCGCGATTCGTGTCTATCATTGCCCGGGCGCATTTTGCATACTGCCCGCACCGCCAGCTTTGCCGCTGGCGCGAGGGCGATCAGGCTGCCCCAGACCCTGATCCACCTGTCGCCAACCCGGGTCCCCGTCACCTTATGAACACCTATTGCCACCTACTGCATACCGAAGGCCTCCGCAAACTTCAGGACTATCGCGCCGGTCTGGCCGCTCATGGCCTCGCCCAGGCGGGGGGGCGCTTGCGGGCGGACCTGCGGGACCAGGATGTCGCCAGCTTGAGCGACGAGGCCTTTCTGGAACATCTGATTAACACCAAATCCCCGCGCATCTTCGCCGAGAGTGCCGTACACGGGGACGGGCGGGATTGGAATATCACCGAGTTGACCCTCCTGGGGGATCTGGGCATCGCCATGGCGGTGCGCATCTTCGATAACGGTCGCCATCGGGTTCCCCAGGTCCACGACCAACCCCTGACGGGCACCCTGCTCTTCGTCCCCGGCGCCCTGCTATGCAACAACCAGGGCGGCGTGGCGGGGGATTGGGCGACGGTGACCCGGGATGGGCGTATCGATGCGGCGGGATATGGCACCCTCTATGAAAAGCGGCTGCTGCCCCCGCTCCTCTACATCAACGAGGAAGCCAGGAGGGGGGGACACCAGGCCCTCATCACCCTGCCGGGCCTGGGCTGCGGCCAGTTCGCGGGGCCTTTTCAGGGCACCTTGGGCCTCTTTTTCAAGGATACCCTCCTGGCCCTACTGGGCCGGCACGCCGGGCGCCTGACCCATATCCGGGCCCTCTATTACGATCCCTTCAACGAGTGCGCGAACGAGCGGCATGACTTTGACGGCTTCTCCCTGCGGGTGCGGCCCCTGACCCGGGGCAATCATGACCGGCCGCAACTCTGCCCACCCCAGGCCTACGCCGAGGAGGGGGAGGATTTCAGCGCCTGCCGGCTCTACAGCCTGGTTGCCTGGGACCCGGTCTCCTGGCCCGGCAACGACTTTTGGGGCGGGGCCCGCGCCACGGATGACGGGGTCAAGGCCGCCGCCACCGATGTCATGCGGGTCCTGACCGGTATCGAGGGTCGTTACGATCCCCATCTCCAGGGTTACCAGCCGCCTCCGCCCTACCGGACCTGGGAACAGCTCGTGCGTAACCAGGGACTGCGGCTCAGGGTAGCCGGGAATCTGAGGGTACTGAGTTGAACCCGCCGGAGCGCCCTATCCGCTCTCTGCCACGACTGCCTGGCCACGCCCGCCCACCCCTTGGCCGCCGCCAGGACCGGGGCCCTCTGGAGCGAATCCCGCCACAAACCCCGTTATGAATCTGGTGTTCCGATGAAAATTCATCCCTGGACCGCCCGGTTTACCGACCAGGCGACTGAAGCGGCCTTCGTCGCCAACCAGTCCATCCGGGATGGGTGGCGCCAGCGCTATGGGGTCTGGGGCCTGATCGGCCTGGCCATCCTCCCCCCCGCCCTGCTCATGGCCCGCGATCCTGGCTATGATCCGCTAGGCCCGCTTTTCATCATCGGCGGCATCCTGCTGACCTATCTTTACCTGCCCGGCAATCTGCCCCGCCGCGCTGGCCTGGCTCTGGTGATGAGCCTGGTCCTCTGGACGAGCTGGAGCTTCTGGAACCCGCCGCTGTCCTTACCGGAGCTTATCCTCGCCACCGCCTGGCTGCTGCTCATCAACGCCATCGGCTACGCCACCGCCCGCGCCCACCAGATCGAGCAGCGCCAGGGGTTCCTCCGTACCCTGGAACTGGAATCCGCCGTCGGCCGGGAGGAAGCGGCGCGCCGCCAACGGCACCGCTTCAGTTCCCTGGTGGCCCACGAATTCCGCAATCCCCTGGCCATCATCAAAAGCCAGGCGCAAGTGACGGAGCGCGAGGCGAGCACCCATCCCGAGGACGCCACCGCCACCCGGGTGCTGCACCGCCAGCGTATCATCGAGCGGGCGGTGGCCCGTCTGGAATGGTTATTCCAGCAATGGCTGGATAATGATTCCCTGGCCACCGAAAACCTGGAACCACGACGGGAGTCCCTCCCCATCGGGCCCTGGCTGACCGCCACGACCCAGGCCTTTGGTCCGTGGACACAGCGCCCCGTGACCCTGGATCTGCCGGATGAGATCGGGAACCTCCGGCTCCACGCCGATAAAAAACTGGTGACCCGGGCGCTGTTCAATCTGCTCGATAATGCCGCCAAATATTCGCCACCGGAATCGGCCATCGGCATCAGGGCCTGCCGGGTCCAGGGCGAATTGGGCATCCAGGTGCGCGACGCCGGAATCGGCATGGCCGCCGCCGACCTGGAGCGGATTTTCCTGAAAGCCGTGCGCCTCGCCCCCGAGGGCGGAGTCGCCGGCCTGGGCCTTGGCCTGCATCTGGCGCAGCGGATCGCCGCCGTCCACGGGGGACGGATCGAGGTCGCCAGCCTGACCGGCCACGGCAGTACCTTCACCCTCTGGCTGCCACTCCACCCATGACAACCACAAATCAGAGCGACCTAACCCCACTGCGCGTGCTGGTCGTCGAGGACGAGACCGACCTCCGGGACGCCATGCTTGACTATCTCCGGCTCGAAGGGTGCCTGACCACCGGGGCCAGCCGCATCGCCGACTGCGCGGCCTGGCTGGCGCACCCGGACAGCGGGGTCATCGTGCTGGATCTCGGCTTGCCGGAAGGCGACGGGCTGACCGCCCTCGGGTCCCGCCTCGACCGGCGGCGGCACGCCCTGGTGCTAGCCACGGCGCGCGGACGCCTGGAGGACCGCATCCGGGGGTATGACGAGGGTGGCGACGTCTATCTGGTCAAGCCGGTGGACATGCGGGAATTGACCAGCGTGGTGCGCGGCCTGGCCAGCCGGCTCTCCCCACCCCCACCCGCCGCGCCCCATCGCCCCGGGGTCTGGACCCTGCATACCCTCAACTGGCGATTGACCGCGCCCAATGGGACCTCCTGCTCCCTGAGTCAATATGAAAGGCGTCTGCTGGTCCTGCTGGCCCGACGTCCCGGCGGCATCATGACCAGAATGGCCGTGCAGAAGGCCCTGAGCAAGGATGGGGTGCCTTACGACTCCCGCAGTCTGGAGGCACTGGTGCGCCGCCTGCGCAACAAGTGCATCCAGGAATTGGGGGTGCCGTTACCCCTGCAAACCGTCCATGGCGCCGGCTATGCCCTGGTCACCGAATTCAAGGTTATCGATTCGGGCTGAGGGCATAAAGGCAGAGGCTGCCTCAGGCGTCGCTCAGGATGCCATCGTCGATGCGCAGGACGCGGTCCATGCGGGCGGCGAGTTGGGGATCGTGGGTGACGATGACAAAGCTGGTACGGATCTCGGCGTTGAGTTGCAGCATCAGCTCATAGACCCGCTCGGCGGTATGACGATCGAGATTGCCGGTGGGTTCGTCGGCGAGGACGCAGGCGGGACGGGTGACCAGGGCGCGGGCGATGGCGGCGCGCTGACGCTCGCCGCCGGAGAGTTCGGCGGGCTTGTGCCGGCCGCGATGGCCCAGGCCCACCATGTCCAGCATTTCGGTAGCGCTGGCCCGGGCCTGGGCGGGCGTGGCGCCACCCACTAGGAGGGGCATGGCGACGTTCTCCAGGGCGCTGAACTCGGGCAGGAGGTGGTGGAACTGATAGACGAAGCCGAGCTGGCGATTGCGCAGCCGGCCGCGCTCCCGCTCCGAGAGGCTGGATACGTCCCGGCCCCGCCAGAGGACCCGGCCCCGGGTGGCGCGGTCCAGACCGCCGAGGCAGTGCAGCAGGGTGCTCTTGCCGGAGCCGGAGACCCCGATCACCCCAATCCGCTCACCCGCCTGGATGCGCAGGTCGATGCCGCGCAGCACCTCCACCTCCTGGGGCCCCTGGTGGAAGGTCTTCACCAGCCCCTGGGCCTCGATCACCGCCACCTCCTCGGGCAGGACATCATTCATAGCGCAGGGCCTCGGCCGGTTCGGTCCGCGAGGCGCGCCAGGCCGGATAAAGGGTGGCGAGGACGGACATGATAAAGGCGCCCAGCCCCACGGCCATGACGTCGGAACCATGGATGTCCGAAGGCATATTGCTGATGTAATAGATGTTCGGGTCCAGGAAGTGGATATCGAACAGTTGCTCGATACCGGCGACGATGGCCTCGACATTGATCGCCAGCAGGATGCCACAGGCTACCCCGAGCAGGGTTCCGGCGACGCCAATGGCGGTGCCCTGGACCATGAAGATGCCCATGACCCGCGCCGGCGACAGCCCCAGGGTGCGCAGGATGGCGATATCGGCCTGCTTGTCCGTGACCACCATCACCAGGGTCGAGACGATATTGAAGGCGGCCACCGCCACGATCAGGAAGAGGATGATGCTCATCATCCGCTTCTCCGTGCTCAGGGCGGCGAAGAAGTTTTTATGATGCTGGGTCCAGTCGACGACCCGGTAAACCCCGCCCAGGTCGTAGGCGATATCCCGCGCCAGTTGGGGCGCCTCGAACAGGCTGACGAGCTTGAGCCGCAGGCCCGTGACACTGTTGCCCAGGCTGGTGAGCTTGGTCGCGTCCTGGAGGTGGATGAATCCGGCGCCGCGGTCGTAATCGGACATCCCGACGGCAAAGATACCGCTGACGGTAAAAGACTTGAGGCGGGGCATGATGCCGATGGGGGTGGCACTGACCTGGGGCGTCACGACCGTGACCTTGTCGCCCAGACCCACCCCCAGCACTGCCGCCAGTTCCCGGCCCAGGACGATATTGAAGGAACCCGCCGCCAGGGAATCCACCTCGCCGCGGATCATATCCTGGCGCAGTTCGGAGACCTGATCCTCCTCCACGGGCTCGATGCCGCGCACCAGGGCGCCGCTGACCTCGCCGCCATTGGCGAGCATGACCTGCATCTCGATGAAGGGCGCGGCCCCCACCACGGCGGGATGCTCACGGACCCGGGGAAGCTGTTCCCGCCAGTCCGCCATGTTGCCCGTGGGTTCGGCCAGGGTGGCGTGGGAGGCCATGCCGAGAATGCGCTCCTGGATCTCCTTGTGAAAACCGTTCATCACCGACAGGACCACGATGAGGGCGACGATGCCCAGCATGATCCCCAGCATGGAGATGAGGGAAATGAAAGAGATGAAGTGGTTGCGCCGCTTAGCCCGCGTGTAGCGCAGGCCAATGAATAAGGGGAGGGGTCTAAACATGGGCGCATTAAACCACAAACGGGGATGCCGCGCGGGCATCGGGTCGCCATTTCCGCCGCCCCACGAAAACGGGCACCTGGGGTCTGGCCAGGTGCCCGCGGGTGGTGACCGAGGAAACAGGAATCGGGTCAGACGATCTGGATCTCGATCTGTTCGCCGGTATCGGGGTCGCTCACATGGACGGCGCAGGCAATGCAGGGATCGAAGGAGTGGATGGTGCGCTGGATCTCGATCGGCTGCTTCACGTTATGCACCTGGTGGTTGTCCTGGAGCGCCGCCTCGTAGGCACCGGGGATACCCTGGGGATCGCGGGGACCGGCGTTCCAGGTGGAGGGCACCACGGCCTGGTAGTTGGCGATCTTGCCGTTCTCGATGACGATCCAGTGACCCAGTCCACCCCGGGGGGCCTCCATGTAGCCGGCGCCCTGGCACTTTTTGGGCCAGGTGCTGGGGTCCCAGAGGGCATCGTTGAAGGTCTGGGTATCGCCAGACTTGATGTTGGCGATCAGGCTGTCGTACCAGACCTGCATCTGGTCGGCCAGGAGTTTAGTCTCCAGGGTGCGGGCGGCGGTCCGACCCAGGGTGGAGAAGAGGGCCCGGACCGGCACGTCGAGTTTGGTCAGGGTCATGTCCACCAGGTCCTTGGCCCGGAGGTGGAGGGGCGACTCGGGGCTGGCGTAGAGCATCAGCATGCGCGCCAGGGGTCCGACCTCCACCGAGTGGCCCTTCCAGCGCGGGGCCTTGAGCCAGGAATAGCCGTCCGCCACATCTAGCTGTTTGAAGGGGGGCTGGACACCGCCGCGGCCGTCGTAATCCAGCGCGGTCTCCCCGGCGTAGGGGTGCAGGCCCTTGTCCTTGCCGCCCTGGTAGTGATACCAGGAGTGAGAGATAAATTCCTCGATCTGGTCCGGGGCATCCAGGTCCACGGGATGGATCTGGCTGAGATCGCGATTGAGAATCACGCCGGGGGGGACCAGGAAGCTGGCGGGATCGTCCATGCCCTTGGCGGGAAAATCACCATAACAGAGGAAGTTGCCAAGGCCCTCGCCCCGACTGGCCCAATCCTTGTAGAAACCGGCGATGGCCAGGGTATCCGGCACATAGACCTGATCCACGAAGACCTTCATCTGATTGATGATGTTCTGGACCTGGGCCAGGCGGGCGGAATTGATGGCCGAGTCGGAGTTGAGGTCGATGGGCGAGGCCACGCCACCGACGACGACGTTGGGGTGCGGGTTGCGGCCACCGAAGATGGTGTGGAGCCGGGCCACGTCACGCTGCCAGGCCAGCGCCTCCAGGTAGTGGGCCACCGCCATGAGGTTGGCCTCGGGGGGCAGCTTGTAGGCCGGGTGGCCCCAGTAGCCATTGGCGAAGATGCCGAGTTGCCCGCTCTCGACCAGGCCCTTGACGCGCTTCTGGACATCGCTGAAATAGCCCGGCGAGGAATTCGGCCAGTTGCTCAGGCTCTGGGCCAGGGCGGAGGTCGCCTTGGGATCAGCGCTCAGGGCGCTGACCACGTCCACCCAATCCAGGGCATGCAAATGATAAAAGTGCATGACGTGGTCATGGATGAACTGGGCGCCGATCATGAGGTTACGGATGATCTGGGCGTTGGGTGGGATCGGGTACTTGAGGGCCGCCTCCACGGACCGCACGGAGGCGAGACCATGCACCAGGGTGCAGACGCCGCAAATGCGCTGGGCAAAGGCCCAGGCATCCCGGGGATCGCGTCCGCGCAGTATGATTTCGAGGCCACGCACCATGGTGCCAGACGAGTAGGCCTGGGCGATGTTCTCGCCGTCCATCTGGGCCTCGATGCGCAGGTGCCCTTCGATCCGGGTGATGGGATCGACGACGATGCGTTCGCTCATGTTCTATCTCCGTTCTTCTCTACCAGATGCTCGGCGATCATCTCGGTCAGGCCGACCACGGGGATGTCCATGTTGAACTCCTCCAGGCCCTCCTCAAGCTGGGTGCGGCAGGTGGCGCACATGGTCACCATACGCTCCGGCGCGACCTCCTCGATCTGCGCCTTCTTCCGCTTGAAGGCGGTCATCTTGAGTTCCGCTGCGCGCTCGTTACTGCTCACGCCCCCGCCGGCGCCGCAGCACCACTGGTAGCGTCCGTGTTCCTTGAGATCGACGAAATTATCCGCGACCAGATCCATGAGGTTGCGCTGCTGCTGAATGACGCCGCTCTTGCGCGCCAGGTTGCAAGGATCATGCAGGGACAGGCGATCCATCTCCTTACCCTCCGTCTTGATCCGCCCAGAGGCGCGCAGTTCGTCCAGGACCTCGATGATGTGGAAGACCCGGAAGGGATAGGACATACCAATCAGGTTGGGCCCCTCCCAGCGCACCGCCGTGTAGGCATGACCACACTCGGGACTGATGACATTCTTGACCTTGAGCTTGACCGCCGCATCCACGATGCGCTGCACCAGGGTGGCGGCTATATCCTTGTTGCCGATCTGGATGCCGGCATTGGTGGCCTCGTAGCAGTCGGTGCTCAGGGTCCAGGTTACGCCCGCGTGATCGAAGATCTTGGTGATGGCCTCCAGGTACTCGGGAAAGTTGATGATTTCCATGGAGGAAAGCATGACCAGATAGTCCGCGCCCTCGACGTCCACGGGAACCTGGAGCCCGGAACTGGCCTCCACATGGTC
>JBASIS010000153.1:0-12785 GCA_049654905.1 Chromatiaceae bacterium
AGATAATCCGCGCCGGCGGCCAGGGCCTCGGCGGGGGTCATGACCCGCTTCTGATCACCGACGGCGGCCCCCGCGGGACGGACGCCCGGGGTCACCAGCCGGAAGCTGGGGCCCAGGGCGGCGCGGACGGGCGCCGCTTCCTGGGGGGCACAGACCACACCGTCGAGACCCGCATCCCGGGCCAGGGTGGCGAGGCGCAGCACCCGCTGGCGAGGCTCGCCGGGGCAGCCGATGGCCTCCAGGTCACTGGCGTCCAGGCTGGTCAGGACGGTGACGGCGATGAGCAGGGGCGGATGGGCCCGTCGGGCCAACGCCTCCCGCGCAGCCTCCATCATAGGGCGACCACCGGAGGCATGGAGGTTAGTCATCCAGACCCCCAGGTCCGCCGCCGCCGCGCAGGCGGCCGCCACCGTGTTGGGGATGTCGTGGAATTTGAGGTCGAGAAAGACCTGGAAACCCATGCCACCCAGGCGCTCGACCAAGGCCGGGCCGCAGCGGGTGAACAACTCCTTGCCGACCTTGAGGCGGCAGCGGCGCGGGTCCAGGCGTTCGACCAGGGCCAGGGCGGGTTCCTGGCGCGCAAAGTCCAGAGCCACAATGATGCGCGGTTCTTGCTCCAACGGAATTCCCCTCTGTTACCCCTGTTTGCCCGGCTCACCTAGACAATTGCCGCCTCCGAGCCATCGCCAAGCGGCGCGGGCTGGACCGGCAGAATACTGGCCCAGTGCTTACAGCCGGGGCATTGCCAGTGGAGACGGCGGGCGACGAAGCCGCAATGATCGCACTGATAGCGGGGCTGGCGCGAGCGCAGATAGCGCGCGACCCGGCTCAGGGTGCGCAGCATGCCCAGGGCCTCGGCCCCCTCGGCGGTCAGGGGCAGCTCGCGCAGTTCCAGCAGGCGCTCGACGGCGGCCAGGTCGGCATGACCGCCCACGTATTCGACCAGCAGGCGGATGGCGGACTGACGCCCCTCGACCCGCTCGACCGCGTCCGCCATGGCCAGCAGCAGGGCGCCGTTGGGATGCTCGCGATGCAGGCCGCGCAGGGTCTCCAGCAGGTCCGTGGGGGGACGGCCACGAAAGGCCTCCAGTAGCCCCGGGAGGATTTCAGGCAGAAAGCGCGGTCCCTGGTCGCCGACCCGATGGTAGAGGTGGATGGCGCGATCCGCCTCGCCACGGTCCAGGAGGAGGCGCGCCTGGAGCAGGGTGGCGCGGACACAGCCCGGGTCCGTGGCCAGGGCATTGCGCAGACAGGTCTCGGCACCCTCGTCATCACCCTGGCGCAGGGCCTCCTCCGCCAACTCGCACTGGTAATGGGCCATGGCGGGAGCCATGGACTCGCCGAGCCGGCTTTGGAGCCGGTCGGCGGTCTCCAGGCAGCGGCGCCAGTCCTTTTCCTGCTGAAAGATGTCGAGCAGGCTGGTCAGTGCCAGGCGGCGATGGTCACGAAATTCCGTCAGTTCCTCGAAGAGGCGTTCAGCGCGATCGAAAAGGCCAGCGCGCATGTAGTCCTGAGCCAATTCCCGCAGGGCCAGGGCCCGCAGCGGCTTGGGGAGGTCCTGGCGGGCCATGAGGCCCTGATGGACGCGGATGGCCCGATCCACCTCGCCCCGACGGCGAAAGAGGCCCCCCAGGGCCAACTGCACCTCGGCGGTCTCGCTGTCCATCTGCGCCAGCTTGACGAAGACGTCGATGGCCTTGTCCGGCTGGTCGTCGAGCAGATAGTTGAGTCCGCGAAAATAGGCGGGATCGGGGGCCCCACCGCCGCCCGCGCGCTGGGCGCTCCGCGTCGCGGCCCACCAGCCAGAGGCGGCGGCCAGGGGCAGAAGCAGCAGGATCCATTCGCTCATGACGGCGGGGCAAACCTGTTTCGGGGTGAGGGGGGAGAGAGCTTAGGCGCGGGTGAATCCACGGCATCTGTGTCCGAAGCCCGGAAGATGCGGCTATGATAGCAGGCAAGGAGCCCGCGAGACTGGCCCGACCCCAGGGATTGCCCCCCGGCACTGGGAGAGGCGGAGACCGCCGGCCCGTTAAACGACAACCATCGGGAGTCCACCCATGCCAGAACTCAAGGGCAAGGTCGCTATCGTCACCGGCGCCGCCGGCAATCTCGGTCAGGCCGTCAGCCAGGCCCTGGCCGCTCAAGGGGCGAGCATCGCCCTCCTCGGCCACCACGCCGCTGCCCTGGAGGCCGCGCGCGCGGACCTGGTGGGTGGCGAGAGCGCGGCCTTCACTGTCGATCTTATCGATCCCCACGGGGTGGAAGAGGCCATCGCCGCCGTCATGACGCGCTTCGGTCGCATTGACATCCTGGTCAATGCCGCCGGCGGCTTCACCATGGGGCCGCCCCTCCACGAGACCCCGGACGCGGACTGGGACCAGATGCTGGACCTCAACGCCCGCACCGTCTTCAATGCCTGCCGCGCCGTCATCCCCCACCTCCTGGCGGCGGGCGGCGGCGGCATCGTCAACGTGGCCGCCCGTGCCGCCCTGAAAGGCCAGGGTCACATGGCCCCCTACTGCGCCGCCAAGTCCGTGGTCATCCGCCTTACCGAGAGCCTGGCCGAGGAGCATCGGGATGCTGGCATCCGGGTGAATTGCGTCCTTCCCGGCACCCTGGACACCCCCCAGAATCGCGCCGCCATGCCGGACGCGGACCCGAGCCGCTGGGTGACCACCGCCGCCCTCGCCGACGTCATCCTCTTCCTGGTCTCCGACGCCGCCCGCGCCGTCAGCGGGGCCGCCATTCCCGTTTACGGGCAGAGTTGACCCCAGGTCACCCATGAGCACCCCCCACCCTACCGGTTGGCGGCGATCTGGCGTCCTGGCGGCGCTGGTCCTAGCGTCCGGGCTGTCCTCGGCTCAGCCCTTGTTGGACGAGAATACCCAGCGATTGCTGGTCGAGGCCGTGAGCGCCGCCGCCGATTTCGATCTTTATAACGCCCGCTGCCGGAGTGACCAGTCCGGTCGCCGCACCGACAACCTGAACAAGACCCTGGCCAGCAAGTTCCGCATGACGGTGCTGGAGGTCCAGGACGATTTCTTCCCCGAAGGCTCCTACCGCCGCGCCCAGACGCGGTTACAGGAAGAATTTCTCGCCCGGCTCAAGGAGGCCGGCGGCTGCGCCGGCGCCAAGGAGGCGGGCATGCCCGCGGCCTTGGGGGAACGCTACGACACCCTCATCCGCCAAATCGAGCGCCTGCCCTGATACGGGCGCCGGCCGTTAGCGCCCTTCCTTGCGCATCTGGTCCAGACGGGACTGGGCGAGACGGGCCTCGCCACTTTGGGGGAAGCGGCGGACAACCTCCTCCAGGGTGATGCGGGCGGCCTTGGGGTCCTTGGCGTCGTCCTGGATGTAACCAATCTTGAGCAGGGCGCCCGGCACCTTGGAACTCTTGGGATAGTCCTTGAGGACGCCCTGGAATTCCGCAAGGGCCGCCGGGATGTTGCGATTGACGTAATGGGTCTCGGCGAGCCAGAAGTGGGCCTTGTCGGCATTCGCGCTATCAGGATACCGGGCCAGAAAGTCGGTCAGGGCGACGGAGGCCTCCTCGAAACGCCGCTGCTTGAGCGGCTCGACGGCCTTGATATAGGCCTCCTGCTCGCCCGATGACAGCGGGGGGGCCTGCTCCGCCACCGGCGGCGAGGCCACCGCGGCGGGCTGGGTCTCCTCGGGCTCCCCGGGCTCGGGGGTCGCGACGGACAAGAGCGGCGGCACCTGTGACTCGACACCCGCGCGAGGCCTCGCTACCTCCCCCACGGCGGAGGGCTGCCCCCGAGCCACTGCCGGGGCCGCTGGCACCACCGCTTGATCGACCGGGGGTTCACCAGCCTGGGCCCCCTGCCCCGCCGGACCACTCAAAGGGCTCGCCCCTTGCAGCCGTTTGAGGTTTTCCAGTTCGTATTTTTGCTGCTCCACCAAGCCACGCAGCCGTTGGAGTTCTCGCTCCATGCCCTGCATCTGGAGGGTCAGATCGGAACCCCGCTGGTTGTCGAGCATATTTTCGATGCGGGTCACGCGACCCTCGATATCGGCGGCGGACGACCAGGCTGGCGACAGGGCGATCAGGCTGACGATGGCGAGGGAAAGGCGATGGCGATTCATAGAGATGGCCTCAATAAACAAGTTCGACGCGGCGATTCAACGCCCAGATCTGTTCGCCCTGACCGGGCTGGGTGGGCTTTTCCTCGCCAAAGGTCAGAATCCCGAGCTGAGGCTCGGCCGCGCCCTCGGCGCGCATGAAGCGCCGCACGGCGCCGGCGCGATCCTCGGCGAGGGCCAGATTATATTCACGGGTTCCGCGCTCGTCGGTATGCCCCTCCAGCATCACCTTGGCCTTGGGGGTGGTGGCGATATAACGGGCGTGGGCCCGCAACACCTCGACAAACTCGGGCTTGATGTTGCTGTTATCGTAATCGAAGTAGATGACCCGCTGGGACAGGGGGCTGTTAGGGTCATTTAACCCTGGGGGCGGGGCGCGGTCAGCCACCCCGACGGTGACGGCGGCCCCGCCTGGAACGGTTTTGGGTGCGGTCGTTTGGGTGAGCTCGCTGGCACATCCAGCGAGCCCCAGGGCCGCGATCATCAGGACGGCAATCGGGGTGATAGGCTTATTCATGGGCTTGCTCCAGGTGGCGCCGATCAGGGTGGCGGAGGGGACCAGGCCGGCTCGCGCACCTCGCTCGCATCCTGGGAGAGACGCTGGCCGACCTTGCCATCGGTGGAGACCACGGCCAGGACGCCGCGACCGTTGCTCTGGGTGGCGTAAATTACCATGCTGCCATTCGGCGCGAAACTCGGCGACTCGTCTAGCCCTCCCCGGCTCAGCAGGCGCGTGGCGCGCGTCGCCAGGTCCATGAGGGCGATGCGAAACTGGCCATTGACGCGGGTCACCATCACCAGGGAGCGCCCGTCCGGCGACAGAGAGGCGCGGCCGTTATAGTCGCGCTCGAAAGTCACGCGCGTGGCCTCGCCACCCGTGGCGGGCATGCGATAGATCTGGGGATCGCCGCCCCGCCCCGAGGTGAAGTAGATCTCGCTGCCATCCGATGACCAGGCCGGTTCGGTGTCGATGCCGGGGCTATTCGTGAGGCGCGTGGTGGAGCGGGATTGCAGATCAAGAACATAAATCTCCGGATTGCCGTCCCGGGAGAGAGTCAACGCCAGGCGGTTGCCATCCGGTGACCAGGCCGGGGAGCTGTTAATGCCCGGGAAGGATGCCACCCGCTCGCGCCGGCCCGTGGTCAACTCCTGGACGAAGACGGCGGTCTGACGATTCTCGAAGGAGACGTAGGCCAGGCGCCGGCCATCCGGCGACCAGGCCGGGGACATGAGGGGTTCCTTGGAGGAGACGATGGTCTGGGGATTGTGGCCGTCCGCGTCCGCTACCCGCAGGGTCACCCGCTGACCATCCACCCCCCACTCGCTGGTGACATAGGCCAGGCGGCTGGTAAAGGCCCCAGGGGCGCCGGTGAGATGCTCGTAGATGATGTCCGCGATCCGGTGGGCGGTGTAGCGCAGTTCAGCGGGACTGCTGGGCAGGCTCATAATCGCCAATTGCTCGCCGCTATAAACATCAATGAGCGCGAAGTCCACCTGGTACAGGCCGTCGGGCCGACGGTTGATCTGACCCACCACCAGATTATTCATGGCCAGGACGCGCCAGTCCCGCAGATCCACCGCCTCCGCCGTCTGGGGCGCAGCCGGCATATCCCCGCGTGGCAGGGGCTTAAAGCGGCCGGTACGCCCCAGATCGGCGGCAATCACCTGGGCCAGGTCTTCCATGGTCCCGCCCACGCCCTCCGGGGCACCGAAAGGCACCACGGCGATGGGCTGTGCCCCTTCCTGGCCGCCAACGATCTCGATGGTCAAGTCAGCCAGCGCGGGGCTAGCCAGCCCGACCAGCAGCAGGGAGAGAAGGAAGAGTCTTTTCATGGTTAGCGGGTCTCTTGACGTGATCATCCTTAAGGCTTGAAGACGAACTTGAAATCGCGAAACTCCTCGAACAGACGGCCAGTGGGGACGGGAAGCGGTGAGGCCTTGTAGATGGCGGCGACCACGGAACGATCGAAGGCCAGATCGCCACTGGGGCTCAGGATGTGGACACTATCGGACACGACATCGCCACTTGGCAGCAATTGGACCCCGACGGTGCAGGAAAGATCACCCCGGCTGCCCGGGGGGTGAACCCAGAAGGGCTGGATACGGTTGCGGATGGCGGCGGCGTAGTACTGGATCTCGCTGGCCAGGGGTTCCGCCGGCTCCGGGCTTTCCGCTCTCTGCGCCTCCGCCAGGGCCGCCACGGCTAATTCCTCCTCCTGAGCCAGTCGCGCGGCCTCCTCGGCCTGGCGACGGGCCTCCGCCTGACGCGCCTGTTCAGCCTGGCGTTTGGCCTCCCGCTCCGCCTGGCGCTGCTCCTCGGCCTGACGCGCCTCTTCGGCCTGACGCTGTATCTCGGCCTGGCGATTTTCCTCGGCTTGGCGTTGCAACTCCGCCTGCCGGGCGGCCTCTTCCGCCTGGCGGCGGGCCTCCGCCTGACGCGCTTGTTCGGCCTGGCGTTTGGCCTCCCGCTCCGCCTGGCGCTGCTCCTCGGCCTGACGCTTTTGTTCCGCCTGCCGTTTTGCCGCCTCCTCCGCCTGCCGTTTACTTTCCGCAAGGCGGGCCGCCTTTTCAAGCTGGCGCTGTTGCTCCGCCTGGCGCTGGGCCTCTTCCCGGGCCAGCCGTTGCTGCTCGGCTTGCTGGGCCTCCTCGGCCTGGCGTTGCAGCTCGGCTTGCCGCGCCGCCTCTTCCGCCTGGCGTTGCAGTGCCAACTGGTGAGCCTCTTCCGCCCGCCGTTTATCCTCGGCCTGACGTTGTTGCTCCGCCTGAAGCCTGGCAGTCTCCTCGGCCTGGCGTCGATCCTCGGCCTGGCGCTGGGCCTCAAGCCGGGCGAGTCGCTCCTGCTCCTCCTGGCGCCGGCGTTCCTCTTCCGCTTGCTGGCGTTCGCTCGCTTCCACCTGGGCCCGCTGCTCGGCCGCCTGGCGCTCCCGCTCCGCGGCCTGGCGCTCGGATTCTTCCCGCCGCTGGGCCTCGCGGGCGACGATCTGGTCGCGTTCCGCATGCTCATCGGCCTGGCGCTCCGCCTCCCGGATGGCTTGCTCCCGCGCGTCCCTGGCCTGATCCAGGCGCTCGGTCTGGGTCTTCAGGGTCGCGGCATCGACAATCGTCGCCTGCACGACCTGGGGCCTGGCGACCTGCTCCGCCCCCCAATCCAGCCAGTCCACACCCGTCAGGGCGAGAATGGCCAGGACCAGGTGCAGCAGGATGGCCGCGATGAGGGCGCCTGGATTGCGGCGCGCCGTCTGCCACATATCAAGGCTCTGGGCGCTCCGGCGGCACCGTAATCAGCCCGACACTCGGCGCCCCGGCACCCTGGGCCAACACCATGGCCTGAACCACCTTGCCATAATCCACGGCGGCATCGCCCTTGACCAGGATGGGCAGCTTGGGGTTATGCCGCAGGACGGTCCCGAGCCGCCCCTGCAGGGTCACCGCATCAACCGGCAAATTGCGTTCCTCACCCAGATCCAGGTAGAAATCGCCAAACTGGTCCACAGTGATGACGACCGGATCCGTGGTCTCCCCGCTAATAACCTCGGCCTCCGCCTGAGGCAATTCGACATTCACGCCCTGGGTAATGAGGGGCGCGGTGACCATAAAGATGATCAGCAGCACCAGCATGACATCAATGTAAGGCACCACGTTGATATCGGCGATGGGCCGGCGGCGCACGCGCTTCTTTCTCATCTCAATTCCCCGTTTCTGGACTGGGCCGGTGGATCAGCCGCGGCCCTGGCGTTGCAGCAGGGTTGAGAATTCCTCCATGAATTCCTCGTAGCGATTGTTGATGCGCTCGACCCGGTCGGCGAAGCGGTTGTAGGCGATGACCGCGGGGATGGCGGCAAAGAGGCCGATGGCCGTGGCCACCAGGGCCTCGGAGATGCCCGGAGCGACCAGGGCCAGGGTAGCTTGCTTGACATTTCCCAGAGCATGAAAGGAGTGCATGATGCCCCAGACGGTGCCAAAGAGACCGATGTAGGGGCTGGTGGAGCCGACGGTGGCCAAAAATGAGAGATTGGTCTCCAACCGGTCCATCTCCCGGCTCAAGGCGACGCGCATGGAGCGCTCGGCGCCCTGGATGACCGCCATGGGGTCGCCGTCCTCACCCTTGCGCAGACGCACGTACTCCTTGAATCCCGAGCGAAAGATGGCGGCCAGGCCAGTCAGAGACTTGTCGTCCTGGCCCAGGTCGCGATAGAGGGCGCTGAGGTCCCCGCCGGACCAGAAACGGCGTTCGAATTCCTCCGCCGCCCGAGCCGCCTTGCGCAACACCCGCGCGCGATCGAAGATCATGGTCCAGGACAGAATCGAGGCCAGCACCAGAATCAGCAGTACGAACTGCACCACGAAACTGGCGTGCAGGACCAGATCCAGGAGGGAAAGCTCAGCATACATCGGCGATCTCCGCCAGCAGTTGTGGGGGCAGGGGTTTAGGCCTGAGGCTGTCGCTGGCCACGCAGGCGATCTTGATCAGGCCCCGGCAGCAGAGGGCGCCATCAAGGACCCTGCGCACCTCCTGATCAAAATCCAGGCTGGCCCCGCCCCGGCGGGCAATGGCCACGCTCACGGTGAGCAGGTCATCGAGCCGGGCGCCGCGGCGATAGTCCAGACTCGCGGCGCGCACGATAAAACCCAGGTTCAGAGAAGCGCGGACAGTCTCCTGTTCGAGACCCATCTCCCGCAGCCACTCGGTACGGGCACGCTCCATGAAACGGAGATAGCTCGCGTGATAAACCACGCCACCGGCGTCGGTATCCTCGTAATAGACCCTCACCCGCCAGATAAAGGGCGGGCTTCGCTCCTGATGGGACACTGCAATGGGCCTGCCAGGGCATGACTGAAGGTTCGCTATCCTAGCAAAACCCCTATCCCCTGGCCAGCCAGGGCGATACCTGCTTATACGTAGGCGGCAGGGTGCCGCAGGCAAATCCACGGCCGCCAGGCGGGTTCCCTGCCGAAACCCGGATCCTCAGGCCAGAGGCGGGTTCGCCTCCAAACCACTGCGGTCGTAAATCTCGGAGAGCCCCATCTCCAGCCGCACCGGGCCGCAGGAGAGGGCCAGGCTGTCACCCTCGGCCAGGGTCTGTTCCAGCCAGTCACTCCCCGCCCGAGTGCGCAGGCGCACCTGGCGGGACTCCGAATCGACCAGCAGGTAATGCCGCAGAGTCGGAATGTCCCGGTAATGGTGCCACTTCTCGCGC
The DNA here is from genome assembly GCA_049654905.1 of Chromatiaceae bacterium. Lineage (GTDB taxonomy): Bacteria > Pseudomonadota > Gammaproteobacteria > Chromatiales > Chromatiaceae > M0108. Next base: position 9,300 of record JBASIS010000153.1, read on the forward strand.
TCATCGATGCCGGCGGTGGACGGCGAAAGAACCTCGACAATCAGGCAGGGGCGGGTGCGGTAGAGGGGCTGGTCGTCGTCGGGCTCGCAGGCCAGCAGGACATCCGGATAATAAAAGGCCCGATGGGCCTCGACCTTGACCTTCATGTCCGCCATGAAGACCTCGCAGGGGGTGCCACGGGTGGCGGCATCAAGCCGGGTGGCGACGTTGAGGGAAATGCGGTTATGCCGCGCCGTCGCCCCGGCCATGGCATAGACCGCCCCGGCGACGAATTCCCGCTTGACGGGGGCCTGGATCTCGCTTTCCAGATACTCGAACTCGTCGTACATAAGCTTTCTCATGGCCTGGCCCATGACAACCTCCGGCCGCGCGCGCGGCAGTAACCTTTATCGCCCTTGATCCTAGCGGTTGGGCAAGGTCGATGGCAAGACATGCCATGACCACCCAGGAGATTCCGTCGAGATGGCGCGCTGTTCGATGCGGCTCGAAGTCTGCCTCGGTTGACCTGTAGTGTCGCCAGTGACACTATTAGGCGCAATGAGCACACACGAAAAACTTCTCGCACGGATGCGCAACAACCCGCGCGATTGGCGAATCGACGACCTCAAAGCCGTCGCCGATCGCTTTGGTATCGTCTGGCGTAACGAAGGCGGCAGTCATCACGTCTTTTCCTTTCCAGGTGTTGATGACGACATCTGCGTTCCTGCTCATCGTCCCATTAAACCCGTCTATGTGCGTCATTTCGTGGCGCTGGTGGACAAGCTTAAGGAGCTCCAATCATGAGTGAAATCAGGGTTCCGCACGTCGAGCCGCCGTATCCATTCGAGGCCTATGCGCATGTGGTCGAGCCGTTGTCCGAGGCGGATGGTGGGGGCTATCTGATTACGTTCCCCGACCTTCCCGGCTGCATGTCCGATGGAGAAAGCGAAGCCGAAGCGCTGGTCAATGCGCGTGACGCCTTCTCGGCGTGGATCTCGGCGCGCACGGACGCGGGCAAGCCCATTCCGAAGCCGACAAGACATGGAGAATCCGCTGAGCCGGTCCGCCTGATGCAGAGATTGCCGCGCAGTCTGCACGCCAGCCTGGTAGCACGAGCCAAGGCTGAGGGTACGTCCCTGAATACCTTGGTGACAATGTTACTGGCTGAGGGATTGGGGAGACGGGAGCCAAGCTCAGCACGCACGCTAAACGGATAGGAAATTCAACCACCCGAGACCGGGTGTAGCCCCAATCCTAGCCCCGGTAAGCCTCAGACCAGAGGCGTGTTCGCCTCCAAACCGCGCGGTCGTTGACCTCGGAAAGCCCATATCTAGCCGTAGCGGGCCACCCTTGATCCTAGCGGTTGGTCAGGGTCGATGGCAAGACAGGCCATGGCCGCCCAGGCATCCCGTCGCGCTTGCGGCTTGCCGGCGAGCCCCTGCCGGCCCACAATCCCCTTAATTCGCACACGAGGTCAACGCCACCATGCCATGGGAAACCGTCATTGGGCTGGAGATTCACACCCAGCTCGCCACCCAGTCCAAGATCTTCTCCGGGGCGCCCACGACCTTTGGCGCCACCCCCAACAGCCAGGCCTGCGCCATCGACCTCGGCCTGCCGGGTGTGCTGCCCGTTCTCAACGCCGAGGCGGTCCGCCTGGCGGTGCGTTTCGGCAAGGCCATCGAGGCCGAGATCGCCGAACGATCGGTCTTCGCGCGTAAGAACTACTTTTACCCGGATCTGCCCAAGGGCTACCAGATCAGCCAGTACGAGCACCCGGTGGTGGGACGCGGCCAGGTCCAGATTCAGCTCGATGACGGCACTCTGAAGGAGATCGGCGTTACCCGCGCCCATCTGGAGGAGGACGCCGGCAAGTCCCTGCACGAGGACTTTCATGGCCTCACCGGCATCGATCTGAACCGCGCCGGCACGCCCCTGCTGGAGATCGTCTCCGAGCCGGACATGCGCTCGCCGGAGGAGGCGGTGGCCTATGCCCGCAAGATCCATCAAATCGTGCGCTGGATCGGCATCAGCGACGGCAACATGCAGGAGGGCTCCTTCCGCATGGATGCCAACATCTCCCTCCGCCCCCTGGGCGCGGACCAGCTCGGTACCCGCGCCGAGATCAAGAACATCAACTCCTTCCGCTTTCTGGACCGGGCCCTGCGCTTCGAGATCGAGCGCCAGATGGAGGTTCTGGAAAGCGGCGGCCAGGTGGTCCAGGAGACCCGCCTCTACGACGCCGACAAGGACGAGACCCGTTCCATGCGTAGCAAGGAGGAGGCCAATGATTACCGCTACTTCCCGGACCCGGACCTGCTGCCCCTGTTAATCGACGCCCCGGTCCTGGCGGCGGCCACCCGCGACCTGCCGGAACTGCCCGACCCCATGCGCGCGCGCTTCCGCTCGGAATATGGGCTGGCGGACTACGACGCCAATCTGCTCACCGCCAGCCGCGCCCTGGCGAATTATTTCGAGGAGGTCGCAACCGCCAGCGGCGATGCCAAACTGGCCGCCAACTGGATCGGCGGGGAAGTCTCCGCCGCCCTCAACAAGGCGGGGCTGGAGATTGGCGACTCGCCTGTCAGCGCGGCGGGACTCGCCGGCCTCATCGCCCGCATCCAGGACCAGACCCTCTCCAGCAAGATCGCCAAACAGGTCTTCGAGGCCATGTGGCAAGGCGAAGGTGACGCCGACACCATCATCGCCACCAGGGGCCTGCGGCAGATCACGGATACGGGCGCCATCGAGTCCCTGATCGACGGCATCATCACCGCCAATCCCACCCAGGTTGAGCAATACCGCGCCGGCAAGGACAAGATCTTCGGCTTCTTCGTCGGCCAGGTCATGAGGGCCAGTAAGGGCCAGGCCAATCCCGACCAGGTGAATGAGTTGTTGAAGGCCAAGCTGGGGGGTTAGGCCGGAGGCGCCAGGCCCTGGGATTCTCACATGCTGTTGCAAGAAATCCTGAATAAAGAAAAAAACAATTTAGATATTTTCAGGGTTATCGCCGCCATCATGGTCATTTATGGCCATGCCTATGCGCTCTTGCCGACCACCGGGCCTGGGGACCTTCTTACGGGATTACTGGGCTTTGACTATTCCGGCTCGCTGGCCGTGAAAATTTTTTTCTTTTTGAGTGGGCTGGTGGTAACCAACAGCCTGCTTACCAAAAGGTATCTCGCCCGATTTCTGGTAGCGAGATTTTTTAGAATATGGCCGGCCCTGGCCTTCACCCTCCTGGTGTCCGCCTTCCTGCTCGGCCCCCTCTTGTCGGAGCAATTCCCCGCCGAGTATTTTTCGAACAAAAAGGTTTTGGCGTATTTTTACAAGGGATTGTCAATGAACATCAAATATGAATTGCCGGGAGTTTTCGAGGATAAGAGACTGTCTAGGAACTAATTTATCCCATAAATTTAACTGACTGCTAATTTATAGGGCGTTTGATTATTGCAAATTTGCCGCAGCAGTAATCGGCCAGAGGCGCAATAAACCTGTGCCGCGCTC
>JBASIS010000154.1:0-32759 GCA_049654905.1 Chromatiaceae bacterium
CCGCAATAATGACTGCGCATGCGCTTTGGCTCCGCTGTGAGTGCCCGCTGGGGTGCCGCCCGAGGCGGCTGGGAAAAAGGAATGCAAGATACCGAGGGGGGCTGGGGAGTGCAAGGGCGGCACCCTCCAGCGCATCAGCCAGCATTCCTGAACCTGTCTCGTCCCGGCATGATCCACGGATCGGGCGTAACAAGCTACACGCATTGCCCAGCCCTATGGGAGGTGCCAGGCACCGGTCCCTGTGCGCTACCCGGCTACTCGCTCTTCAGCCTGCGCGAGCCTTCAATGAGGGGGTGCCAGCCGAACACGAACGTGGCCATGAAGCCGTCCATGCGCAGATCCCCGGGAGCTCCATCGTTAACCGTCGACTTGTAGCCGACGGTCATATTCAGGTTCTCGTTGATGACATAGCCGAGCGTGAGCCCGAGACCGAGGTTGTTGAGCTTCTCTCCCTGCACGCCATCGATGGTCGCCTGGCCGCCACTGTACCAGGCGGCGTCAAGCGAACCCCACAGGTGCTCGGTGAGGTCGCGCGTCAAGTGCGCGTCCAACTGGAACATGGGATCGGTCTCCAGGGTCTGCCCGACATAGTCGGTATTGTTGCCGAAGATCCAGGCGGCGGGCAGGAACTCCAGGGTCGTGCGCTGGCCCGGCACCCAGGGGCCAAGCTGCCAGGTGATGGGCAGACCGAAGCGCCCATACCAGCGGTTCTGGCCGATGTTCAGGGACTGGTCGTTGTTGTATTCGCCAATCGGCAGCGCCAGGTCGGCCAGCAGGTCCAGGGAGAACCCCGGCTCGTAACGCACGACGTCGGGAATGTTCTTCTGCGCCGGTGGACCGATAATGTTGATATTAAATTCGAGCATCGGGTCGCCGAAGCCGCTGGCCGACTGGCTGAAGGTATTGCCGGCCAGGCTGACGTCGCTGGAGATGCGCCCCATGGGCAGCAGGATCGCCGCCATGGCCGAGCGATCGAACAATGCAAAGGTGCGCGCGTAACCCGCGATGGCCAGGGTGGCATCAATGTTCGCCCCCGGGGTCACGATGTGCGCCGGATCGAAGGGGTTGGTGTTGCCGCTGATCGATTCGAAGATGAGCGGCACCGCATTCGAGCCCGCCAGGGTATCCCAATAGAAACGCGCCGGTGTTTGGGCGAGCGCGGGATTGAGCGCGGCGATGGCGAGCATCGCGACGGGAGCCAACCGCGACCAGCGTGCCTGTTGGATTCGATCTGCATTTTTGTACATAGTGTTCTAACCTGCTTAACGGATGATTCGGTCTCGGATCGGCAACGCTCAGGGCTTGGGATCGGCCAGCATGTCCGTGGGTGGCGCGAACTGTTGCTTATAGATCAGGGGCGGATAGCCGGGGTCGTCCGGGACGCGCGGCGGAAGCTGGTCGACCAGGGTCTCGAAGGTGGAGCGGCTGGGCAGGATTACGTTGTTCGTCCGCACGTAGCGATCCCAGAGGGCGACCATCTGGCGCACCTTATCCGGACGTTCCGCGGCGAGATCCTTGCGCTCGCCGGGGTCCGCCGCGAGGTTGAAAAGCTCCCAGCTCTCCTTGCCGAGGGGCTTGTATTGCCAGCGGAGCTTCCAGTCCCCTTGCCGAACGGCACGATTGCCAAAGAGTTCCCAGGCAAGGTAGTCCTGCTGATTGCGGGGCGACTCCGCCCGTCCCGCCAACACCGAATTCCAGGACTTACCCAGGAGCGCCGGCAACTGACGTCCGTCGCGGCTAGTCGGATAGCTGGCGCCGGCCATCTCGAGCAGGGTCGGCATGATGTCGGCCACATGCATGAGCCCCTGGTTGATGCTCCCCCTGGGTCGGTTGACGGCCGGACCGCTGACGATGAGGGCGTTGCGGATGCCGCCTTCCGCGAGCCAGCCCTTGTACTGACTGAAGGGCGTCATCGAGACCTGCGCCCACATCGGGCCGTAGGCAACGTAGGAGCCCGGATCGCCCCACGCATTCGGATGGGTCTGCGACCAGTTGATCGCCGCGAAGAGGAAGTCACGCGTGCCCGGCTTGCCCGCGATCATCTTGAAGAGATCGGTCCCCTCGGCGCCGTTGTCGCCAAACACGATGAATAGGGTATTGTCGTACTCACCGATCTTCTTGAGGTGGTCAGTGAGCCGGCCGATGTGGAAGTCCATGTTCTCCACCATGCCGGCGTAGAGTTCCATCTTCTTGCCGAGGGTGGCCCTGGCCGCCGGCGCGAGCGTGATGGGGTCAGGGACGAACCACATACGTTCGGCGAGTTGGGTGCCCGGAGGCTGAATGCCGAGGGCGATCTGGCGCCCCAGCCGCTCCTGCCGTACCGCGTCCCAGCCCTTGTCGTAGGCGCCGACATGGCGATCGCGCCATTCCCTGGGCAGATGATAGGGATCATGGGGCGCCTGATGGGCGACATAGGCAAAGAAGGGCTTGCCGTCACCCTGGTTGGCGTCGATGAATTCGATCAGCTTGTCCGTGTAGGTCTTGGTCGCATAGTAATCCTTGGGTAGCTGAGTGAGATAACGCCCGTCCTCGGTGAAGACTGACTTTGGCGACACCCCGGTGAAATTGGTCATGTCCCAGTAGCTACCCGCCCCGTCGAGCAGCGAGAAGTCGCGCTCGAAACCACGCGCGGCCGGGATCAGTTCCGGCGCCTTGCCCAGGTGCCACTTGCCGACCATGTAGGTGTGGTAGCCAGCGTCCTTGAGGAGTTGGGGCAGGGTAAGTACCCCGTGGTTGAGGTAACCCTCGTAGCCGGGCACGCCACGCTGGTTGGGCGCGGTCCACTCGTCCATGTTGCCCAGGCCGTTCCGGTGGGTATCGACGCCGCTCAGCAGCATGGAGCGCGTCGGCGAGCAGCTCGCGTGAGTGTAGAAGTTGGTGAAGCGCACCCCTGCATTGGCCAGGGAGTCGAGGTTCGGCGTGCGGATCTCGCCGCCGAAGGAGCCCATGTCGGAGAACCCCAGGTCATCGCCGAGAATGATGATGATGTTCGGACGACTGGAGCCGTCAGCGGCGCCAGCGTCGACAGGGACGGCAACGGCCGCCGCCAGTCCCAAGATCCAAAGCGCGCAGACCAGGTTGCCTGCGCTGCGGACGGTGGCTCGGAGCGGATATGGCAATACGGTATTCATGAACAACCCTCGTTTCATCGATATTCCACCTTGATCCCCCGTGCCCTGCACGCCTCAGGGAACGCCCGCCCCGGCCCCGCGACATCAACCACCCGCAGGGTCGCGCTCGGGGTCCGCGCGATCTCGGCCGGATCGTGCGAGTCCGAGCCGCAGATGAAGAGGTGCCGACGCGCCGGCCCGCCCAGCATCACCGCATAGCCCTCGGTGTCCAGCTCGACCCGCTCGAGGATCTCGCCGCCCTCGCGGACTCGCAAGGCGGCGAACCGGCCTTCGGGGTTGGCGAGCCACACGCCGCCCTCGGCGTCGAGCGCGATGCCGTCGGGACTCACGTCCGCGGGCAACTGCGCATAGATACGCCGGTTGGCGAGCGATCCGTCAGCCTGAACATCGAATGCGGTCAGGCGGTGCCCCATGGTCTCGCCGACGATTAAGGTCGTGCCGTCGGGCGTGATCACCATGCCGTTCGGAAAGTGCAGGCCGTCGGCGACGATCCGACTGCGGCCATCGGGCTCGACACAGGCGATCACGCAGGTGTCGACAGGTTTGTTCGCCGGATCGAAGAAGTTGTAGCCGATGTCACCCACATACATGCGGTCTTGCGCATCGACGATGCCGTCGCTCAGGCAGAAGGTGGTGATGCCGCTCAGATCGGCCAGGGGCTGCAACGACTGCCCGTCCCAGCGGTGGATTCGGCGCTGCATCGCATCGCCGACCAGCAGGCTGCCGTCGCGCCGGAAACCGAGGGCGTTCGGGATGAACGGCAGCTTCACCGCCGTCTCGACCTGGCCGTCCAGGTCCGTGGTCTTGATCGCCTTGTCGTGGATATCCAGGAACCACAGCTTGCCGTCGTGCCAGCGCGGGCTCTCGGTGAATTTCAGACCCTGCGTCTGATCGATCAGAATTCGGGCGGTATGGGTTTCCATGAGTCCTCCTGTGCGAGTCGCTGGCGAGTCCGGGTGAGCTGCCGCCGGACTATGCGCCAGCCCGGTTGATGAAGGCGAGGCGGATGTCGGTGATCGACCGGGTCAAATGGCCCTTGCCGGTGGTGTCGTCGCAATAGATCAGCTCGCCAGAGCCCAGGCGCAGGGTCTTGCCGTCGCTGGTCTCCACCTCGCCCTCGCCGGTGAGCACGATGCAGATGTAGGGCTGCGGGGCCTTGTGCGACGGCACCTCGGTCCCGGCCGGGGCCGAAAAGACGACAAAGGTGCTGACCGCCTCGCTCTCGGTCATTCGCCCCACCGGGTTCGGCGGCGGGCCGACAGGGGCTTCGTGCTCCGGAGCCTCGAGGTTACCGATGTGCGTTTCACTCTGCTCGTCGGCGTAGATACGTGGAAACTTCACGGTCGGTGTTACTCCTGATGTGACAGCACTTTGTCGTGCCAGGGGGCCGTCGAAGGGCGCCTAGCGGCCGTGGAATTTCCGTAGCGCCGGCCGCAGCGGCCAACGGCTGGGCAGCAGCCGGTGCGCCGGTTCGGCGAAGCGGCAGCGCAAGCTGCCCAGTCGCTCGAAGCCGATCTCGATCGCGGCGCCCGGATCGATGAATTCGTCGTGGTCGAGGCCGGTGCAGTCCGGAATGGTGCCGAACCCCATGACCGTTCCAGGCTTGATGGACGTGATGAAGCCGAGCCAGGCGAAGACCTCCTCGGCCTTGTGATCGATCTCGGTCGTCGAGCCCTGGTACCGAACCTGCCCGTCGACCCTGACCTCGACCTTCAGGGCGTACGGATCGCCGACCTCGTCCGCGGTGACGAGGTAAGGGCCGAGCTGGTTGCCCTTGTCCATGTCCTTCGTGAGGCAGAAGCCGCCGATGAACTCCTGTGCCTGGACGTCGCGGGCCGAAACGTCGTTGAAGATGCAGAAGCCCGCCACGGGTTGCCGCGCGTTGCCGTAGACGACGGCCAGTTCGGGCTCGATGTCCAGGCGCGACGTGTAGAGCGGCCAGGGAATGGTCTCCCCGTCGCCGACGATCGCGTTCATGTTGCACTTGTAGTAGGACAAGCGCTCGGGCACGCCCGGCGGCGGCGCGGGGGGCTTGACCAGCACCATCTTGGCGAAGGCCTGCAGCATCGGCGCCGTCTGCGGGTTGTCCTTCTCGTACTTCATCATCGTCTCGGCCGAGTTCTTCAGGTGCAGCGGCGTCAGCCCGAAGTCGAACAGCGCCACCACCTCGATCGGCTCGTGCAGGCGAACGTCCCGCAGCTTGGGCCGTTCGCCCTCGGGCCAGGTGCCCAGATGCGCTTCGCCCCAGGCCGCCAGTTCGCGTGCCGCGCCCTCGCTGTCGGGCAGGCCCGCCAGGTACGCGTGGCTGTCGCTCAACGCGGGCCGGTCGATCCCGCTGCGCTGCTGCAAGGTCGCGAACGCGACGGCGTGCTCGCCGATGACGACGCCGAAACGGGGCTGGGAGTCATCCTGGGAAAAGCGGATCAGTTTCATCGTGGTGTTCCTTGTTGTCGTCGTTCGGTTCAGAACTCGACCGGAATGCCCTTGGCCTTCGCCACGGCGAGGACCGCGTCGAAGACTTTGGCATGGTCCCAGGTTGCGTCGGCGGCCTCGCCGCGGAACTCGCGGTAGGCTCGCTCGACGTTCATAAATAACCGCGCCGGGGCGCGCCACCCGCCATAGGGCCCGAAGTCGATCTTCTTCGACGCCTCCAGGGCGCTCAGCCCCTGATCGAAGCTGCGCCTCGACTCCTCGCGCATGTACTGGAGATACGCCCTCATCTGGATCGCGCCGTCGATTCCGCACACCGGCCCATGTCCGGGAACGATGACGTCCGGATCGAGCGAGATGATGAGATCCAGAACCTTGAGCCATTTCTCGTAAGTGCCGTTCCAGCCCATCGGTGTGCATTCACGGAAGATGACGTCGCCGGCAAAGACGACCTTCTCCTTGGTTACATGGATGATGGTGTCGCCGATCTGGTGGCAGGGCCCGACGTAGATCAGGTGGACTTCCGTGCCGTCGAGGTCCAGCAGATGCCGCTCCTCGAACACCGTCGTCGGCAGCACCAGCCTGATGCCGTCGAAGTCGTAGTCCTCCCGCAACTGCCGGGCGACGGCCAATGCGCCCGGATGCAGGGCCTTGAGCAGCATCCGCGTCAGTACGCGATCGGAGGCCTTGAGGAGCTGCTGGGTCTCTTTCGGGTCGGCGACCTTCGGCATCAGCTCCCTGACCGTGCGATGCGCGATAATCTCCGCGCCCTCGAACAGCTGGTTCCCCCAGACGTGGTCACCGTCCTCGTGGGTGTTGATCACGCGCTTGGGCAGGCCTGGCCAGACCTTGCCGAACAGCTCGATCATCTGGCGCCCGTGGGGCAGGTCCGACTGGGTGTCGATGACCACCCCGCCGCCGAGGTTGATGAGCCCGGAATTCGCATCGCAGACACGGTTCCTCTCGTTGAGAACCGCGAAGCAACTTTCACTGACTTGCTGAAGTTTCATTGGGATGGATTGGGTCATTAGGGTGCGCGGCTGATACACTTCCGCCTGTTCCCCGGATGGGCCAGGCGCTCTAGCTCGATGATCCGCGGCAAAAGTCAAGTACTATCCGGCTAGGCACCCGGGCCGTCTATCGGAATACCGCAAAAGGAAAATTCGTGATTGCCCACGTCTTCAGCGATTTCCCCGCGGTCAGCGTGACCGAGATCAGCGACCCCGCCTTGGCGGACGCGGGGCTGGAGCTGATCGAGCTGGATGCGGTGCAGCTCGAATCCCAGCCCCTGCGGGCGCGGCGCGTGCTCGTGCGCCTGGCGTCCGCCAGCATCCTCTTCCACGCCAGCAATCAGCGCCTGCGCACCAGCACCCGTGTGCACCCGGGTCTGCTCGGCTATGTCACCTTCGGCCTGCGGGCGCGGGGGACGGTGAACGGGGTGCCGGTCCGCCCCGGTATGCTATTGGCCGCGGCGCCGAAGTCCGAGGCCCGATTCGTGGTGGAGCCCGGCTGGGAGAGCGTCACCTTCCTGCTCCCTCTCGATGAGATCGGCCGCCAGTGGGCGGGGGAGTGGCGTCCGCCAAAAGGGGTGGAGACGCTACAGGCCAGGGAGGCGCTGGTGTGCGCCCTCTTCGATTGGGGCAAGCGGCTGGTGGAGACCGCCCTCGAGCGGCCCGATCTGTTCAACGAACGGGAGACCGAGCGGGACGCCGCCCAGGTCGAATTGATCGACGCCTTGTTGGCGACGCTGCGGCAGGCCAGCGACCTCGTGCCCAGCCGGGGCGACCGGACGCGGCGGTCACGCGACCAGATCGTGCGGCGCGCCGAGGAGTACGCCCTGGCGCGGACCGGCGCCAATCTCTGCGTCAGCGACTTGTGCCGGGTTGCCGGCGTGAGCGAGCGCACCCTGGACTATACCTTCAAGGAGGTCATGGGTCTGACGCCGGTGGCCTATCTGACCCGGCTGCGGCTGCACCGGGTTCGCAAGGCCCTCCTGGCGGCGACGCGGGAATCGACCACCGTCTCGGCGCAGGCGCTCGCCTGGGGCTTCTGGCATTTCGGCGAGTTCTCGCGCGCCTACCGGGAGTGTTTCGGCGAGTTGCCTTCGGAGACGTTGCGACGGAGGCCCGAACCGCCCGCGTTGCGGGAAGCGGACGCCAACCACAAGACTCCTTGAGGGCGTTACAGGCAAGGCAGTGGGACCCGGAACTGGCGGATGCGGGTGACAAGCTAGGCTTGCTCGCCCTGATCCTGATGGGTGAGGTGGGATCGGTCAGGGCAACAGGTGATAAACGGGGGTGTTGCCGTAGTTTTTCGCCAGTTGCTGATAACCCAGGTACTCGCAGGCATACCAGGGTGAGCAGGGCCTCCCCCGGGAGGCCTGTTCGGCGCAATGGGCGCCTTCCTCCGCAGTCAGCAGGGCGACGAACTGTTGCGAGGCATAGACATTGCCCGGCAGGGTGATGGGCTCGATGCGGGCCGTGCGGGAGACATGACTGCCATAGACAATGGGGCGGCCGGTCAGGGGGTGCTGGCCCGTATAGACAGGGCCGGCGTGCAGGCCGATGCGCAGGCTCAGGTGCTCCGGCAGGCCCTGGAGGCGGGGATCGAGGCGGATGAAACTGTCCTGCAGGGCGAAGGCATGCCGCAGGAGGGCCCGGGCGCTGGACATCACCACATAGAGGGCATCGCCCCAGCTTTCCACCAGATCCGGTGGCGAGCTGATGTCGGCCAACCGCTGCTGGACCTTGGCCAGGTAGCTCCAGAGCCCCGGCAATTCCTCCTCGCGGAGTTTGCTGAAGCCCACCAGATCGGCGAACATCAGGGTCTTGAGCACCCGTTGGGGTTCCCGCCGCAGACCGCTGGGTGGAGCGGGGGCGGTGCAGGGCGCGGGGACCAGGGCGGGCGTCGCGGCGAGGGTGCGCGAGCGTACCGCGTCCAGATCGATCAGCCGCAGGCGGCCTATGTCCGGCCAGTGGTCCATGAAATCCGCCGCCGTCCCGGCCCCCTGATCGGCGGCGTAGTCCCAGACCAGCAGCAGGTGCGGGGCCGTCCCCACCAGATCGGCGCGCAGGCGGGCGAGACCGTCGATGATCTGATTATTGAAGCGGAACAGCCAGTCATGGCCGAGATAGCGTTCCTCGGTGGCATGGGTGACGCTGGCCACCAGTTTGAGGGCATGGCGAAAGCGCCGCTCCCAGCGGGCGCCGGCGGGGGCGACCCGTTCGCGGATGAAATCCTCCGTGGCGAAGGGCAGTACCAGGTGGACCTCCGCGTCCCGTTCCAGCATGGCCTCGACAAACAGCAGTTCGGTCCCGGCGCTCGCCGAGCTGTAACCGATGTGGGCCCCCAGCTTGTCGAGGTGCTCCTGGATGGCGTGCTTGACCGCGTCCTCGCAGGCGGGCGGGAAAATGGGCGGTGAGGCCCCGGGGAGGTCGAGGGGGTGCCCGCCCCCGATCAGAATGACCGGCGGGCGCATCAGCTCCAGCAGCGAGGCGGGGACGGGGAAATCTCCTTCCTGGAGCGCAAGAAGGCGATTGCGGACCTCCAGGACCCAGGCGTAATGCACCCGTTCATCGCGCAGCGCCTGGCGGAACTGGTCCTCGGCCAGGGCCGTGTCATCTGTCAGCAGAGCGCATTCGGCCTGATTAGCGAGGGTGAAAAACCGGTCTTTCGGGTCGCGCCCCTCCCGCGAGTCCTTGGCGGCGGCGAGCACCTGGCGCGCCAGGGTCCGCGCCAGTTCCGTCTCGCCCAGCAACCAGGACAAGCGGGCCGCATGGACGCCGTTCCCCGCCTGGCGATGGGCCTGGAAGGCCCGCAGATGGGCCTGCCGGCTCTTGCGGAGATCCTCGGGGCTGCCTTGGTGACGCCAGAGTTCGGCATGGATGCGGGCGCACAGATCCAAGGTACCCAGGTCTTCCGGGGTTCCGACCGGGGTCCTCTCCCCCAGGTGCTTCAGGTGAGTGGCGAGTTCCAGGACCCAGGCGAGGCGGGGCTCCCCTGGCGGGTCCTGGCCTTCCTTGAGAAGGGCCGGCAGGTGCTGGCGCAGGGTAGCGAGGACCTGGTTGGCGATCGGTTCCAGGGCCTCCAGGGCGTCGGGCATCTCGCACAGGATCTTGCGCGCCTCCAGCACGCCACCGCTGCGCATCAGGGCCAGGATCGCCAACAGCCGCAGGTGCCGGCTGTCAGGGTAATCGCGCCGCGCCTGTCCAGACCGGTCGTAGGCCAGAAAACACTGACCTTCCTCGATCAGGCCCTCGATCTGGCGAATCCAACCCGCTTCGCTCGGGGATGGTTCCATGTCGGATGCGCTCAGCGGCCCATGAAACCGAAGGGGTCCAGGGTCCTGACGGGCTGGGACATCTGATTGACGTTGTAACCCATGCCCTGGGTGGTCTGGTTCAGCAGCTCGAAACGCCCGGCCATCTCCCCGACCCCGTTGGTAATGGTGGCGACATGCTGATCCATGTTGGCCAGGTTTTGATCCATGAAGCGGACATCGTGATTCATGTTGGCCATGTCCTGGTTCATGAGTACCAGATAATCCTTCATGGGCGGCAGGCTGCGCACCTGCTCGTTCATGCCGAGGACGGACTGGGTAATGGTCCGCATGTCCCGGTCCACGGCCGCGAAATGCTGCTGCATGCGGTCCATGGTGCTGATCATGTCAAGCATGGCTTGCGCCAGATCCTGGATCATGTAGAGATTGATGACCGCAAGAATGGCCAACAGCAGCAGCACCCCGCGGATGATCCGCACGGTGCGCCGGGCGATCCCGGTGCCGATGCGGTTTTCTTCCGTCATCCGGTTATCGACCTCGGTGACGGCCCGGTGGAAAACCTCGATGATCAGGGCCGTGTCGGTTCTGGTCGGCTCCGGGGCGGCCGGCGGCGGGGCGGCTGGATCCATCATTTGAAGGGCGTCATCGAGTTGAAGACCCGCATGGGCCCGGACATGCGGTCGACGTCGGCGCCCATGACGCCAACCGTCTGATTGATCAAGGCAAAGCTGGCGGTCATGCGCGTGACGCCTTGGGTGATACTGGCCATGTTGGTATCCAGGTTATTCATGCGCAGCGACAGGCTGTTCGTGGAGCCGGTCAGGTCCCCCACACTGCCCTGCATGCGGTACATTTCCCCGGCCATGAGGGGCAGGGGCCTGATATTGGATTCCATTTCCAGGATAGCCTCCTTCATGACCCCCATGTTCCGCGAAATATGGGTGAAATGACCGTTCATGGTGTTGACGGCGCCGATCATGGGCTGGATCTGATAGGCCAGGGTCAGCAGCAGCAGGAATAGGCTCACCCCCACGACCGCCAGACTGATCATGCCGAAACGAATCACCGAGGTGGTCCGCCGGGCCACCCGCAGGTGCATGGCAAACTGCTGATCCAGAATATGCTTGAAACCCGCGGCGATTTCTTCGATGCGGGCCTGGTCCTCGGGGGCGATGGGCATGTGTTGACGCCTGCTGGGCGGAAATGAAATGAGAGCCCCGAAGCGGACGCTGTCGCCGAGCTTTGGCTGGGGGCTGTAGCGCCCCGATCTTAGCCGCACCTCCGGCGAGGGACAAGAGCGTTGCGACGCTTGGCGCCCGACCCGTGAGGGGTCGTGGATACCCCAGACGCACCATGGCCAAGGACTTGCGGGCCATGGCTCGCGACCCCGTGCCCCGCCGTTTCACGCAGGACCTCGACCCTGCATGTGGCCTTGCCGCCGCGCCTGACCCGCGTCGCCTGGTGTCGGGTAATCCTTTGGATTAGACTTCGCCGATGCTGACCGTCGCCGAAGTGCCCGAATACATCCGCCGAGCCGAGAAGCTCCTGACCGCAGACGAGCGGCGCGATTTGGTGTGCTATCTGGCCGCGCACCCCCGCGCCGGGGTCCTGCTGGAAGGGACCGGCGGGATTTGGAAACTGCGCTGGGGTTACACGCTGGTGTCGGTCTGGCTTGCGAGGTAAAACCATGAGCGCGTTTGCAAGCATCAAGCAAGGGCTGGAAGAAGCTGCGGCCCATGCCAGGGGCGCCCCGAGTGGCGTCCTCGAACATCGCCCCCATGCGGTTGACGTAGCCGGGCTGCGTCGCCGGCTCGGGTTGACGCAAGACCAGTTCGCGGGCCGCTTCGGGTTCTCCGTGGCGACCCTGCGCCACTGGGAGCGCGGCGACCGCACGCCCCAGGGGGCCGCGCTGGTCCTCCTCAACGTGATCGAGCGTAACCCCGCCGCGGTCCTGGAGGCCATGCGGCCGGAATCGCATCGCGCATGACTAGCGACGGCCAGGTCTAGGTCTAGGGTAGCTCCGCAACGGAGGCCCCGTCACCGCCTGACCTGGCCGCCTTCTTGACGGCTTGCGCTTAGACCGGGCCTTGGCCTTATCCCACTCGAAGAATGGGATCGCTGCTTGCCTTCGTTTCTCGGTTTACTGTTCTTAGCCCGGATACGATTGGCAGATGTTGGGGTTCCCGCGTCACCCCAACCTAGGATTTTAGGTCAATCGCGCAATTGGATAGATTTTTCAAACAGGTACTGCCATGAGATTATCATTGCAAGCTCCTGCCAGCGTTGTAATTTCTGATTTTGAATTACATCGTTCAGTATTTTTTTAACTATTTTTGTCAGTGAGCCAGGGTCATGCGAGACCGTTTTTTTGCTATTTTGTTTATCGCCAGCGCTTTGATTTTGTCGCTTCGGCTATATTCGACATTTCCCGAGTGTTTTGGCGACATGCAAATTTATCTTCGAATGGCAGAAAATCCTTATTATTTTGTTGGTTCTCCGTTTGGGTATCGCATAGGGCAGCCATTGCTTGTTCATTTGATGAGCATAAGCCTGGATATGGAAATCCCGAATGCTTTTTATATTCTGACCACAATATTTACATTCTTGACCGCGTTGCTTTTGGCATATTGGTTATGTGTCAACGGCGTCTCTTTTTTTATCTCGATATTATTAGCTTGCGCATATTTACTCTCCTTTCCTGGCGCGTTTACTCTCTCGGCATGGGCATTAGTTGATGCCCCGCTACATTTTCTGTTGATTCTGGGATTAATTGCAATTCAAAAGCGACAGTGGGTATGGCTCGGATTTGTGCTGTTTTTAGGTGGTTTTTTCAAGGAAAACATAGTGGTAATTTTGCCCATGGCTTTTGTGTCTATAATTTTATCTGAATCTTTAAAATCAGGGCTGAAGATTGCGATTGTGATAACGCTTTCTTTCCTTACGTCGTTATTAATAGTGCGCACTGGGATATTTTTTAAAGAGCCAATAGAGTCATCGATATCTGCAACTCATCTTACGCAGGATTATTTCAAGCATGTTATAAATTATTGGGGCGGAATATATGGATTTTTGACAAAAACATTTTATGTGTTTGCTATTTATTGGTTTAGCCTATTGTTTGTTGGGATTTCGATGTGGCGAAAGCACCTTTCCTTGTTGGTGCTGTTGCTTTTCACTCTTGCTCAGATCCCATTTGCAACAGATATCGAAAGAATGGTGGCATTGGCTTTTCCAGTCATTTTTTTGATGACCGGGTTCTTCAGCCAAAGGATTGGCAATATTGCGGGCAATGTATTAGTTATTGTTTTCTTGCCTGTGACCTATTTTTTATTTCAGAACGGAAGCTATTACAAAGAATCGGTAGTGATCTTTTCCTTATTTATTTTGATGATTTATGTGTATGCTCTGATGCGTGAAGCAAGATTTAACTCCAATGCAAAGTCATAACTGGAGCATTGAATTGATAATTTGAGCGGATCACAAGGGGGCTCTGGTATCCACTACAAACCCCAGAATGTTCAGGTAGTAATTCGGTGGACCGTAATTCTTCGATGGGAAAATCATGGATCCGAGTCCCTTGGGCATTCCGTAAGGCGAGAATCTTCAATTAGGCCTGATCGACCCCAAGGCTATCCTCTGGAACGACGTGATGGACTTCGTGCTGATAGTACTGGTGATCCCTGCCTGGCTTTGGATGTCTCGACTGCCACCGAATCGTCGCGGCTATGGGTTATTATCCATGCCCTCCAGGACCTGCCAAAGCTGACAAGAGGCATTGTTGCCCAGCTTTCCGGGCGAGGCCGACGCCCCTGGCCTGGCCTGGAAACGACTTATTCCAATATTTCAGGAGCTTAAATGAATAAATCCCTATTTCTCGCCACCCTGCTGGCCACCGCCGGCTTTCAGGTTAGTGCGGCCGAGGCGACCCCCACGGGCACTCATGCCAAGCTGGTACCGGTAGCCGCCGAGGTGACCCTCATCACGGCGCGGATTGAATCCACCAATCCCAAAACCCGGACCCTCATGATCAAGGATGCCCAGGGTAACCTGACGGCCATGAAGGTCGGCAAGTCGGTCCCCGACTTCGACAAGATCAAGAAAGGCGACGAGTTCGTGGTCGAATTCACGCAGGCAATCGCCGTTGGCCTGGTGGCGGCCCCCAAGGGAGCCAAGCCCGGTATTAGGGAAACACGCACCCTGGCGGTCTCCGGCAAGGGCTCCAAGCCCTTTGCCGAGGAAGTGGATACCGTCGCGGCCACGGCCAAAATCCTGAGCATTGATGCCAAGAAACGCTCCGCTATGCTGAGCATGCCGGACGGCAAGCACCTCAAGGTTCAGGTGGACAAGGCCGTTTTGGGTTTGGAAAAGTTCAAGGTTGGCGATGAAGTGCTGGTCGAGTACGCCCAGGAATTGGCGATCGGCTTCGTAGCGCCCAAGAAGTAAGGCCCTTCACGCCATGGTTCCCCCGCAGGCCGCCCCGTCATCCAACCTCCACCCGGAACTGCCCCTGGCTATCGTTCTGCGGGTGTTTTTACCCTTTGCCGCCGGCTATTTTCTGTCCTACCTCTACCGAACCATCAATGCGGTACTGGCGCCGGAACTGGAGTCGGCCCTGGGGCTGGATGCCGCCGCCCTGGGGCTGCTGACCAGTGTTTACTTTTTGACCTTTGCGGCCTTTCAGTTGCCCCTCGGCATCCTGCTCGACCGGTTCAGCCCCCACAAGGTCGAGAGCGTGCTGTTGATACTCGCCGCCGCGGGCGCCGCGCTGTTCGCGATCAGTGATGGTCTGGGGGAGCTGGTCCTGGGGCGGGCGCTGATCGGTCTGGGGGTCTCGGCCTGCCTGATGGCCAGCCTGAAAACCTTCGTCCTGTGGTTTCCGCCCCAACGCCTACCGGCGGTGAACGGCTGGGTGCTCGCCGCGGGGGGGCTGGGCGCCCTGACCGCGACCGCGCCGGTGGAGTGGGCCGTGGAATTGACCTCCTGGCGGGGGGTCTTCGCCGGACTGGCGGTGCTGACCCTGCTGGCAGCGGTGGTGATTTTCCGGGTGGTCCCGGACCGGCCAGCGGCGGCTCACGCGGGGGACTGGCGGGTTCAGTGGCGCGGTATCGTGGCGATCTACACCAGCCGGGTCTTCTGGCGCCTGGCCCCCATCAGCCTGCTGGTGATGAGTACCCACATGGCGATTCAGGGCCTCTGGGCGGGGCCCTGGCTGAGGGATGTCGCGGGTCTCGACCGGATGGCGGTGGCGGATCACCTCTTCTGGGTCGCCGGTGGCATGGTGGCCGGGTTTCTGTCGATCGGTACCCTGGCCTATCGTCTCAGCCGCCTGGGGGTTCCCCCGGTGGCGGTCTCGATCGGCGGCGTGGTCATTTTCCTCGCGCTGCAGTTGACCATCGCCCTGGGCTATACCGGCGCCACCCTGCTCGTCTGGTTGGGCTTTGGTTTTTTTGGCACCTCCGCTAATCTGAGCTATGCCGTCCTGTCGCAGACCTTTCCGCGGGAATTGGCCGGGCGGGTGAACACGGCCCTGAATCTGCTGGTTTTCGTGGGCGCCTTTGTCATGCAGTGGGGCCTGGGCGCCGTAATTGGTCTCTGGCCGGCCACCTCGGGAGGCTATGCCCCCCATGGCTACGGCGTGGCCTTCGGCCTGGTCCTGGTGCTGCAGCTTGTCGCCTTAAGTTGGTATGGGTTCGCGGGCCTAGGGCGTACACCCAAGGCCTGACTGGAACCGGCCCGGGGGGTTAGGTGAGGCGCCAGGGTGGCGTGGCTTGGCGCCTCCGCCACGCCTTCAATCCCTTGGTCAGGGGTGTTGGTACCTGGGTGGTTCGGTTAAGCAGGGGCCTCCAGGGAGTGACGGATCCGCTCCGCGATCTGGCATACCCTGGCCATGATTTCCTCTTCATTCAGGGTGAGGAGGCGGCGGTCCCTCATCACCATTTTCCCGTTTATGAACACGGATTTCACATCCGCGCCGTTCGCGGCGTAAACCAGATGTGAATAGGGATGGTAGAGGGGGGTCAGGTGCGGGCTCTGGAGATCGATCATGATGAGATCCGCCTTCATGCCGGGTTTTAAGGAACCCGTCAGATGGTCCATGCCGAGCACGCGGGCGCCCTCCCGGGTGGCCATGGCCACGACGGTCGGTGCCGCCATGAGCGTCGGATCGGCATGGATGACCTTTTCGAGCTTGGCGGCGGTATTCATCTCCCGAAACATATCCAGGCTGTTATTACTGGCACAGCCGTCCGTGCCCAGTCCGACACTGATCCCCGCCTGGAGCATGCGGGAAACCGGCGCGCAGCCCGAGGCCAGCTTCATATTGCTCTGGGGGTTATAGACGACCTTGCAGCCCTGTTGGCTGAAGATGCTCATATCCTCTTCATTCAGATAGACGCCATGGAAGGCAATAAAGCGTTCATTGAGGCAGCCGAGACCCTGGAGATAGGGCACGGCGCCCTGTCCGAACTGGTTCTGGAGCTGGCGCTGTTCCGCGGCATTTTCGAGCAGATGCAGGGCGAGGGGCGCCGCGAACTCATCCGCTAATTTAATAGCCTCGACTAGCAGGGGCCGGGAGCAGGTATAGAGGGCATGGGGTTCCACGGCGATGCGGATCAGGGGGTCGCCGGCCCAGCGCTCCAGCAGCCCGCGCGTATAAGCCAGCCCCGCCTGGGGTGTCTGGTAATTGGGGGAGGGGAAATCGAACAGCACCTCCCCCAGCAGACAGCGCATGCCGGCCTCCTGGGCGGCTCGCGCGGTTTCCTCCTCGAAGATGTACATGTCGCAGAAGCTGGTGGTGCCGGACTTGATCATCTCCGCGCAGGCCAGCAGGCTGCCCCAATAGGCCAGTTCCGGGTCCACGTTCCGGGCCTCGGCGGGGAAAATATAGTGGTTCAGCCAGTCCATCAGATTCATGTCATCGGCGATGCCCCGGAAGCAGGTCATGGCCGCATGGGTGTGGCTGTTGATCAGGCCCGGCATGATGAGAGTCTTGTTGCCATCGATGATGTTCTGGCTGATGAATTGGCCCCGCAATTCTTCCTGGCGACCCACGGCGACGAGGGTGTCACCGGCAATCGCCAGGGCGCCATCAGGGATTTGGGTCATGCGGTCATCGAGGCACAGGATGGTTCCCCCCAGGATCAGGGTGTCAACTTCAGTCATATCGTGGCCTCGCAAAGGGTGACGGCGGGTGGCATGGATTCACTGTCCGCCCGCGATCCGCGCTCGCCAGGCGCGGGCCTCGTGGAGGATCGCCTGGGCGTCCAGGGTCGTCGGCTCGCCGTCGCGGAGGAGTTGGCGCCCGGCGACCCACACATGCCGGACCTGGGAACGCTGGGCGGCATAGACGAGCGCGGAGAGGGGATGATGGATGGGCTGGGTATTGGGATGGCCCAGGTCGATGGCGATCAGGTCGGCGGACTTGCCGATCTCCAGGGACCCCGTCTCCTCTTCCAGACCCAGGGCGCGGGCGCCGTCGAGGGTGGCCATGCGCAGGGCCTGAGCGGCGGGGAGGGCGGCGGCGGAGCCCGCCACGCCCTTGGCCAGGAGGGCGGCGAGGCGCATCTCCCCCAGCATGTCGAGGGCATTGTTGCTGGCGGCGCCATCGGTGCCCAGGGCGACGTTGACGCCCGCTTCCCGGAGGCGGGCCACCGGGCTGAAACCGCTGGCCAGCTTGAGTTGGGAGGCGGGGCAATGGATGACCTGGGTTCCCGTGGTGGCCAGGAGCTCGATTTCCTCGTCCTCGACCTGGGTCATGTGGACGGCCAGCAGGTTTGGACCTAACAGATCCAGCCGCTGGAGCCGCCGCAGGGGCCGGACGCCATGGTCGCGCCGGGACTGGTCAATCTCGTCGGCGGTCTCGTGCAGGTGGATGTGGATGGGCACTTCCAGTTCGTCCGCCAGGGTGCGCACCCGGGTCAGGGAACCGTCAGAGACCGTGTAGGGCGCGTGGGGCGCGAAGGCGGTATGGACGAGAGGATGGCCCCGGTAATGGTCATGGAGGGCCAGGCCCTGGCGCAGGTACTGATCCGGTCCTTCGGCGTAAACCGTCGGAAAATCCAGCAGGATCATGCCAACCACGGCGCGCATGCCGACCTCCGCCATGGCCTGGGCGGTGACCTCCGGGAAATAGTACATGTCGTTAAAACAGACGGTGCCGCCCTTGAGCATCTCCAGGGCCGCCAGCCGGGAGCCGGCCAGGATCATCTCCGGACTGACCCAGCGCTGCTCCGCCGGCCAGATGTGATTCTGGAGCCAGGTCATGAGGGGCAGGTCGTCCGCCAGCCCGCGCAGCAGAGTCATGGCGGCATGGGTGTGGGCATTGACGAAGCCCGGCATCAGCAGGTGCTCGGGCAGGTCCAGTTCCCGGGCGGCTGGGTAGCGCCGTCGCGCCTCCGCGCTCGGCAGCAGGGCCTGAATACGACCGCCGGCGATGACGACCGCATGGTCGCCGAGGACGGAGTCCCGGGCGTCCACGGGCAGGACCCAGGTGGCATGGATGACAAGATCGGCGGTCATGACGGGACTCTTGGGCCCAGGGCTCTTCAAAGCCGGCGGGGGCTGGTTCAGAATAGGCGCCAATTTGCCACAGGATGAGCACTCATGGAAACCCCAACCCGACTGCTGCCCACCCCGGACCATGCCCTGGTCTGGCGCGAGGGACGTCTCTACCTTCTCGACCAACGCCTGCTGCCCGGGCGGGCCGAGTTTCTGGCACTGAACTCCGCCAGGGCCACGGCCAGGGCCATCAAGGACATGGTGGTGCGGGGGGCGCCGGCGATCGGCATCGCCGCCGCCTATGGCGTGGTCCTGGCGGCCCGGGATCGCTACGCCCAGGATGGCCAGGGCTGGCGGTCGCTGATCCAGGCCGACCTGGGGGAACTGGCGGCCTCCCGCCCCACCGCAGTCAATCTCTTCTGGGCCCTGGAGCGCATGGGCCGCCGTCTGGCTGGCCTTGGCGAGGGTGATCCAACGCCGGCGCTACTAACGGAGGCTCTGGCCATTCACGCCGAGGACGTCGCCGCCAACCGGCGCATGGGCGAGCTGGGCGCTAGCCTGATTCAGGGCCCCACCGCCGTCATCACCCACTGCAACGCCGGGGCCCTGGCCACCGGCGGCTATGGCACGGCCCTGGGGGTCATCCGCCGGGGCTTTGCCGACGGTAAAATCACCCGGGTCTATGCCGACGAGACCCGCCCCTGGCTGCAGGGGACCCGCCTGACGGCCTGGGAACTGGCCCAGGACGGTATCCCGGTGACCCTGCAGGCGGATGGCGCGGCGGCCAGCCTCATGGCCAAGGGCGGCATCGGCTGGGTCATCGTCGGCTCCGACCGCATCGCCGCCAATGGCGATGTCGCCAACAAGATCGGCACCTATGGCCTGGCCATCCTGGCCCGCTATCACGGCATCCGCTTCATGGTCGCCGCCCCGACCTCGACCATCGACTGGGAGACACCCAACGGCGCCGCCATCCCCATCGAGGAACGGGACCCGGACGAGGTCCTGGCCTGTGGCGGCCAGCGGCTGGGTCCGGCGGGAGTCGGGGCCCGCAATCCCGTCTTTGATGTCACTCCGGCGGAACTGGTGGATGCTATCGTCACCGAGCGAGGCATCGTCGAGCAGCCAACGGTGGAACGGATGCGCGCTCTTCTTGGGGTGGCCAAGCGGTGACAAGCTGGGAGGAGCGGTAAAGGTATGTTAGACGATCTCTATCTTAATTCCGGTACCCTCCAGCCGCGCCTGGACGCGGGCCCCCTGGGGGCACTCGCCGGTGACCATCATCATGGCCAGGGGGTTTTCGAGCTGGCGCTCCACCTCGCGGCGCAGGGGCCGGGCCCCATAGACGGGGTCGAAGCCGTCTGCGGCGAGCTTGTCGAGCACGGCGTCTTCCACCTCGACCTGAATGTGGCGGGCGGCGAGGCGGCGGACGAGTTCCGCGACGAAGATGCTGGCGATGCGACGCACCTCGGCGGGTTCCAGGTAGTGGAAGACGATGACATCATCCAGGCGGTTGAGAAACTCCGGCTTGAAGAAGCGTTTGACCTCGTGCAGCACCAGGTCGCGGGCCTCCTGGTAACTTGGGGTGGCGGACTGGATGAAGCCGATGGGGCGCTTGTCGGGTGACAGGGCTTCCGTGCCCAGGTTGGAGGTGCCGATGAGGATGGTATTGCGGAAGGAGACGACCCGGCCCTGGCCGTCGGTCAGCCGCCCGTCTTCCAGGATCTGCAGGAGCATATTGAAGACGTCGGGGTGGGCCTTCTCCACCTCGTCCAGCAGGACGACGGTGTACGGGTTGCGGCGCACCCGCTCGGTGAGTTGGCCGCCCTCGCCGTAGCCGATGTAGCCCGGCGGGGCGCCGATCATCTTGGAGACTTCGTGACGCTCCATGTACTCGGACATGTCCAGGCGTACCACCCGCGACTCGTCATCGAGGAGGAAGGCGGCCAGGGCGCGGGCGAGTTCGGTCTTGCCGACGCCGGTCGGACCGAGGAAGAGGAAGGAACCAATAGGCCGGCGCGCCGAGCCGATGCCCGCGCGGTTGCGGCGGATGGCGTCGGCGACGGCATGGACGGCGTCATCCTGGCCGACGATGCGCCGGTGCAACTCCTCCTCCATACGCGCCAGCTTGTCGGCCTCCGCCTCCACCATGCGGGACACCGGGATGCCGGTCCAGCGTGAGACCACCCGGGCGATGTCCTCGGCGCGCACGTCCAGGTCCTCGCTGGCGCGCTCCTGTTCCCACACCTGGCGGTCGCTAGCCAGCTTTTCCTCCAGCGCCAGAATCTCCATCTGCTGGCGCGCCGCGCGCTCGAACTCCTGGGCGTTGAAGGCCTGGGTCTTTTCATGCAGCAGGCGTTGGCGCTCACGTTCCCATTCACGGATGGGGGTGGGAACCGAGATGAGCCGCAGGTGCTTGTGGGCCCCGGCCTCGTCCAGGAGGTCGATGGCCTTGTCCGGCAGACGGCGGTCGCTGATGTAGCGTTCCGCGAGTTGGGCAGCGGCCTCCAAAGCATCGGCGGCATAGTGGATCTGGTGGTGCTGCTCGTAACGGGGGGCCAGACCCTGGAGGATCCGCAGGGTTTCGGCGGCGCTGGGTTCCCGCACCAGAATGGGGTGAAAACGCCGCTCCAGGGCCTTATCGGACTCGACGAAGCGGTGGTATTCGTCCAGGGTGTCGGCGCCGATGACCTGCAGGCTGCCTTGGGCCAGGGCGGTCTTGAGCAGGCTGGGGGCGTCCAGGCTGCCGGAGCCCGCGCTCCCGCCAGCCCCGACCACGGGGTGGAGTTCGTCGATGAAGAGGATGACGCTGCCCTTGGCGGCGATGACGGCGTCCCGCACCGATTTGAGCCGTTCCTCGAACTCGCCGCGCATCTTAGCCCCGGCGATGATGTCGCCCATGTCCAGGGCTAACAGGCGCTTGTTGATGAGGGTGTCGGGCACCTCGGCATTGGCGATGCGCTGGGCCAGGCCCTCGACGATCACCGTCTTGCCGACCCCGGCCTCGCCGATCAAGGCCGGGTTGTTCTTCTTGCGCCGGGAGAGGGTTTGGATGACCTGGGCGATTTCTTCCTCGCGGCCGATGACCGGGTCCAGGCCGTGTTGGCGGGCCAACTCGGTTAGGTCACGGGTGTAGCGCTCCAGGGGGTCGGGCTCGCTCTCGGCCTCCTCGCTATTGATGGCGCGGCCATGTCGCAACTCTTTCAGTGCCGTTCGCGCCTGGTCGCAATCGATGCCCGCCTCCCGCAGGCGCTCGGCGACGCCGCCGCACAGGGGGTCGAAGAGGGCCAGGAAGAGGGGGCCGGTGGCGATGAAGCCGTCACCCAGTCGCCGGGCCTCCTCGTGGGCAAGGCGGAACATCTCGTTGATTTCCTCGGTGACCAGGATCTGGTTGCCCTGCCGGGGTACGGCAAGCTGATAGTGGGCCTGGACGTTCGAACGCAGCTTGACGGCCGTCTCCGCCACATTGGGCAGCAGACGTTCCAGGATGTGCAGGGGCTCCGCGTCCGGCTGGCCAAGCAGGGCCAGGAGGATGAAATCCGGCGTCAGGGTGTTCTGGCGCAGGGCGACGAGTTCCGTCACCGCCAGTTCCAGGGTCCGGGCTACCTTCTTGGTGCTGAATTGGGCATAGTTTTCGAAGACGGCCATGCTGGATTCCCTCTGGCACTCGGCAGGGTCTTGTTGGGGAGGACCGGTGGCCCGACCCGGGGTCCCTAGCGGCCAGACCGTTGCTCAGCCAGTATTTTCCTGACCTTGTCCACCAGATCCCGGCTGAAGTAACCCTGGGCCACCAATTGCTTTTGGGCGCTCTCGACGCTCTTGCGCCAGCCGGCCAGGTCCTGGAGCGGGGGCTGGAGGAATTCAATGCCCTGATTCTTGAGGGCCTTGAGGGCGGCCTCATTGTCGCGCCGGTTCTGGGCATCGATCGCCTTGAAGGTCTCGCCCAGAACCTCCCGCATCAGGGTCTGATCCGGCCCGGAGAGCAGCTTGAAGGCCTTGTCGGTGATGACCAGGATGCCATAGGTATAGAGAAGGGGTATCTCCGTCAGGTATTTGACGCGGGTATGCCACTGGAGGGCAATGGCCCCGGCGGGAGGGGAGGTGACGGTGTCGATGAGGCCCGTTTGCAGGGCCACCAGGACATCGGTGATGGGGAGCGTGACCGGTGACACCCCTACGGCCTTGAAGCCGGTGAGGCTAATAGTGTCGCCCTCCGGTGCCCAGACCTTGCCGGCCTGGAGATCGCTGATGGTCTTGAGCGGTCGATTGGACATAAAGTAGGCAAAGCCGCCCTCGGCAAAGCCAAACCCAATGAAGCCCTTATTCTCAAGCCCTTGCAGCAGGGTGGCGTCCATACGGGAGCGCACTTGATCCACTTCCCGCAGATCGTGGAAGAGAAAGGGCAGGCCATAGATTTCGATGTCCTTATCCACGCCGGAAAGGGCGCCGATGGTCACGGCACCTCCCTGTAGCTGGCCAGCGCGGATCTTGCGCATGACGCTCTGGTCATTGCCCATGACCCCGCCAGGATAGAAGCGCAGTTCCACGCGCCCCTGGGAGCGCTTCGCGATCGTATCGCCAGCGGCGCGCATGGCGCGCATCCAACTGGTGCCATCCGGGGACAGGGTGGCGATCTTGATCACCTGGGCGGCCTGCAGGGTCGGGACCGGAATCAGGAATAACCCAACTAGGGCGAGAAGGAAGATGCGCCGCATGTTCATGTCGTGTCTCTTGATGAGTAGCCATCGAAAGGGAAAAGTTTAGGCTAGCCATGGCCAGCCCGTCAGGCATTGTCCTACATGGCGAACCAATCCTCCGCCAGCAGCCGCCTGGCCTCCTCCTGGGCCAGCAGGTTGGTCAGGGTCAGGCCAGCGGAGACTGGATCGGCGCTCAGTACCTGATTCAGGAGACGATCGTGGAGAGGCTGGTCCATGACTTGACGGGCATAGCGGCGGGCGAATTCGACCTGGACCATGAGGTCCTTGCCCTCCGCAAGCCGCAGGGCTTCTTCGAAGTGGCCTCGGGCCTTATCCGGCTGTCCGCCCAGAGCCGGTGGACGGAGGATGGCGAGGGCTCCCGCATAGAGGTGGGCGCGGCCGGCCCGGAAGCCAGGGTCCTGGCTGAGGATGTGGCTGAAGAGCAATTCCAGCTTGGGCAAATTGGCAATGGCGTCCATGTCGCCGCCATGAAACTCCAGCCAGGTGGCCCAGGCGGTGCCAAACAGATAGAGGTTGTCGAGCCCCGTGGGACCCACCTTGGCCACGGCTGCCGCGAAGTTCTCGAAGGGGCCGTTCAAGGCGTCGCAGACGGGTGCCTGTTCCGCGCAGAGGGCCCGCTTGGCATAGTCATAGGCACGATCCGCCAGGCGCGCCCGGCGGTCGGGATCATCCAGCAGGGCGCCATAGGAGGCCGCCAATTCCGCTCCAGTGGCGAGCAGGCGCGGGTCGTCCGGGCTTTCGGCGATCATGGACTCCACCAGCAGCAGGAAGGCCGGGGCCGCTGCCCGCACCGTTTCGGGATCATCCTGCGCCAACATGACCGTTTTGAGGTGTCCCGTCATGCGGTCGGAGGCCAGCGAGGCGCACCCGGTCAGCAGCAGGGCCAGCAAGGGCAGGGCGAGGGCGCGGAACAGGCTCATGGCTGACCTCCTCTTACGGATTATGTGCCTAAGGCGGGACCTTTCCCCATCTGGCCCCTGGGGACCGGTCCTCATGCCAGGGGATCAGGTTGAAGCACCGGGTACGGTTTCATCCCTCCTTGAAGGATAGGCGCCGTGGCTCGCTTTGCCATGGCCACCTGCATAAAAGTTGCGTGTCCAGGGGAAAAGTCTATCAGGGATTCAAGGCAACCGCCCGCCAAAGCAGGATGATCCCCATGGCCAGGATGAGACCAAAGGTTAGGCGGCGATAGTCGTGGGCGCCCATGCGCCGGTAGAGCAGGATACCGGCCTGGGTTCCGATGGCGAGCAGGGGGAAGGCCCAGAGAAACCAACCGAAAATCTCGCCCGTATAGAGACCACTCAGGCCAAAGGCCGCCAGGGTGATGAGGTTGGAGAGGCCAAGAAAGAGGGCCAGGGTCGCCTTCTGCTGATCGGGTTCCCACTCCGGGTGAGCGGCCACGTGGAGGATAACGGGCGGACCGCTGGTGCTGTAGGCCGAGCCCAAGGCCCCGGACGCCACCCCCAGGCTAAAGCGCCACTCCCGCAGCCAGCGCGCTCGGGGCTGTCGGCCCGTGAGGGAGACCAGGGCATAGCCCGTCAGAAAGACTCCCAGGACGCCGAGCATCAGGGTCGCGGGGGCGCGGGTGAGCAGATAGAGACCCAGGGGGGTGCCCACGACATAACCCGCCAACAGGACTCTGACCCGGTCGAAGCGGATGGCCTGGCGCAGATGCAGCAGGTTTTGCAGGGAGATCAGCGGACTGAGGAGGGTCATCAGCGGCACGGCCGTCTCCAGCGGCAACAGCAGGGCCAGGAGCGGGGCCGCCACCAGCCCCGACCCAAATCCCGACAGCCCCTGGACCAGGCCCGCCAGGAAGGCGATGCTCAGAATTGGCAGCAGGAGATCCAGGGGCGGCAGGGTCAAGCGCGGGGCCTAGGGGAGCAGCGCCCGGAGTTCGGCCAGGGCCGCCTGGCGTCGGCCGAGGTCGGCCAGACAGCGCTTGTAGTGGGGCCGCAGGGCGCTTTTGAGATGGCGCACTGCCTCGCCGGGGGGATGCCCTTCAGTACACTAAATAGCGCCAGGGCATAGGTGATATCGAATTGGGATAGGAATGTCTGGCGCTGCGGGCTGGGGCTACCGCAACTCCCACAGCTTTTGGTCTGAAACTGAAAGGCTGTGTTAGCGAACAGGACGCCGAAACCCAGAAAGACGCCCATGATCTCCGTGGCCTGGGGCCAGTTTTGCAGGCCACCCGGTGGCGGCTCGCCTGCGGCGGCGCCCAGATGATAGGCCAGATTCTGGGCGAGGCCCGCGATCAAGGCCTCTGGGTTATTGACCAGGATGGGGTCGTAGGGGATGGGGATCATGGCTGTGGCGCCTGTCCCGACCGGAATCCCATGACCAGCCGACTCCACCGACACCCCGCGCAACGGGTGGGGCAGGGCCAGCCGGGGTGGGGCGATGGGTAGCCCGGCCTCGGGCGGCATCAGCCGCAGGGGCCAATGCCCCATGCCCGCATAGCCGGTCGTGGCGCGAAAGATGAGTTCCGCCATGCCCTGAACGCTGTCGACCCGGCCCGGGAAGAAGTCGTTGGTCGGGGCAATCAGGAGGGTCTGGTCCCGGAAATATCCGGCGTCGAACCACCGCAGGGCCCAGGCGAAGACGGCGAAAATCCAGGCAATCGAAGGCTCGTCCAGCGCGGGCTTGGGGGTGAAGAGGTTGGCGAACATGGCGGCGGGCCCCTCTGGCTCAAGAATCGGCAATCACAAAGAGGGCTGCCTTTGGCCAGCAGCCGGTCGAGGGCGTTGGCGGATGCCTGTCGCTCGGTCAACTACGGGGTGGCGGCCCGTCGGGGCGGGGCCTGCTCGCGGTTTTCCCATGGGCGGCGTGAGTTCGGAAGAGGAGGTCGCCAGACCCGTGCCGCCTTGTCAGTCCTGGGTTCGGCTTATTCGGGAAGGCATTTGGAGGCCTTTTCGGTGGCGATCACCTTGACCTGGCTGCCCTCGTAGTCCACGGACACGCAGGTCCCGACCACCGTCGGGCCATTGCCCTCGTCAAAACGGGTTTTGGCCGTGACCGCCACAATATTTCCACCGATGACCCAGTCTCCGATTTTGCTCTTCGGCAGGTTATCAATCAGACCCTTTAAATCCTTGCCTGATTGGGCGATCGCGTGATGCCCCACCACCATGGCGGCTAAAAATACACAAAAGATCATAGGCTTCATTCTGTTCTCCTGATTATCTCAAGACCCTCGGCTCATGGAGGCGGAACGCCTTTCCAGGGAGGGGTAAGGTCGAGGTCGGGCCTCAATTCGCTGCGGGAGGCGCCCCGGCGTCAGTGGTGGCCAGGACCAGCACCCCATCCGCATCGGCGTAAAGCATATCACCGGGCCGGAATTCCACCCCGGCAAAACCGAGGATCACCTGGGTCTGGCCGGCCCCGCGCTTGTCGCTCTTGCGGGGAAGCGTACCCAGGGCCTTGACGCCCAGGGGCATATGGGCCATCTCGGCACTGTCACGGATGTAGCCGTGCACCAGGACCCCGGCCCAGCCATTGTCAACGGCCAACTGGGCGAGGAGATCCCCCAGCATGGCGCAGCGGGGTGATGCCTGGGCCTCGACCACCAGGACCCGGCCCGCCCCGGGCTCCCCCAGCATCTCCCGCACCTTGGAGTTGTCATCCGGGCACAGGGCCGTGGCGATGGGGCCGTGGAAGTCGGTCCGCCCGCCAAAGTCGCGGAAGAGGGGGGCACAGATCTGGGCCTTATCCCCCCATTCGTCGCTTAAATCGGTTGTTTTCAGGCTAGGCAATGTCATGGTCAGTTCCTGGAAGGGGGACTCCGCTTGTGGTTCACGCCTGGGGGTATCGGGTAACGAACGGCGGGGGACGCCGTGAATACATCCCTGTAGGCTTGGCGACAGCATCCCTGCTGTCGACACCCCCGCCGCTCGTTACCCGATACCCCCAAATTACGCTCTCTGCTACTTCTGGGCTATCACTCAACTGGAAAAAGCCGGCCCCGGTTGCCCGGGACCGGCTTTCCGGTCAGCGGCTGATCCGGCCGGGAAGGGGCGCTAGCACCCTGATTACCCGGCCTGATGATCACCCAGGATTCAATGGTCGAACTGGGCCTCTTCGGTGGAGCCGGTGAGGGCGGTCAGGGAAGAGGTGCCGCCCTGGATGACGGTGGTGACGTCGTCAAAGTAGCCGGCGCCCACTTCCTGCTGATGGGAGACGAAGGTATATCCCTTGTCGCGCGCCGCGAATTCAGGAGCCTGGACCTTCTCGACATAGTGGCGCATGCCCTCGCCACGGGCGTAGTCATAGGCCAGGTCGTACATGTTGTACCACATGCTGTGAATGCCGGCCAGGGTGATGAACTGGTACTTATAGCCCATCGCGGACAGCTCATCCTGGAACTTGGCGATGGTCTTGTCGTCGAGATTCTTCTTCCAGTTGAAGGAGGGCGAACAGTTGTAGGCCAACAGCTTGTTGGGGTTCTGGGCCATCAGGGCCTCGGCGAATTCCCGGGCGAAGCCCAGGTCCGGGGTACCCGTCTCGCACCACACCAGATCGGCGTAGGGGGCATAGGCCAGACCGCGGCTGATGGCCTGCTCCAGGCCATTCTTGACGTTGTAGAGGCCCTCGGCCGTGCGGGTGCCCAAGAGGAAGGGCTTGTCGTTGGCATCGAAATCGGAGGTCAGCAGGTTGGCCGCCTCGGCATCGGTACGGGCCAGCACCAGGGTGGGGACACCACACACATCGGCCGCCAAGCGCGCGGCGATGAGCTTCTGCACCGCCTCCTGGGTGGGGACCAGGACCTTGCCGCCCATGTGGCCGCATTTCTTAACGGCGGCCAACTGATCCTCGTAGTGCACGCCAGCGGCGCCGGCGGCGATCATGTTCTTCATCAACTCGAAGGCGTTCAGCACGCCACCGAAGCCCGCCTCGGCATCCGCCACGATGGGCAGGAAGTGGTCGATATAGCCGGCATCCTCCGGACCAATCCCGCGGCCCCACTGGATCTCGTCCGCGCGCTTGAAGGTGTTATTGATGCGCCGGACCATGGTCGGCACCGAGTCGTAGGCGTAGAGGGACTGGTCCGGGTACATGGTCTCGGAGGTGTTGCCGTCCGCCGCCACCTGCCAGCCAGACAGGTAGATGGCCTCGACCCCGGCCTTGGCCTGCTGCATGGCCTGGCCCGCGGTGATGGCGCCCATGCAGTTAACGTAACCCTTACGAGCACGGCCGTGGATCAGTTCCCAGAGCTTTTCGGCACCGTTGCGGGCATAGGTGAATTCCGGCTGCACGGACCCACGCAGGCGGACCACGTCGGCGGCGGTATAACCACGGCTCACATCCTTCCAGCGGGGGTTGCTGGCCCATTCCTTCTCCAGGGCCTGAATCTGTTGCTCTCGGGTCAGTATTTTCGTCATGGGTTACTCCGCTCAGTGGTAAGGCGCGGTGGCCGCGCGATGGATTTTTCGTGAGGGGGTGGTGCCGCCCGCAAAAGGCGGGGCGCCACCGGGAACCAGGTTCAGAGCCCGGCCGTTTCGTCCAGGATCCGGTAGGCGGGCAGGGTGAGGAACTCCTCGAATTCGTCCTGGATGACGATGTCCCGCAGGAGTTGGGCCGCGCGGTCCAGATGCTGGGCCGCCGGGTCGCCGGCGCCGGCCAGTTCCGTGCGCGCCAGGGCCAGCTCATCGTCCAGGGTCTGCTCAAACAGGGCTGGGGTCACCTGGCGACCATCGTCCAGCACCCCGCCGGGATAGCGCACCCATTGCCACAACTGGGCACGGGCGATCTCGGCGGTGGCGGCGTCTTCCATCAGGTTGTGGATAGGCACCGCGCCCCGCCCGCCCAGCCAGGCGGCCAGGTACCGCAGGCCGGCGGAGACGTTGTTGCGCAGACCGGCCTCGGTGATGGTGCCCGTGGGCAGTGCCAGCAGGTCGGCAGCGACGATATTCAGGTCGTCCAGGGTGCGATCGAGCTGATTGGGACCGGGCATGTACTGGTCGAAGACCTCCAGGGCCACGGATACCAGGCCGGGATGGGCCACCCAGGTGCCGTCGTGGCCATCCCCCGCCTCGCGTTCCTTGTCCGCCCGCACCTTGGCGAAGGCGATGTCGTTGGCCACCGGATCCCCCTTGATGGGGATCTGCGCCGCCATGCCGCCCATGGCATGGGCGCCCCGGCGGTGGCAGGTCTTGATCAGCAGGCGCGAGTAGGAGCGCAGGAAGTGCACCAGCATGGTGATCTGGCCGCGCTCCGGCAGGCAGCGTTCCGGGTGGGCGTGGAAGCGCTTGATGAAGCTGAAGATGTAGTCCCAGCGGCCGCAGTTGAGGCCGCAGATGTAGTCCCGCAGTTCGTAGAGGATCTCGTCCATCTCGAAGGCGGCGGTGATGGTCTCGATGAGCACGGTGCAGCGGATGCTGCCATGGGCAAGGCCCAGGCGCTCCTCGGCGTAGGTGAAGACGTCGTTCCACAGCCGGGCCTCCCGATGGCCCTCCAGCTTGGGCAGATAGAAATAGGGTCCGCTGCCCCGGGCCAGCAACTCCTGGGCATTGTGGAAGAGATAAAGGCCGAAGTCGAAGAGGGCGCCGGACATGGGCTGGCCATCCACCTCGACGTGCTTCTCGGGCAGGGCCCAGCCCCGGGGACGTACGATGAGGGTGGCCAGGGTGTCGTTCAGCCGGTAGTCCTTGCCCTCGGGACTCTGGAAGGTCAGGGTGCGGCGGATGGCCTGGGCGAGGTTCTGCTGGCCCTCCAGGGTGGCGCCCCAGGTTGGGCCGTGGGCGTCCTCGAAGTCGGCCATGAAACACTTGGCGCCGGAGTTGAGGGCGTTGATGACCATCTTGCGGTCCACGGGCCCGGTGATCTCCACCCGGCGGTCCAGAAGATCGGCGGTGGCGGGGCGCACCCGCCAGTCCCCGGCGCGAATTTCGGCGGTGCTGGCCAGGAAGTCCAGGGACTCCCCGCCATCGAGCCGCTGCTGGCGGGCGACACGCGCGGCCAGGAGTTCCCGTCGGCGCGGGCCGAAGCGACGCTCCAGGTCCACCACGAATTCCAGCGCCGCGGGGGAGAGGACCTCCTGCAGGGCGGGGAGCACGGGGGCAAGGATCTGGACCTGGGGCATGGGCTTCTCCGGGAAGTGGTGAGCGAATTTGTTGTCGGGTCAAGAAGACCCTTGTATTGTGCGCTGCAACAAAATGGTGTAAAAAGCTCAGTAATTAAAGTCTAATATTTCAATACATAGATTTGAAATAAGCAATGGTAAGGCGCGGCCGGGGTTTGCAGGCCTCCCGGCGCCGAGCCAGCCGGTTAATTTTGGGAGGGGAGAGGCAAGGTTCATGGGCAACGTCCAGCAAGATCGGGCACACCAGATCGCTCGTTCCATCCTGACCGGTTTCGACCGGCATTATTCATATTTTCAAGAGATTACCAGTTCCGCTCGCCAACGATTCGAACGAGCCGACTGGGAATCGGTGCGGGCGGCCTCCGCCAAGCGCATCAGTTTTTATGATTTGCGGGTCCGGGAGGCGGTCGATAAGGCGCGCTCCGCCTTCGGTATCGAGTATCTGGACGAGCCCCTGTGGCAGGAGGTCAAGCAGCTTTATCGCCACCTGCTTGCCCGCCACGGGCGCCCCGAGTTGGCCGAGACCTTTTACAACTCCGTCTTCTGCCGGCTCTTTGATCGTAAATATTTCAATAATGACAATATCTTCCTGGCTTCCAGCGTCAACCGTCAGGAGTTGGCGGCCCGCTACCTGGTTTACATGTCCTTCCATCCTGGGGATAGCGGGCTCGAGCAGTGCGTGTGGGAGATCCTCTCCGCCTTTTATTTCACCCTGCCCTATGAGGACCTCCAACGGGATACCGAGAGGGTAGCCGCCGCCTTTCGGGCCTGCGGCACCCTCGGTACCCGTAACCTGGAGGAGGTGCGCATTGATGTATTGGAATCGCCCTTTTACCGTAACAAGGCGGCCTACCTGATCGGGCGCGTGATCCAGGGCGAGGAATGCCAGCCCTTCGTGATCCCCCTCGTCAACAACGAGGAGGGGGCCATCTACGCCGATACCCTGCTCACCCAGGCCGAGCAGGTTGACGCCGTCTTCAGTTTTACCCGCGCCTATTTCATGGTGAAGACCCCGGTCCCGGCGGCCACCGTGGATTTTCTGCAGAGCCTGATGCCCAGCAAATCCCTCGCCGATCTCTACATGAGCATTGGTTTCCAGAAACAGGCCAAGAACGAGTTCTACCGCGACTTTCTGGATCATCTGGCTTCTTCTGAGGATCTCTTTCAGATCGCCCCCGGCACCCGGGGCATGGTCATGCTGGTGTTTACCCTGGCGTCATTCCCTTATGTATTCAAGGTGATACGGGATCGCTTCCCCCCCCAGAAGGAAGTCACCCGCCAGCAGGTCAAAGATCGCTATCAGCAGGTCAAGAATCACGACCTCATGGGCCGGATGGCGGACACCCTGGAGTTCTCCGATGTGGCCTTTCCCCGTCACCGCTTCTCTCCCGCATTGTTGCGGGAGATCGAGGCGGAGGTGCCCTCCCTGGTGGAGGAGGAAGGCGGTTTGCTGGTGTTGCGTCATCTTTATATCGAGCGACGCATGACACCCCTGGACGTCTACCTGGCCCAGGCCAGCCCCGCGGAGCAACGTGCCATCCTGGACGACTGGGGTCTGGCCCTCAAGCAGCTCATGGGTGTCAATATTTTTCCGGGGGATCTCCTCTTCAAGAACTTTGGGGTCACACGTCTGGGTCGGGTGATCTTCTATGATTACGATGAGATTTGTTATCTCGGGGAGTGCAAATTCCGCAAAATTCCCCAGGCCCGCACCCTTGATGATGAGATGAGCGCCGAACCCTGGTACACCGTGAATCCCGGTGATGTGTTCCCGGAGGAATTCCCCACCTTTCTCACCAACAGCCAGGCACTGCGCCAAATCCTGTTCGACACTCACCCGGAAATTTTCGACTATCGCTATTGGCAACAACGCCAGAAGGACACCGCTAATGGGGTTTGGGAGGATGTCTTTCCCTATGGCCAGGAACTGCGTTTCGAGCGCCCGGTGATTCCATCCCCGACGCCAGGGCTGTAGGCCATTACAGGGGGTTAGGCGGGCCAGGCGCACCGAGGCCAGGCCGGTTCTCGCGGGTCGGCTAACGGCTCTCTTTTGACCTTGGTTAAGGCTTAGAGGTCGCTCGGCCCGTCATAATTACCCATGGATGGGAAACCTGGTAAGTGAGATGCAGGAACCAAAAATTCAGCAGTGCGCGCTGACTGCCTTGTTTGCGATCGGCTTGCTGGCCAGTAGTGCCCAGGCCGCCATGGAACCCGCCATCGATCAGGTGGATTTGCGTAACGGCAGGGATATCAACGAGGTTTGCGCCGGGTGTCACGGGGAGTTCGGGCAGGGCGGCAAGGAGGGTGAATATCCCCGACTGGCGGGACTGCCCGCCGCCTTTATCGCCCACCAGTTGACGCTGTTCCGGGATCGCAAAAGGACCAATCTGGCCATGGTCGAATCCGTCGATCACCGCCAGATGCCCGACCCCGATATTCAGGATGTGTCCGCCTATCTCGCGAGCCTGGAGATAGCCAGCAAACTGCCTCCCGTCGACGAGACGGCTCCGGGCTTCAATGCCTACGAACGCCTGCTCGCCAGCAAGCGCCTGGTCCAGATCCCCCGCGCCGAGGGGGATACCGAGGCCGGCAAGAAACTTTATCGCCGCGAATGTGCCTCATGT
>JBASIS010000155.1:0-12427 GCA_049654905.1 Chromatiaceae bacterium
GGGTCACCCCGGTACCCAGCACCTCGCCCAGTTCGACGCGTCCCCGCAGCAGGGGCAAGAATTTCAGCCGGGCCTGCACCTCCTGGATGCGCGCGAAGGGCTCGTCCCCAAAACCCGCGGGCTGGGACAGGCTTGCCTCCCGCACCTCCACTCCGATCCAGGGGAAGAGAGACAGCCCCAGATCACCCCTCAAGGTCAGTTGCCGGCCAGTAGCCTTCCCGACCCAGGCACTGATTTCGTCTTTGTAATCATTGGGATCGATGAAAAAGTGAACCCCCGCAATCAGGGCCACCGGGATCAGCAGCAGGGTCAGCAGGATTTTCAGAAGTCGTTTCATGGCATGGGCCGAGTGGGTGGCTGGCGCCTGTTAGGGAGTTTTTTGGGTTTCACAACTCTACGGGAATGTGACCCGAGGGTCTGACCGGCAAGACGCCGATGCGGGTGAAAGCATGCTGGTAGAGAGCAGGAGGGCGGAGGGAATTGGAGCGGGTGATGGGAATCGAACCCACGCTAGAAGCTTGGGAAGCTTCTGTTCTACCATTGAACTACACCCGCTGCGGAGTGGCCAGTATAAGAAGCCCCACCTTTGGATTGCAAGCCCGGCGTGGGCCATGCCACAGCCCTCCCGCCGGGGCTGTTGTAGAATCCTGTTGCAAGCGACAATGACGAGACCCCTATGGGAGCTACCGCTCCCTACATTGACCGACCCAGCACCCGGAGCATCGCCCCTTGGAACCCAAATCCTTCGTCGATTCCGCCGTCATCCTGCTGCTGGCTACCGCCCTAGCCGTCGCCATCTTCCGCCGGTTTGGGCTCGGCTCGGTTTTGGGTCTCTTGGTGGCGGGCATCTTCATTGGCCCCCATACGCCGGGGCCCACGGTTACCGAACATGTCGAGGATGTGCGCCACTTCACCGAGTTGGGGGTGGTGTTGCTCCTCTTCGTCATCGGCCTGGAAATGCACCCACGTCGCCTCTGGTCCCTGCGGCGTTCCATGTTCGGGCTGGGCTCCCTGCAAATTCTGCTGTCCGGCGGCGTCATCGCGCTTTATCTGCATCTCTTCGAGCCCCGCTGGGGGATAGACCTGCTCGCGGGCCTCACCCTCGCCCTCTCCTCCACCGCCTTCGTCATCCAGATGTTGCAGGAAAAGGGCGAGATCGCCAGCCCCCATGGCCAGACCACCTTCGCCATTCTGCTGATGCAGGATCTGGCGGTGGTGCCCCTGCTGGCCCTGGTGCCCATCCTGGCGGACAGTGGCACCCTGTCCAGCGATGTCCCCATCCTCAAGCAGGTGCTCTACGTCGTCAGCGCCGTGACCCTGGTTATCCTGACGGGCTATTACCTGGTCCCGCGCCTGCTCGACCTACTGGCGCGCCAGAACAACCGCGAGGCCTTCTTTCTGGTGGCCTTGGCCGCCGTCTTCGCCGCCGCCTGGGCCATGGACCGGGCCGGCATGTCCATGGCCCTGGGGGCCTTTCTCATGGGGGTCGCCCTCTCCGGGTCCCGCTATAACCTCCAGATCCAGGCGGCCATTGATCCCCACAAAGGCCTGCTGATGAGCCTCTTTTTCGTCGCTGTGGGCATGTCGGTGGATATCGGCGCCCTGGCCGGGGATCCCCTGATCTTTCTACGCCATGTCCTCATCATCGTCGCCATCAAGATCGCGGTCCTGTTTGCCCTCTGCCTGGCCTTTGGCGAAGGCCGCCAGACGGCGACGCGGGTCGCCTTCATCCTGGCTCAGGGGGGCGAATTCGGGTTCGTGCTCTTCGGCGCCGCCAAGGCCATGGCCCTCATCGACGATGCCACCTTTGTGCTCTCCATCGGCATCATCTCCTTCAGCATGCTGATCACGCCCCTGCTGGTCCGCCTGGGCGATGCCCTGGCTTCGCGCATGACCGTGCCGGTAGCGCCCAAGGATGGAGTCTTCCCCTTCTCCCACCAGAGTGACGAGCACCACTTCCAGGCCCTGGTGGCTGGCTATGGCCGCGTAGGCCACACCGTCGGCACCATCCTGGGCAGCAGCGGCATCCCCTACATCGCCTTCGACACGGAACAGGCGCGGGTGGCCGAGTTCAGCCGCCAGGGCCACCCGGTCTATTACGGTGATGTCACCGACCTGGACCTGTTGGTCGCCGTCCACATCGAGAAAGTGGATCTGGTAGTGCTGACTCTGGATGACCGCAAGGCGGCCTTGCGCGCCACCACCCTGATCCGCGATCTGGCCCCCAAAACCACCATCGTGGCGCGGGCCCGGGACCTTGATACCAGTGACGCCCTCTTGCGGGCGGGTGCCAACAAGGCCTTCCCCGAGGCCCTGGAGGCCAGCCTGCGCCTGGCCGCGGAGGCCCTGGAGAGCCTGGGCATCGCCAGCGAGGACACCGACATGCTGGTGCGCGGCGTGCGGCGCACGGATTACGCCCTGGTACGCGAGGAGGGCGATGCCAAGAGCTAGGGGGCGCGGACGCGCCTCGCCACCTCGTGAAATCGTTTATCCTTGCGCCTCCACCTCCAAGCCATGACCCCTAGCCAGGAACCGTCGCCATCCCATGTCCAGGCCCGCCCGGAAAGGGCTCCCCTTCTGATCGAGTCACCGCCGGATCATCCGCCCCAGCGGCGTCCCATCCGCAGCTATGTGCTGCGCCAGGGCCGGCTGACCGAGGCCCAGGAGCGCGCCTTCGCCGAGCTCTGGCCCTGCTACGGCGTCGAGTTGCCCGCGGGTGAGGCCCTCGACCCGCCGACTCTGTTTGGTAACGACCAGCCCATCTATCTGGAGATCGGCTTCGGTAATGGCGAGACCCTGGCGGAGATTGCCGCGCGCCACCCCGAACGCAATTACCTCGGCGTCGAGGTCCATGGCCCCGGCGTTGGCCACCTGCTACTGGAGATCGAACGGCGCGGCTTGGGCAACCTGCGCCTGCTGCGCCAGGACGCCGTGGACCTGCTGGACCGGGGCTTGGCACCCGCCAGCCTGGCGGGGATCTATCTGCTCTTTCCGGACCCCTGGCCCAAGCAGCGCCACCACAAGCGGCGCATCCTCAATCCGGAATTCGTGACAAGGCTGGCCCGGGTCATCCGCCCCGGCGGTCTCTTCCACGCCGCCACCGACTGGGAGCCCTATGCCCTGCGGATGATGGAAGTGCTGACGATGAGCGACGCTATCTTCATGAACACCGCCGGTCCCGGCGCCTTCGCCCCCCGTCCCGAGGATCGCCCCTTGACCAAGTTCGAGCAGCGCGGTCAGCGGTTGGGGCATGGGGTCTGGGACTTGATTTTCCTGCGCCGCTGACATGGCCACCCTGAGACTCCAGGGGCTCAAGACCCTCAACCTGGCCCCGCTGGATCTCACCCTGGCCGCGGGGGACCTGGTGTTGCTTTCCGGCCCATCCGGTTCCGGCAAGAGCCTGCTGCTGCGCGCCCTGGCGGACCTGGACCCTCACGAGGGCGAGGCCTGGCTGGACGGCACGGCCTGCTCCTCCCTGCCCGCGCCCGAATGGCGGCGCCGCGTGGCCCTGCTGCCGGCGGAGTCCTTCTGGTGGTTTGACCAGGTGGGGGATCACTTCGGTCGGGCACCCGCAAGCGGGACTAGGACGCGAAGATGTGTTGGCTGCTCAACCCCGGCCGATAAAGCTGGCCAGACCATCCCCGCCCTCCTAGCCCGCCTCGGCTTTGCGCCCGAGGTGCTGGAATGGACCGTCTCCCGCCTGTCCACCGGCGAACGCCAGCGCCTGGCCCTGGCGCGGCTGCTAGCCCTTCAGCCCCAGGTGCTGCTGCTCGACGAGGCCACCGCCAACCTGGACCCGCCTAATCGCGACCGGGTCGAGGACCTGATCCAGGACTATCGCCGCCAGCAGGGCGCCGCCGTGCTCTGGGTGAGCCATGACCCGGACCAGCGCCGCCGCCTGACCCGGCCAGCCCCGGGCCTGCCCGGCGCCCGCCGCCTGGTCATCCAGGGCGACCGTTTAGTGGATGAGCAAGAGGAGCCAGCCGCCTGATGGAACTCATCGTCCTCAGCCCTTTCGACCTCGGCCTGGCTGCCAGCCTGGTGCTGCTGCTGGCCCTGCTCTCCTGGCGCCTGCACTTGGGGGTGGAAAAGCGGGTGCTGGTGGCCGCCCTGCGTAGCGCCATCCAGCTTAGCCTCATCGGTCTGGTGCTGAATTTCCTCTTCGCCCAGACCAGCTTCGTCCTTACCGGCCTCTGGACCCTGGTGATGCTCGGCGTCGCCAGTTGGGAGGTCGTGGCGCGGCAGAAGCACCGCTACCGGGGGGCCTGGGGCTTTGGCATCGGCACCCTCTCCATGTTCATCTCCTCCTTCAGCGTCATCATCCTGGCCCTGATCCTCATCATTGGGGCCGAACCCTGGTATCAGCCCCAGTATCTGATCCCCCTGCTCGGCATGTTGCTGGGCAACACCATGAGCGGCATCGCCATTACCCTCGACAACCTCAGCCGCCAGGCCTGGGAGGGACGCGGCGGCATCGAGGCCCGCCTGCTCCTGGGCCAGAGCTGGGAATGCGCTATCCGCGACATCCGCCGCGACTCCATCCGCGCCGGCCTCATCCCCATCATCAACTCCATGGCCGCCGCCGGCCTGGTCAGCCTGCCGGGCATGATGACCGGCCAGATCCTCGCCGGCAGCCCACCCATGGAGG
The DNA here is from genome assembly GCA_049654905.1 of Chromatiaceae bacterium. Taxonomy (GTDB): domain Bacteria; phylum Pseudomonadota; class Gammaproteobacteria; order Chromatiales; family Chromatiaceae; genus M0108. Next base: position 4,649 of record JBASIS010000155.1, read on the forward strand.
CCGCCAAGTATCAGATGATGATCCTCTTCCTCATCTCCGCCGGCACCGGCCTCGGCAGCGCCGCCGCCGTCTGGGTCGGCTCCCGGCGCCTCTTCGACCAGCGGCAGCGGTTACGGCTCGACCGGCTGACCGGGCCGAAGCGATAGGTGCCATTGGCAATGGCCACGAAGGTTATTCTTCCGGGTTTTCGGCCCGTCCCTTTTTACCCTTTACCCTCGCAAATCTCCAGGGTGACCAGCATCCGCATCAGTTCGGAGAGGGTCTTGGCGGCCATTTTTTCCATCACCCGGGCCCGATGCACCTCCACGGTGGATTGGGTGATATTCATCTCGCTGGCGATCACCTTGTTGCGCTGACCATCCACTACCCGCCGCATCACCTCGGCCTCCCGGGGGGTCAGGCGGACGATGCGCTCCTTGATCTCGGCAAGACGGCTGGCCTCGCCGCGACGCAGGGCGTCCTGCTGCATGGCCCGATGCACGCTGTCGAGGAGAGCCTGAGCGTTGAAGGGTTTCTCCAGGAAATCAAGGGCCCCTGCCTGGAGTGCGCGCACCGCCATGGGGACATCGCCATGGGCCGAGATCATGACGATGGGGGGGTGGTTGGGGACCTGTTGCAGGCGGGTTTGCAGCTCCAGACCGCTCATCCCCCGCATCCGCACATCGAGGATCAGGCAGCCCTGCTGGTTGGGGCTGAAATGATCGAGATACTCCTGGGCCGAGCCATAGCTTTCCACCCCCAGGCCCACCGATTCCATCAGGAGTTGGATCGATTCCCGCACCTGCTCGTCGTCATCCACGATGTAGATGGTTGGTTGCCGCGCTGACATGAGTCCCCCGGGGTGCTGATGCTGCTGACCGTTGACACCGGGGTGATCAGGGTCCGGCGCCCCGGTCAGGGCCAGGGAGGAGATTGTAGCCGGTCAGGTACCTTGCGCGGCAAGGCTAAAGCGAAACAGGGTACCGGTGGGGCCAGTTGCTTCCAGGACGATCCGGCCCTCGTGGGCATCAAGAATGCCCTTGCTGATGGACAGCCCGAGGCCCATGCCCCGGCTTTTGGTGGTGACGAACTGCTTGAAGATTTCCGTGCGCATGGCCTCGTCCACCCCCGCGCCGGTATCGCGCACCTCAACATCGACCTGGCCGGGGGCGCCCGCCGCAGTTGCAATGGTGAGGCACCGCTCGGTGAGGCTGGGGTCGGCCATGGCATCGATGCCGTTGGTGGCGAGATTGATGATGACCTGCTGGATCTGGATATCCTGCGCCCAGACCTGGGGCAGGCCGGGGGCGAGCTGGGTGTGGATCTGGACCCCGACCCGCTGGGCCTCGGGACGGATCAGCGCCACAACCTTCTGGACCAGTTCGTTGATGTCCACCGCAGTCTTGACCGGGGCATCCTTTTTAACGAACTGGCGCACCTGGCGGATGATGTCGCCGCCGCGCTGGGCCTGTAGGGCGATGTGGGCGAGGGCATCGCTCAGGCGCCCGGCCCGATCGGCGTCCAGACCAGCGTCGAGCAGACGGATGCAGGCCTGCGCATTGGAGGCGATGGCCGTGAGGGGTTGGTTGATTTCGTGGGCAATACCGGCGGCCATCTCACCCAGGGTATTGAGACGATCCCGGTGGGCCAGTTCGAGCTGGTGCCGGCGGCTGGCCTCCTCGCTGCGCTGGCGTTCGCTGATATCCCGAAACACCACCACGCCGCCGACAATGCCGCCGTTGTCATCGCGCAGGGGGGAGCAGGCGTACTCCACCGGAAAGGGGCTGCCATCCTTGCGCCAGAAGCGATCTTCGGGGATATGACGGGCCTTGCCGTCCTGGCAGCTTCTATGGACGGGGCACTCCTGGCCGGGAAAGGGGCTGCCGTCGGCGCGGGTATGGTGGAGCAGTTCGTGCTGGTTGCGCCCGACGACCTCCTCGGCGCGCCAGCCGGTCATCTCGGCCATGGCCCGGTTGACGAAGGTAGAATTGCCCTCGCGATCAACCCCGTAGATGCCGTCGGCGACGGAGTTGAGGATCAGGAGGTGTTGCGCCTCCAGGCTTGTCTTGGCCTTGAGGAGCTGGCGATTGAGGCCCCAGATCCGGTAGAGGAGGAAGGCGAACAGCAGGAGCAGCACCAGCCCGATCACCACCCAGACCAAATAGCGGTGGACCACGTCACGGAGGGTGAAGTCCTGATCATAGGGGGGCAGCCTGAGGCGCTGGAACAGCTCGTGGACCGGCTGGTAGTCGAGGGGCACGGTCCAGCCGGCATAGCTTCCCGCCAGAGCCGCGGGGTGGTCGGGGGGCATCTTGAGCAGGGCAACCGCCACCTGCTGGGCCAGCTCGTTGGCGGTGTGGCTGACCTTGCTGAAGGGCCATTCGGGATAGAGGCCGGTACTGTGGACCAGGGGGAAGCGGTTGGTGGGCTGGGGATTGAGCACCTTGAACTGGTCCAGATCGATCAGCCCCTCCGCCGCCATCCGTTCCAGGATATTGGTGCGCACCGTGCCGGCGTCCGCCTGGCCCAGCAGCACCGCCATCACCACGCTGTCGTGGTCACCGGCGAAATCCAGCCGGGCGAAGTCGTGATAGGGGTCAACCCCTTGGCGCAACAACTCGTCCCAGGCCATCTCGAAGCCACCGAGAGAGGTCTCGTCCACCGCCAGAAAGGCCTGGCCGGCCAGTTCGGTCAGGTCGTTGATGTCCCGCCGTTCCTGACGGGTAAAGATGACACTGCCAAACTGGTTCAGGCTCAGGGCGCCGACCCGGTTGTTGAGGGTGGCCAGGCGCGAGATACCGTGGCGCACCTCCAGGGCGACATAGATGCCGGGATTGACCAGGATGAAGTCCACGAACTCCATTTCCACGAACTCGGTGATCCGGCTGAAAGGTAGCGGGACGATCTCGAAACGATAGCCCTCCAGGGCAGTCGTCAGGTAGTCGGCGGTGGGTTGCCAATGGGCCAGGGTCAGGTCGGTACCGCGATGACTGAGGACGCCGATGCGGATCTCCTGGATGGCGGCGGCGGGGCCGGCGGCAAACCAGAGGCCCAGGGCGAAGGCCCAGGCGGCAAGGTGGCGGCACCGATCTAGTGCAAACATGGCCCACGAGCGGCCGGGTGGCGGCAGGATGTCCTAATCCCAAAGCTTGGGCGGACCAGTCTCGCCAGACTCCCGCCGCGCCTCGATCCGTTCTAGGATGAAGCGCTGGAATTCCGGCTGGCGGCGGTAGGCCCCGGTGCCGACATAGGCCAGACTGGTGGCGATGTGATAGGGGCGAATGTAGGCATCGGTGCGGAACACCTCCTGGCCTCCGGCGTCCAGGAACAGCAGGGTTGGGGTGTAGCTGATGCCCAACTCCCGGCTCCAGTCCCGCGCCGTCAGTTCCCGGCCATCGGGGGTGACGAGGGTCTCCGCGGACCCGATATCGACCAAGGCAACGTCAAATTCCTTCAGCAATTCCTGGGCCTCGTCCCGCGCCAGGCCCTCGCGATGCAACTCGTCGCAGGCCTGGCAACTGACCTGTTCGAAGAGCACTAGCAGCGGCTTGGCACTGGGGCGCTGGTTGAGCTTGAGGGGGTGGGGCAAATAGCTGGGGTCCTGGTGCAACCGGGTGCTGACCGGGGGCACCGTCCGGGCTTCCAGGAAATCCTTGAAGGAACCGGTCGGCGCTGGGCGTTGGGCGTTGTAATCGAGCAGGGCGCTGAAGCGCTCCGGCGGATAGTAGCCGTTGAGGCGGAAGGTCACTGCCCCCTGTTCGTCCAGAAAAAGCATGGTGGGCGTGAATTGCACCTTCTGGTCACGGGCAAAGTCCTTTTCGCTGCCGACCTTGCCCGCCAGGTCGGTCACCTCCAGGTCACCCCAGATGTTGATGGCGATGACGTTGAACTGGGCCTTGGTCTTCTCCTCGATGTCGCGCTGGGTGAAGTTCACCTCCAGCATCCGTTTGCAGTAGGGGCACTCCTCCTGATGAAAGTAAAGCACCACCCGCTTGCCCTCCGCGGCGGCGTTCGCCACCTCCTCCCCCAGATAGAGAAAGGAGTCCTTGAACCAACTGGGCATGGCGGCCATGAGGGGCACGCTGCCCAGGCACAGGAGCAGGAAGTAGGGGACGGCAAGGGCGCGGCGGGCCTGCATGGGCTAATCCTCGGCGGAGATTCAGGGGGCAGGATGGGTGGTGACCGGCCTCAGGCCAGCCCTGGGTTGCCTTCCACCCCGACCAGCTTGGTGGCGTTGACCTTGGTCAGGGCAAGGGTCTTCTGGTCGCGCAGGTAGTCGGCGACCAGTTCCCAGACCGGCCGGCCGGGGCTCGCGGTGCCGACGGTGGCCCAACCCGTGACCTTGTAGCTCTTGTCCGCTTCCACCAGGCGGCCATCGTCCAAGCGCATCTCGCCGATGCGCTGGCCCAGGCGGTTGTTGGGGGTGCAGACGTAATCGAGACCGCCCACGCGCACCATGTCGCCCCCCTGCTGGAGATAGGGGTCGGGGTTGAAGAGGTTGTCGGCCACGTCCTCCAGGATAGTCCTGAGTTCGCTGCCCTTCATCTCCCGCACATAGGTGGCCGGGTAAGTGATGGCGGTCTGGTCGAGGACATTTTCGAGGGTAATGACAGAGCCCGGCGTAACCGTGGTGCCCCAGCGGAACCCCGGCGAGAGGGCGATCTCGGCGTCGCCGCCCTGGCGCAGGGCATTGCAGATCACCTGATCGAAAGTGCCGTTGAAATTGCCCCGACGATAGAGGGTGGTCTCGGTGACGGCCAGGGGCTCCGTGAGTTGGGCCAGGTAGGGCCGGCGAACTTCGTCGATGTAGGCCTGCATCGCCGCGTCGGCGGGGAGCAGGTTGGCGAAGACCGGCAGCAGCCGGTAGCGATAGCCCCGCACCTTGCCGTCGCCCACGTCCAGGTCCATCACCCCGAGGAACTTGCCGTTGGAGCCGGCGTTGGTGACCAGGGCCTTGCCGCCGCTGTTCTCCACCAGAGTGGGCGCGGGGATGCCGTCGTGGGTATGGCCGCCGAAGATGACGTCGATACCGCGCACCGAGGCGGCCATCTTCAGGTCCACGTCCATGCCATTATGGGACAGCACCACCACGACGTCGGGCTTCTCCTGGGCCCGCACCTGGTCCACCATCTCTTGCATATGCTGGTCCTGGATGCCGAAGCGCCAGTCAGGGATGAAGCGGGAGGGATTGGCGATGGGGGTGTAGGGGAAAGCCTGGCCGATCACGGCAACCCGGGTGCCGTTGATCTCTTTCAGGGTGTAGGGCTTGAAGGCCAGGCCCGTGGCCTCGTCGAACCCCGGAAAATCGGCGAACTTGTAGTCGAACAGGGCCGTATCCGAGATCGAGACATTCTGGGCCACGAACTCGCCCTTGAAGGCCTTGATGTTCTCGATCACCTCGGTGTCCTGGTAGGTGAACTCCCAGTGGCCGGTCATGACATCCACGCCGAGCAGGTTGCAGGCGCCCACCATGTCCTTGCCCCGTGTCCAGAGGGCGGTGCCCGACCCCTGCCAGGTGTCGCCACCGTCCAGCAGCAGACTGTTGCCCTCCCCCGCCTCGGCGCGAAGCTGTTTGACCAGGGTGGCCAGGTGGGCGAAACCGCCGACCTTGCCGTAGCGCTGGGCGGCGGCGTCAAAATCAAGGAAGGTGAAGGCGTGGGCCTCCCTGCCACCGGGGGCAATCCCAAAGTGCTTCAGCAAGTTGATGCCCACCAGGTGCGGGGGCTGCCCCAGGGCGGCACCGACGCCAAGATTGACGCTCGGCTCGCGAAAATAGATGGGGTTGAGCTGGGCGTGGGTGTCGGTGATGTGCAGCAGGCGCACATTTCCGAAGCGACCGCCCTGATAGAGGGCCTCGCCCTCGCCCGCTTGAGTCGCGGCCCGGGCCGCGCCCGGTAACAACCCGGCCATGCCGCCCAAGGCCAGCAGGCGGGTGAATTCACGCCGTGATAGTGACATGGTCCGGATCCTCTACTTGGGTTGACTGACGGTGATACTGGTTGGCCCAGTCCGAGCCAATTTCGGAATCGGACTGGGCCGGGGGTACTACTTACTTATTGACCGGGGATTCCGGGTCGAGCACATAGGCGATGAGGTCGGCCATCTGTTCCTGATTCAGGAAGTGATTGGCGCCAAAGCGGGGCATATTGGTACAAGGGAAGTAGGCATGAGCGTTATACAGCACCTCGTAAACATACTTCTGGGTCTCCGGTGTGTTGCCCCGGGTCTTGCCAAAGCCGGTCAGGCTGGGGCCAAGGGTGCCATGCGCGGCCACCTTCAGGTCCATCTGATGACAGGCATAGCAATTACCGCCTAACTTCTTGGCGTTGTCGTCGGCCTTGGGCCCCAGGCGAAAGCCAGCGCCTTCCATGGCCAGGGCCTGTCCCCGCTTCCAGTCCCCCAGGGTGACCCCACCCTCGGGATAGACGCGAGAAGCGGCCGCCATTTCCTGAACCTTTTTCGCCGTTGGGGCATCAATGGTCTTGCCATGTAGCGCCGAGCAGGTCTTTTGCAGCTCGTCCTGGGTCATGCGCTCCCGTCCGGTCGTGCCTTCCTGGGTGGGCTGATCCAGTTTGAAGCCCTTGGCGTCAAAGATCAGGTACTCCGTCAGATCCGTCGGGGTCATTTTGGTGTAATCGACCGGGGTTCCCGCAGCGACGGCGGTTGCCGCAAGGCCGACGGCCGCGGCGCCCAGGGCCCCGGCCGCCAGGGCCTTACCGGCACCAGAGGTACTGGCGTGGCTGGCAGGGCTGGCGCCGACAGTAGTGGGCTTATCGGCGGCGGCTTTCTCGGCCGTGGCCTTGTCCGCGGCAGCCTTGTCCGCGGCAGCCTTATCGGCGGCAGCTTTACGGGTCGGCTGTTTCTTTTTGACGGGCTTTTTCGCGACGGGCTTAGTCGCGGGAGCTGTTTCGGAAGCGCTCTTCCCGGCGGCGGGGTTACCGGTGGCCGCGGTTCCCGTGGCGGCCTGGGGCGTGGTATCGGCACTCAAGCCGATAGCGGGCATCAGGGTCGTCGCGGCCAGCAGGGCCGCGATGAGGGTCTTATCTATCATGTCTCGATCTCCTTGGGCGACGGCTAGCGCTTGATGTCGGGCAGAATGGCCGGCTGGCCCCGTGCCTTATCGGTCCAGTAGGAAATGATCGCGATGGAGGCATCGGACCCATAGATGATTTCCGCCTGGCGCATCTGCCAGACACACTCGGAGACGCGATGCTGGCTGCCGCGCACGGCATCATGCCCAACCCGGAAGGCGGGCCAGGAGATGGCCTTGGTCCACTCCTCGGGGACGCTCGCATTCGGGAGCACCGAGGCGCGGATGCGCTTGCCCGTGGCGCCGTGACAGGTGGCGCAACTGAAATCGCTGATGCCGGCACGACGATAGAAGAACTCCTCGCCGGCCGCCCGCATCGCCTTCTCCAGGGGATGATCCATGGGCGGATTCCAGGGCATGCCGTTGGACTGCATGGCGACGTAGGTCTGGATCTTCACCAGGTCCGTGTTGCCATGCTTATCCTTAAGTTCCTTATCCTCGTCGGTGAAGCCCTGGAGGTTCTTCATGCAGTACATGAGGCGGCTTTCCAGGTCCATCACCTTGCCGGTATCGGCAAAGTAGCGCGGCATCTCAACATAGGCCCCATCGAGAACGCCGGGGCCCTTGCCGAAGTCACACTTTTCCAGGGAGACCTTATTGGGGCCGCGGGGCTCCTTGAAAAGGATCTCCCCCTGCTCGGCGATCCAGTAGGCGGGATCGTCCTGCATCATCATCAGGTTCTGCTCGCTCTGGGTCAGATAGGCCGAATC
>JBASIS010000156.1:0-8305 GCA_049654905.1 Chromatiaceae bacterium
CAAGGGTGCTTGCAAAGATTTCTTTGCCGAGCTTGATCTTTTTAAGCCGCAACTCAGAGCGCTGCTTACCGAAAACTTTCAGATTATTGGAAAATGAAAGCCGAAAACCGAAATGGGACTGCTATAATAAAGGGCATTATAGTCCGTTTGACGGAAATTCGATTATGTTGGTGATTTCGAACGGCGAGACTTTTGGTACACCAAATTGGGGCTTTGCTTGGGTTTTAAGGAGACAGCAGAGAGTCATGGTATGGAGTTTCTCACGTTTAATTCAACCGATGGAAAATGGAATAAAACGGATTTAAAAGACATGGATGCGGTACCAATGGGTAGGGGTGCAATGGATTTTAACGGGATTGGCCGTACCACCGACGCCTACATTCGCACCATCGATAGCGTCTCAAGGGTAACCGGCACAGGTAATACAGTCGTGACGGGAAACATTACCTATGTGGATTTTGCGATTCGCTGTGGCTTTCTGACCTACGCGAACGGTTACCCATCACCTCCTGTTCGGGCATCAACCTTGTTGTGCGGGCAAAGTTGGAATCTGCAGTTAGGCTCCATTCCAAATTCCAACGATCACTCATTTCTAAGTGCTGATATCGCCGGTGGCCAAACACCGACGAGCAGCGTGAGTCTCAGCGGCCCCATTACCACCTACGCCCTCGTCGAATCCTTCACTTCCCGCTCCCACGGTGAGCAGGTAATACTGGAATGGGACACTCAGGGCGAGGTCGGCACCCAAGGCTTCGAACTGGCGAGGCTGGATGCCTATGGCGAATTCCAGACCCTCCATGAAGGCCTGATCACCGGCCAGAACCCAGCCGGCGAGGGAGGCCACTACCGCTTCGTCGATCCCACTGCCGTCCCAGGCCAGCCCGCCACCTACCGCCTGACCGAGGTCGAGACCAACGGCAATCGCCGCGAGGTGGGCCAGTACCCCGTCACCCCCTTGGGTCAGCCCGATGTCGCCCAGGCGAGCCAACCGGTTAACAAGTCCAAGTCCCTAGCCCCCGGCCAGGCCGATTTCACCCCTCGTCCGCTCACCCAAGAGGAGACCGGGCGCCTTCAGGCCCGCCGGGCCGAGCGGGCGCTGGCGGCTGATTGGGGCCAGCGGGGCCAGGGTCTCGGCGCGGCTAACAGCGCAGCCGGTCCCGCTAACCGGGCCGCGATCGGCGTACGCGAGACCGGGCTGTACCAGGTCAACGCCAGTGCCCTGGCCCAAGTCCTCGACTGGCCGGGAGGCAAGGTCAAGGGCCTGATCCAGGCCGGGCAATTACGGCTCACCAACCATGGCAAAGAGATCGCCTGGCGGGCGGCGGCCAATTGCCAGGGCATCCTCTTCTCCGGAGAGGCCTCGCGCAGCATCTATGATCTCGAGAACGTCTATGTGGTGGGTCAGGGGGCGGGTACTCGCATGACCGAAACCCGGGTCCTGGCCAAGGGCGCCCCCGGCGCCGACGGCTTCCCGGCGACCGTCACAGCCGAGGAGAACCTCTTCGCGGGGACCGTCATGGCCAAGGACCCCGAGGAGGACTTCTGGTTTTGGAGTTCCTTCATGAATGGCGGGGCCGCCTGCGGTACGGGCACGAAATTCCTCGGGTGCGGGAGTCGGGCCTTCGCCCTGCTGGCGCCCGGGGCTACCGGGACCGGAACGGCCCGTCTGCGACTCTGGCTGCGGGGTGTCTCGGCCCTGCCACCGAACCCAGATCACCAGATCAGCGTATCGGTCAATGGCACCCCCGTCGGTGATGGCCAATGGGACGGGCTGACGGACTACCTCCTGGAACTGCCGGTGGCGGGCTCCCTGCTGCGCGCCGATGGTCAAAATCAGGTGCAGGTCCAGACCGGAGTCGCCGCCGGGGTGGCCTACAACTATTTTTATCTGGACCGGTTGGCCCTTGACTACCAGCGCCATTACCAGGCCGACCAGGATGCCCTGACGGCGACGGGTGGCGCGGGGCAGTTGCTGGTCGCGGGGGGCTTCTCCTCTCCGGCTATCCAGACGTTCGACCTCACCAATCCCCGCTTGCCGCGGGCCGTCATCGGGACCAAGGTCGAGGCTGGCGTCGGCGGCTACCAGGCGAGCCTGGTCCCGGCCAGCCCCACCACCCCCTATCTGCTGGCGGCGGAGGGGGCGATCAGGGCGCCCACCCGGGTCAGGCCCCTGGAGACCACGAGTCTCGCGGGTACCAAAGGCGTCCAGTACCTGGTGATCGCCCCGCGTGACTTTCACGACGAGGCCTCCCAGCCCGTGCAACGGCTGCTCAGCCTGCGCGCTAGCCAGGGCCTGAGCGGGCGCTTCGTGTCCCTGCAAGCCCTTTATGATGAGTATGGCGATGGCCAGAAGACCCCCCATGCCATCCGCCGCTTTCTTGCCGAGGCCCTGAGCACTTGGCAAGTCCCCCCGGCCTATGTCCTGCTGGGCGGCAAGGGCACCTACGACCCCAAGGATCTGCTGGGCTACGGTACCGACCGCCTGCCAGTTCTCATGGCCCTTACCCCCAATAGCGGGGTGATCGCGGCGGATCAGCGCTTCGCCGATGTCAATGGCGACAGCCTCGGCGACCTCGCCCTCGGCCGCCTGCCGGCGACCACGGCGGCGGAATTCGCCGGCATGGTGGACAAGCTCATCGCCTACGAGGATGGTGGCCCGTCCGCGGTCCCTCATGCCATCCTGCTGGCGGATGGTCCCGATGCCGGCGGCAACTACACCGCCAATAGCGAGGCCAGTGCCGACCAGCTGCTGGATGCCGGCCTGGCGGACACGGCGGTCCAGCGGCTCTACCTGGAGCGCATGACCGCCAGCGCCGCCCGAGGCGATCTCCTGGCGGGCCTGCGTGGCGGCGCCGACCTGCTCAACTACTTTGGTCACGCCGGCGTCATCGCCCTGGACCACGGCCTGCTCAGTGCCACGGATGCCGCGCAGCTCGCTGGCCAAGGGCAATTGCCGGTGATGCTGGGCATGACCTGCCTGATGAACCGCTTTGAATTCCCGCAACAGATCTCCCTGGGGGAGGCCCTGCTCCGGAACCCAGCTGGTGGCGCGGCGGCGGTCTGGTCCTCGGGCGGCTATTCCTATGACACCAAGGCCGCTGCCTTGAATGACGCCTTCCTGGAGGCCTTGCTCCAGCGGCGCGTGCCCCGTCTGGGCGATGCCATCCAGGCGGCGCTGGCTGGTACGGCCCAGTCCCTGGGTCCCATGACGGCGCCCAGTATTTATAATCTCTTGGGTGATCCAGCAACTATCAATTTGATGCACTGATATCGCCAGGGCGTCAGAGGCCCGCCACCCCGGGCGGCGGGTTGCAGTCCCCGCGCGAATCGTATGCATCAATCAGGAGAAGCAAAACCCGTGAATACTCCCTTTGATTCTGGAACTCGCTCTCTAGCCGAGAACCCGGAGAGGGGCTCCGACGGCTTGAGACAAACCTATATCCCACCGGAGATTAGCTACAGCGAGGCCCTGGAGGTCGTCGCTAGCACATGCGGCGGCCTAAAGTCTAACCCTGTCGAGTGCCCAGACGGTCCTGCCCTAAGTTGAATGCCCAAGATTTTGCCTAGCTTCCCAAGGAAGCCAGCGATCCATGCCGCGCATGACGGCAAGATAAGCCTCGTCCGTCCTTATTCGCGCCAGGTGCCAGGGTTCCCAGTCGGTGGGGGTGTAGTGCTCTAGATCCCGGTAGCAGTGCTTGCGGGAGCTTGTCTCAGCGACTGTTTTCCGAGCCAGTATCCGTGTCTGGACTACTACCCGGTGGGGCAGGTGCCCGAGGGATGATTACGTTGGATGTTAAGGCCGTCATCGGAAGCCTGGAAGTGACCTGACGTGGGATTTGGAGGGTGATACGTAGGGCATCATCACCCCGATGCCTTGCCTCTGGAACTACCCTGGGTTTCTCACACCAAGCGGTCGGCTCCGCCAAGTCCTCGATCAGACATTGCAGCCCGGACAGGGGCCGAAACAGCTCTGGCCCCATCGCCCATAGGCCCAGAAGGTTCAGGGTCACGGCATCCATCACTCCCCCCGTCCGTTGCAAGCCATGGCGCCACTGGAAGCGATCAAGAGCGCCGATCGTCGCCGGGTCCGGCTTGCCGGCGAAGGGGGCTGTTTTGTAATCAATATGCTTCTTACGTTTCTTGTCCCGCCAGACGACCTTCTGGATCGGTGGGGTCAAGAGCCCTTGCGCGGCGAGCGCCCGCTGCACGGCGGCCAGGTGCGGGGCCGCGTACTTTTTCAAACCCTTCGGCATCTTATTGATGCGGTTCAGGTCAGGGGCCAGCAACCCGGAGGCCTGTTGGCCAGCCTGCAGGGCGGCATAGCGGGTGAGACGCTGGTCATAGAAGGCCAGGGCCACCCGCTCGGCGGGCAGCAGGCGGTCCGCCTGGGCCGGGTCATCCGGCTCGGCCTTGCCGACCCGCTGGCGAAAGGCGCGCAGGGCCTGGCTCACATGGGGATCGCGGGTGCTGAGTTCCTCCGTCTCCGGAGGCAAGAGCCGCAGGTGCTGGAGTGCCGCCAGCGCCTCCGGGGGTAGCCGATCCAGCGGTTGGTCATCGCCCTGGGCCACCAGGGCGGCCAGGCGCACCTTGTATTCCCGGGTCTCGTCGGCGTCCAGCGGCCCGGTGATCAGGGCCTCGGGCAGCCGCAGGGTCGGGCTGATCTCATGGTGAAACGACACGGGCTTGGCCACCGCCTCGGGATCGAAGGCCCACTCTGGCATATCGCCTCCCTTCAGGGGGAAGCCGACCCCATACTTGGCCCGTACCAGGGCCGGTTGGTCCTGGGCCCGCACCTGCCTGCCCAGATGGTCCAGGAACTCGACCCAGGTGTAGGGCTGGGTCTGGTGCCGGCCGTCGCGGTAAAACATGCCCGGATTGCTGGTGACGGTGGGGGAGGTGGCGGGCAGACCCCACTCGGCCGAGGGAGGTGGCGGGGGTGCGGCGACGGGTGGGGGCGTCCAAACCGCCGGTTGAGCGGGAGGCGGCTCATCTTTGGCCAGGCCAGCGGCGGTTTTCAGGGTCGCGATCAGGGTGGTGAGGGGGTTGGCCGCCGTGCCGGGTTCGGGAGGGTTGGGGCTTCCGAACTCCCCCAAGCCCAGTGGGGCTGAGGCAGGCAGCGGCGCGGGGGCTGCCGCCCGCCCCGTCGGTTCCGGTGACTTAATCGGTGCCGTCTCCACGGTCGTCTCGGGCGGCTGCGACGGCAGGGAGGCTCCGGATGTCCCGGTTGGCGGAGCCGATGGCGTCGGCGCCGAGGCCCCGGTCACGGCCGGTGTCGATGGCTTCGATGCCACGGATGGGCCGGATGATTCCGCTGCGGAGGTGGCCGGTGTCGTTGCTTTGGATGGACCGGCCGAGCCGGATGACTCCGTCGCGGCGCCAGCCGAGGTCCGTGCTGTCGCTAGTGTCAGCCCCTCGGGCAGGAAGGGGGAGGCGACTGCGGCCTGGGCGGTGACGCGCGGGGCGGACGGCGGAGGAGATGAGACCCCCTGGCTGGCCAAAATGGCCTCGCCCCCCGGGGCATTGGGCCCGGTATCTAGCGGTGTGGCGGGCGCATCCAGCATTTGGACGCAGAGGGTATCCCGGGCCTCGCCCCGCGCCAGTGCCAGCACTCGGTGGCCCTGCCCCTCCCCCAGAAAGTGGAAGAGATAATCCTCTTCCGGGGTCGTGGCGCCGGAGTCGAGGCTCAGGTAGTGTTTCGCGAAGGCCAGCACGGCGAAGTTGTGACGCAAGAGCTGGAGTTCCTCGTCCCCCGCGCCCCGCTTACCCGCCATCGTCTCCTGGATCAGGTCGCGCATCTGGGCATCCGTGAAGGGCCCCTCGCCCAAGTCCAGGGGAGCGCGGTTGGCCGCCGCGTCGGCGGCGGTCGCCGCCAGCAGTTGGGCGCCATATTTCTTGATGATGATCTGGAAGGTGGCGGGCAGGAACTGCCAGACGCCGGTGGCCGAGCCCAGTTGGCCATTGGGCAGGGGCGGGCGGACGTGGTCGTTCCAGGTATAAGCGCTCTCCATTTCCCCCGTGGCCAGGGCCTGGCCCAGACTGGTCCCGGTGCGTTCCGCGACCTCCAGCAGGATGAGGAGTTGGCGGGGGGAGATATCCCGGCTCCGGTCGTATCCGCGCGACAGGCTGGCGGACAGGGCCCGGTAGGCCGCCAGGGTGATCTCTGGAACACCCCCGTTGCCCGCATAAACGGCGGGTGTCAGGGGCGCGCCGCTCGCCGCGGCCGAGCAGAGGGCCAGTAGGGCGGCCAGGGCGGAGGGGCCAAGGGATCCCGGCCGCTGGATAAGAGGGGTGCCAAACTTAACCATTTTAGAAACTTGAAATATAGTAAGGAGGTTGGAGAACACCCGATCCCTGATGCCGGTCTCGCGCCGGTTGCCACCGGAGCCCAATTATGTCCCTTCCCGACCCCCATGCCTATCTGCAAGAAGTCGCCCGTCGCCTGCCCGACCTGACACGGCGCGCTGAAATCGAGCCCCTGCTGGACGATGTCGAATACCTCTTCGAGGTCATGCCACCCGAGATGCAGGATCCCGCCTACGCCATCATCGATCAATTGCGCGCGAAACTGGCGGCCGCCTCCTCATGACGGCCACCCGGCGCTACGCCGAGCGGCGCCTCAACCCCTTTTTGGGCGTCATCCAGGTCATCGAGAGCGATCTGGGGCGTGCCATCAGTACGGATGGGCAAAATTGGGAGATCCAGCTCTACGCCGCGCGCCCCGTCGGCTGGGGCAGTCTGGGCGCGGCCCGGCCTTTCTCCCTTTACCGTCATGGCGTCTGGTCGGAGGCGGAGGGCCTGGCCTGTTTCCCCAGCCCGCCCACCGTGGAGCGGGAGCTGGCCAGGGTAGCAGGCCAGGGGTTCATCGAGGCCATCCGGGCCGCCCGGGGGGCCTTGCCCTTTCCCCTGCGCGACCGCTATGAGCGGTGGTTGCTGGACGCCAGCCCCGAGCAACGCCCCCTGGCCTTGCTGGAGGCCGTGACCGGGGCGGAGCCCCTGGCCCAAGGCAGGGCGTCCAAATGGCGCTGCACCCTAGGGGAGTCCCGGGATTCGGATGCCGAGGGTCACGCCACCCTGGAGGCCCAGGTATGGGCCCGGGCGGGCCAGGCGAGTCGCGGCCAATGGTTCCGGCGGGAGCCGGATGGTTCCGGGATGGCCCTGGCGTCGCGGGCGGTCATGCCGGGGCAAGTTAACGACGCCTTGGGGGGGCGCTGTCTGGAGCCCGAGGATTTTCCGGAACTGCTGCTGTGGGAGGGCTGGGAGGAGGCCGAAGACCGGGATCGCGTGCGGCAGTATCTCGCCGCCCTGGCCCCGCGACTCCTGATGCTGCCCTTGCGAGCGGCGACCCGTGCCCGCCTGGAGCAGGCCGCCGCCGATCAGGCCCTGGCGGTGGACCAGTTTCACCGCATCTACCCCCAGGTCGTGGACGCGGCCCTGCTGGTGCGCCTGCGCGTCGAGGCGCGCCTGCGCCTGGCGTAATAAGGAATCAGTTGGCCGGTGTCGATCCGGTGGCGGGGTGGAGCGCGGCCACTATGAGATGGACGGAGTGCGCCAGACCATCCAGCCGTTCGGTCGGCGTGTCCGCCGGGGCGGCCTCGATCTGTTTGGCGATCTCGACCAGATCGCCCATCCCCAGCAGACCCAGGGTGTTTTTGAGGTTGTGGGCCACCCGGTGCAGAGTCTCCCAATCCTCACCGCGCTGCGCCGCGTAGGCCGCGGCCATGTCGCCCAGCAGTTGGGTGCGCACCACGTCGCGCAGCGCCAGCAGCATGTCGGGGTCCATCGCCGCCAGGGCCGCCTGGATTTCGGAGCCGCTGGCGGTGGACGCTGGGTCGGACGCCGGCAAGGCGGCGGGGTGGCAATACTGGGCGATCAGCCGGTGCATGGTCCTGATGTCCAGGGGTTTCGGTAGATGGTCATCCATGCCGGCGGCGAGGCAGCGGTCTCGGTCCTCACCCCGGGCGTTGGCGGTCATGGCGATGATGGGGGTGTGTTGACCCGGGGGCTCGCCCTGGCGGATCAGCCGTGTGGCGTCGATGCCACCCATGACGGGCATCTGCATGTCAATATCCCAGGCGGCGGTCGGGAAGAGGTCGACCGCCTCCTGGCCGTTCTGGGCCAGGGTGACGGCGTGGCCCCATTTTTGGAGGAGCCGGATGGCAAGCTGTTGGTTGACCGCGTGGTCCTCCACCAGCAGGATCGCGAGTCCGCGCCCATGCGGCTCCAGTACCTGGCGGTCGCTACCCGTCGCGGCCCTGGCGCCATCGCCGCCGCTGGCCGGCAAGGCGCCGGTCCCCCTGTCCTGGCC
>JBASIS010000157.1:0-2089 GCA_049654905.1 Chromatiaceae bacterium
GGTGAGCCGCCAGGTCCTGCGGTTCTTCAAACTCTGTTTCCTCAAAACAGCCTCGCCAGGGCTCTACGAACGCGAATTAGTGCCTATGCTGAAGGCCTACCTATGACCTTGAACCGGACACCGTTACGCAGCAACCAACTTGGTTGCTACAGAGGCACAAGGATTTTAATGTCCAGATACAGAAACCTTGTTGGCCCCATAGCTTAGTAACTGCAAATAGCTTTCCCCTTGAGCACTTCGGTTTTGCGAGGTACCCAGCGCCGTCGACCCATCCTAAGTAGTTAGCTTCCTGATCCCACTCCTCAAGGGATAGACACCCATCAATTCGCAGCAACCAACTTACTTGCGGCAGACCCTTCGGTGAGCAAATAGGCTATGGATGAGACTTACCATCGGCATCCAGAAAGAGTGTGATCGCACCTTATCCCCCGAGGGTTGCTATTGATGTCGGTGCCGTTGCCACGCAGAATGTGAAATCAAGGCGAAAATAAAAAATGAGATTCCAGGGTTCTGGTTCTATGCCGCAGTCCAAGCCCAGGTCAACAAACACGACAGTATTCTTGGCATACACATGGGATTGCAATCCGAAAAGGCCTTGCGCGACTCCCTGGCCGGGATTCTGGAGCAGAACTTCGACGCGCGAGTCATCAACGTCAATAAATTCGACGATGAGGGCATCGTCTTTAGCTGCGCCTGAACCCCTAATTTCGACCGAGTTGATTCCGGTAAGCTGCACACAGACTGACCCTGGTCAGTCTCAACACGGCGGTCCACCTCACGGGGGTGAGCCAGCGCACCCGGTGGCGACGCATTGCGGCTGGGCATCTGCGCGGCGAGAAGTTGCAAACCCCCACGGCCGGACCCTGATCCCGCTGGCGGCCATCGCCGCAGACATCGGCTTGGCCCTGGGCGACGAGGAGACGGCCGTTATCCAGCAGGCGGACGCGGGGGTAGCGGCGGCACAACAGGAATTGGCGCTCATCTTTTTGCAGGCGGGCCGGCCAGACCGGGCCCAGCCCTGGCTGGACCTGGCGGCCGAGCAGGGCTGCGCCGACGCGCTCTTCTGCCTGGGGGAGGCGCGGATCGCGGCGCCCATGACCGACCCCACGGAGGGCCTGGCCCTGATCCGGCGGGCCGCCGTCGCCGGCCATCCCCTGGCCCTGGCGGTCATGGAGGGGTTGCGGGCGCGGCGGGGACCTTGAACCTGGCGGCGCTGGGGTGATGATCCCAAGCCATCCCAGGTCCTCAAGCTGAGCCAGCGCCTGACCGCTAACGAGACCTTTACCTATGCGAACTCACGGGACCCTCATTAAATGGCATGACGATCGCGGCTTTGGGTTCATCGCTCCCGCCGCGGGGAGTGACGAACTCTTTGTCCACATCTCCGCTTTTCCACGGGATAGCAGACGCCCGCACGTTGGGGAGCTCATTTCCTTCGAGGTTGAGGCGGGTAGCAACGGGCAGCAGCGCGCGGTGCGCATTGTGCGCCCAGGGAGCACAACCCCTGCGCGCCGGGCGCGCCGCGGGGAATCATCCACCTCTAAGCGCAGCCTACGTTCGGCGGTCCTCAGCCTGTTCGCCGTCGGTGTCATCGGCGCCTATGGCTACACAACCCTCACAGCGCGTCATGCCATAGCTACGGCAGAAAACTCCACAGAGACTGCCACAACCGCACCTATCCAGCGCTTCCAGTGCGACGGTCGTACCCGGTGCTCGCAAATGACCTCGTGCGCCGAAGCCAGGTACTTTCTCCAACATTGTCCAAACACGCAAATGGACGGCAACCATGATGGTGAGCCGTGCGAACAGCAATGGTGCTATTAGGCGAGCAAGGCCAGGTGGGGGGGGGGGGGGAGGCCTTACCCCGCGCCGACCTTCCCAGCCCCTACCACCTCCCGGTCTGGGCCTACCCCCCGATCCTACCGACGCCCTGATGGCCTTCAAGGGTCAGGGGTGACGCTCAAGCGCGGTCCGGGGTGTCGGGTGGTTCCGCGGCCTCCAGGCGTTGCCAGCCAGGCGGTCAGGTCCGCCGCGTTGGCAAAGTCGCGGCAGGCCTCGCCCAGGGTTGCCCGGTCGGCGCCGAGCAGGG
>JBASIS010000158.1:0-9708 GCA_049654905.1 Chromatiaceae bacterium
TTCACAGCCGAGGGCCAGGCGCAGGGAGAGCAGGCACTCCTGGGTCAGGCTGAGGCCGCCGGCGGCGGCGGTGGTGGCTGGCTGGGTGGCCATTGGGCTTATCCCCCTGCGGAGGCTGACGGTCTGACGGATACCGGCCCGCCGGGGGACGGGCCGGACAAATACTCTGTTACCGTGGGTCCCCCATCAGGCCGCCCGACTATCCAGGAAGCGCTGTAAAACAGCGTTGGTGGCCGCCAGCAACCGCTGGAATTCGGGGAAGACCTCGGCCCCCCGGGCCAGGTTGCCCACCCGCCCGCTGTTCTCTAGCTGGAAGGCGACCTCATGGAGTGGCTCGTTGCCGATATTGCCCGTGGCACCCTTGATGGAGTGGGCGTGGTTGCGCAGGGCCTCGGCGTCACCCCGTTCCAGGGCCGCGGCGATCTCGGTCTGGAGGTGCTCCGACTCGCCCAGGTAGACCTCGGCGATCTCGGCGGCGAGTTCGATGTCGTTATCCAGACGTTCCAGCAGGTCATCGATGCGGAACACCCGCTCGGTTGGGGCGGCAATCTCCGGCGGGTCCGCCTTCTCGTCCGCATCCGCCGTGGCGTCTTTCAGGTGGCAAGCCAGGGTGGCGGCCAGGAGCTGGCGCTGCACGGGTTTGGTCAGGAAGTCGTCCATGCCCGCCCCCAGGCAACGCTCCCGGTCGTCCACCGTGGCGAAGGCGGTCATGGCGATGATGGGCTTGTGCTTGCCGGTGCCGGCTTCGTGGAGGCGGTATAGGCGGGTCGCCTCCAGTCCGTCCGTTTCCGGCATCTGTACGTCCATCAGCACCAGGTCGTAGGGCACGGTATAGAGGGCGTCAAGGGCCTCCTGGCCGTTACTCACCGCATCCGCGCGGTAGCCGAGCTGTCCGAGTATGGCTAGGGCGACCATCTGGTTGGTGACATTGTCCTCGGCCACCAGGATGCGGAAGGGCCGCCCGGAGGTGTGTCCGTCGGCGACCGCCGGCTGTCGCGGCGGGGTGCGGGGGCGGTTGCGTGGCGGGGTGCGTTCCTCGAACAGGCGCAGCAGGGTGCGTTGCAGGGCATTGCTTTTGACCGGCTTGGGCAGGAAGGCGGCGAAACCGGCGCGCTCCAGGGCCGCGGCGTCGCCGATCTGGTTGCGCGAGGAGAGCATGATGAGCTTGGGCGCGCCGAATTCTTCGTTGGCCAGGATGGTCTTGCCGAGGGTCAGGCCGTCGGTGTCGGGCATCATCATGTCCAGGATGACGATCTCCACCGGGTGCTGATCGACGATAGCCTCCTTGAGGCGCAGGAGCGCCTGGTCGGCATTGTCGGCCTGGTGGACCACACATTCGTAGGCCCCCAGGTACTCGCGAAAGACGCGCAGGTTGGTGGCGTTGTCGTCCACCACCAGGACCTGCTTGCCGACCAGGAGCTTGCTGCCCGGGTCGAGGGGTGTGACCGTGGCGTCAACCTTGAAGGGCAGGGAGAACCAGAAGGTAGACCCCTTGCCCGGGGTGGAGTCCACCCCGATGGACCCGCCCATCATCTCGGTGAGGCGCTTGGAGATGGCCAGGCCCAAGCCGGTGCCGCCGTAGCGCTTGGTGGTGGAGGCATCCACCTGAGAGAAGGAGCGGAACAGGCGGTCGCGGCTCGCCTCGGGAATGCCGATGCCCGTATCGATGACCCGGAACAGCAAGTCGCAGTACCCGGGGTCGGATCCCTCGTCGACCCGCCTGATCTCAATGGCCACCTCGCCGCGTTCGGTAAACTTGATGGCATTGCCCGTGAGGTTGACCAGGATCTGGCGCAGTCGCCCGGAGTCGCCGCGCAGACGTACGGGGATCTCGCGGGGCAGCAGGCAAGTGAACTCCAGGCCCTTTTCGTAGGCGCGCTGGGCCAGGATGTCGGCCACGTCCTCTACCGTGGTGCGCAAGTCGAAACCGGCGACCTCCAGTACCATCTTGTTAGCCTCGATCTTGGAGTAGTCGAGGATATCGTTGATAACGGTGAGCAGGGCATCGCCGGAGCTGCGGATGATCTCCACAAACTCGCGCTGCTCCTCGTTCAGGGCTGTGTCCAGGAGCAACCCGGTCATGCCGATGACCCCGTTCATGGGGGTGCGGATCTCGTGGCTCATGCTGGCCAGGAACTCGCTCTTGGCCTGGTTGGCCGCCTCCGCGGCCTCCTTGGCCGCCACCATGGCCTCCGTGGCACGCCGACGCTCGCTGACATCGCGGATGCTGGAGCGCTGGCCCAGACAGGTCCCGTCGGTGTCGTAGATGGGCTGCCAGGACAGGGCCGCCCACAGGATCTGGCCGTGCTTGTGGACCAGGCGGAACTCCAGGTCGCTGCCTTGGCTGACGCCATAGTTCTCCAGGGCCTGGCGCAGGGTCGGGCGGTCCTCCGGGTAGACCATGGGGAGCGGGTAGTCCGGCATCCGCAGGCACTCTTCCACCCGATAGCCGGTGAGACGTTCCACCGCCGGATTGACCCACAGCAGCCGGCCCTGGGGGTCGGTCCAGTTCTCCCAGTCGTAGGTGTAATTGGCGATGGCGCGGAATTCCCGTTCCCCCTTGGCCAGGGCCGCCTCGGCGCGCAGGCGCTCGGCGATCTCCGCCTCCAGGGCGCGGTTCTTATCCTGGACCTCCTGTTCGCGCCGCGCCGACTCGGTGAGGTGGGCCTCCAAGGCGGCGGCATGCAGATTGAGCCGGAAAACCATCACCAACCCCCCCAGGACCAGGGCCGCCAACAACCCCAGGCCGAGCATTTGCTGCCAGGGCTGGATGTTGCCCTCCACCTGGGATACCGGCGCGATCTCCACCAGATGCAAAGGGGTCCCCGCCACCGGGGAGATCGAGGCCAGCATGGCGATGGGGCCGTTGGGCCCCTTGGTGGTATAGCGCAGGGGCCCACGGGGGATTGGGCCAGACGGGATACGCAGGCCTGCCAGCAGGGGGTTCGGTGCCCTCCCCACCGGTTCGAGGCCCGCGGCGGTGGTGCTCACCAGCAGGGGCGCGAAGGCCTCGGTCGCATCGCCATGGGTGAGCATGGCGCGGTAGAGATCCTGGGGGTTTAGCCAGGCCAGGATCTGACCGGCGAACTGCTCTTTGAGGAAGTGGGCGCTGGAGACCAGCAGGGCCCGCCCCCCGTCCTGGGTCAGGATGGCGCCCTGGCGCAGGTTGGGGTCGAGGAAGCCTTTGAACTGGGGCGGGTCCGGGTCCTCGGCGTCCGCCAGGGTATCCGCCACGGTGTCGCCATTGGCGTCGATGAGCAGGATGCGGCGGTAGATGGGGCTGCCGTTTATCTGTTTACGTTTGATCAGATTTTCGAAGCTGATTTGGATGTAACGCCTGTCCGCCTTTTCGGTGATGCCGATGCCTTTGGCCTTATTGTCGAAATAGACAAAGAGCGGCGGGGCCAGAGAGAGGTTTTGCAGGTCGTCGCGCCGCTCGGCGAAGAAGTACTCCAGGGCTCCGGCGCGCCGCTCGGTCTCCTGATGGACCTTGTCGCGCAACAGATCCTGCAAGCCCGCGGCGGCCTGGAAGTTGCTGTAGAGCAGGAAGGCGACGTAGCCCAGCAGGGCAATCCCCGAAAGAACCGTCGCGACGGCATGCTTTTGCGACAGTTTTGCAGTGGGTTTGTCGGTCATGGCCTGAGGTTCGATCTCATGGGGGCTGGTCTGTCACGGTCCGGCGGGGCCCCGCGCAAGCCTGGGATGGCCGAGGATCGCACCGGGGCTGGGCCCCGGGCGGGTGGCGCTGGGTTGTGCCGCGATCGCCACCCGGTCGGGGCGGTGCCGGTCGGGGGGTTATTGCTTGACTGGGAGGAAGTTCGGGAAGTAGTCGGAGACAAAGGGGTAGTACTGGTTGACCAGTCGGGCGAAGCTGCCATCGGCGCGCATCTCGGCGAGCATCTTGTTGAACTCATTGCGCAGCTTGGGTGAGTCCTTGCGGAAGGCCGGGGCCATGTCCTGCTCCTCGCTCACCGGACCTATGATCTTGATCTCCCCGGGCCATTTTTGCAGGGCGACCAGGGCATCGGGGACGTCGAGCAGGGTGAGCTCGGACTTGTTGGCGATCATGGCCGGGGCTAACTCGTTGAGGCCGCCCTCGAACAGGGAGATCTTGGCGCCGGTCTTCTCGATGTCGTAAAGGCTCGGGTCCAGGCAAGTATTGATCTTGCCCATCAGGGACTTGTCCTTGAGCACTGACTTGGTGGCGAGGATGTCGTCCGCCAGGGACCGGGTGGGGCGGATGGGCGAAACCGCGGAGTCGGCCCGCGACACCAGCCACACCTGGTTGGGGAAGGTCACGTCGCCAAAGAGTACGGCCTTCTGTCGCCAGGGGATAACGGTCACGCCGTTGGCCAGCACATCACCTTTGATAGGGACCTCGGCCAGTACCTCGAAATCGTCCCCATGGGCCTTGATCTCCTTACCGGTGAGGTCGCCGAAGGCCAGCGGCCAGTCGGTCTTAACGTATTCGTAACGGACCCCGAGGCGCTTGGCGAAGCGCTGCATCAACTCCACGTCCATGCCATCGCCGGCACCGGTGACGAAGTTGGCGTAGGGGATGCCCAAGTGGCGCAGCACGCCGGCGGTCTTGACCTCGTCGAGGTCGATGGCGGCGGCCAGGGCCGCGGGTGCCGACAGGGTGGCGGCCAGGGCCAAGAGGACGGCGGCCGCAAGGCGGCCGATGTGGGTCTGGGGGCTGGTGGCGGTCATTGAGTCCTCCACAGCGCGTGCTGGGTGAGTGGTGGGGCATGGAGGGGAGGGTAAGGGGCCGGAAATCCAACCTTCTGGCGGACGATAACACCACGGGAAGACTCGCCGCAAGGGCTCGCGCGAGCCAATTAGAGGTGCCCCCATGCGCACCTCCTACCAAAGCCGTATCTAGCGCCTCTGCTGCCAGGAGGCCATCCTGCCGGACCCGGTCCCTTTTGGCGCAGGTTGGCCGCCTTGAAGCCCCGCAATGGAACCAAGAACTCTGGGCACGCGAGTTCTGGTCACCCACCAACCGCCATGCCCACGCCTGGAGATTTTGCTCGGCGGGGCGGATCGACTCCAGGGAAGCAGCCGGCTCCAGGTTGTTCATTACCCGTACGTTGCCTCCCGGGCCCTCGGCGTCCGGGTATTGCTTCAGTGGCTGTAGCGGAACTTGGCGGCGCCGATGCGCTTCTAGGCTGCCTGCCTGGCCCGAACATGATTGGGATACCAGGTCGTGAAGGCCGCGGTTCCGATCAGTAGGGCATAGCTGATGACTTCGTAACCCAGTTCGGGCAAGAGGAAATGCTCCATCTTCCCCCAGGCTAATAAGGCGTTGACCGTGAAGACCGCGCCCCACGCCGAGGTCAGAACCATGTTCGTCCAGATAAAGGTGGGACTGGACCAGAGCGATGGGGGGGTGTGTTGTTTGGCGTAATCCAGGGTAAAGGGCTTTTTCAGCAGTACCGTCAACCAGGTGGCGATCGCCAGCACGCTGGAGGCGATGAGGCCCATGTAGTGGACCACCCACAGATTCTCGAACACCACGACGGCCAAGGTGGCCGATGCAAAGAAGAGCAGACCCGCCCACAAAATGACACCCCGGTGCATGCCGGTGATACCCATGATAATGCTCAACACCAACGCCACCACCAGGCCGATCTGGAGTCGTTGCAAGCTGCCGTGGGCAATGACGAGAAAGGCGAGCCACGGCGAGAAGGCCAACATCAATTTGAAAAAGAGCATCTTGGTTATTGCACCTCGGTAAGTTTAAGGGTGGTCGCGGCGACGCCCGGAAAGTCACCCTAGCCATCTAGCATCAGGGGCCCCGCGAAAGACCAACGATGGGCCGCGGACAATTGGCGCGCCGCCGGAATTATAAGGGGCGCTTGGCCCTTGATCGCTTGCGCCCCTGGAAGGCGGCGATCTGCTGGAGAATGGGCTGGAAGGGGATATCGGCCAGGTCGCCGAAGCGGTCGCTGGCGGCGTCCAGGACCTGGTCGATGTCGGGGATCTGGACGGGCACCGGCTGGTCGGGCTCCAGGGCGGCATGGAGGCCGCGCAGGCCCCCGACCTGCACGCGCATGGCCTGGGCGTGGGGCAAGGAGGGGCGCTGGTCGGTGGCCTTGAGGGCGAAGCGGGCGTTTTGGCGAACCAGGGCCAGGAAGGCCTCGCAGCGGGTCTGGGAGGCTGGGGCGCCACAGCGTACGCCCTCGCGCTCGGCGATGCAGAAGCGCTGGGCGTGACGGCAGTCGCCGTTGCGGGTGAGGAGGGTCTTCTCGTAGGGGCAGCCCTGCTCCGTGATGGCCTGGTAGGCCTGGCGAAACATCTCTTGGTCCATGGACGGTAGCGGGCTCCTGGTCAGGTCCGGACCGGGGGCTGGGTCTCCCCCTGGTCGGTGAAGCGGTCGATCTGGCGCCGGTCACGCTTGGTAGGGCGGCCGGGGCGGTCGGCGAGGGTCCCCAACTCCCGGCGCTCCCGGGCCAGGGCCTGGCGGCGCTCGCGGCTAGCCTCGCCTTCCTCGTAGAGGAGGGCGGCCTCGGCGGCGGGGCGGCGCTGGGGGGCGAGGGCCAGTATCTGAATCTCCCAGACCAGGGAGTCCTTGTGGATGATCAGGCGCGCACCGGGACGGATGGGACGGCCGGGTTTGGCGCCCTGGCCCTCGACCTCGATCTTGCCGCCATTGATGGCCTCCGCCGCCAGTTGGCGGGTCTTGAAGAAGCGCGCGGCCCAGAGCCACTTGTCCAGGCGCTGCCCCTCGGCGGCGGCGAGTACCCCGGTTCCCGGACCTCCTGGCGAGCGGGCGGCCTGGCTCATAGGCCGAGCCGGGGGTCGAGTTCGCCGCGAGCCTCCAGGGTCGCCAGGTCGTCGTAGCCACCGACGTGATAATCGTCGATGAAGATCTGGGGCACGGTCCGGCGCTGACTGCGGCGCATCATGAGGTGCATCTGCTCGGCATCCAGATCGACGCGGACCTCCTGGTAATCCACGCCCTTGCGTCGCAAGAGGTGCTTGGCGCGGTCGCAATAGGGACACAGAAGGGTGGAATAAATCATTACGGTGGGCATCTTGGTCGCCTGCGATGTTCGTTTTTCAAGGTCGGGAATGGCCTGGCCGGTTGAAATTGGCGCTGCGGGCCGGAATTAAAGGCTTATGTTTGGCACCTCGGGGTCCTCTTGCCCTTGTAATGCCCGGTCCCCGCTCCGTCAAGGCGTTTCATCACTCGCGCGAGGAGTCCCATGCCCAGCACCGCCCCCACCCTCATCCGTCTCGCGGACTACCGCCCCCCGCAGTTCCTCATTGATACCGTGGCGCTGAGCTTCCGGCTGGCGGCGGCGGAGACCCAGGTGGCGGCCACTCTGGAACTGCGCCGCAACCCCGCGGCGACGCGGGGTGATGGCGGCCTGATACTGGACGGGGAGGGGCTCGAACTGGAAGGGATCGCCCTGGACGGCCGGGACCTGGCAACTGATGAATATGCTGTTGATGACGAAGCCCTGACCCTCTTCCAGGTGCCGGACCGGTTCCGCCTGGAGACGCGGGTGCGTATCCACCCCGACCGCAATACCGCCCTGGAGGGTCTGTATCTCTCGAATGGCATGCTCTGTACCCAATGCGAGGCGCAGGGCTTTCGCCGTATCACCTATTTCCTGGATCGCCCCGATGTCATGGCCCGCTTCTCCGTCAGCCTGGAGGCGGACCGGGGCCAGTATCCGGTCCTGCTCGCCAATGGCAACCCGGCCGGGACCGAGGATCTGCCGGATGGCCGCCACCGGGCCTGCTGGGATGATCCCTTTCCCAAGCCCAGTTATCTCTTCGCCTTGGTGGCGGGGGATCTGAGTCGGGTCTCGGACCGCTTTCGCACTGCCTCGGGGCGGAAGGTGGCGCTGAATATCTGGGTTGAGCCGGAAAACCTGGATAAGTGTGGCCACGCCATGCGGGCCCTCAAGAATGCCATGGGCTGGGACGAGGACCGCTACGGGCGCGAGTACGACCTGGATGTCTATAACATTGTCGCCGTCAGCCACTTCAACATGGGCGCCATGGAGAACAAGGGCCTCAATATCTTCAACGCCAAGGCGGTTTTGGCGAGTCCGGATACGGCCACGGATCAGGACTTTCAGTGGGTCGAGGGGGTCATTGCCCACGAATACTTCCACAACTGGACGGGTAATCGCGTCACCTGCCGGGATTGGTTTCAGTTGAGCCTCAAGGAGGGCTTCACCGTCTTCCGGGATCAGGAGTTCTCCGCGGACCGGGGTTCTCGGGGCGTCAAGCGCATCGCCGACGTGCGCCAGTTGCGCGCCCGCCAGTTCGCCGAGGACTCGGGTCCTCTGGCCCACCCGGTGCGGCCGGAGTCCTACATCGAGATCAACAATTTCTATACCGCCACCGTTTACGAGAAGGGCGCGGAACTGGCGCGGATGCTGGCCCATTTGCTGGGGCCCGCCCTGTTTCGGCGCGCCACTGACCTCTATTTCAGCCGCCATGATGGCCAGGCAGTGACGACGGATGACTTTGTCGCCTGCATGGAGGCGGTGAGCGGGCGGGATCTTGGCCAGTTCAAGCGCTGGTACAGCCAGGCGGGGACCCCGGAACTGGAGATCGTTGGGACCCATGACCCCGCCGCCCAGACCTATGAACTGCGGGTGCGCCAGCAGACCCCGCCCACGCCGGGGCAGCCCCTCAAGGAGGCCCTGCATATCCCGCTGGCCCTGGGCCTTCTCGACCACCAGGGCCGGGATCTGGCGCCGCGACTCGCGGGGGAGACGGGGGTGGTCCGGGCGGGCACCCGGCTGCTGGAGGTGCGGGAGCCGGAGGAGGTATTCCGCTTTGTGGAGATGCCCGAGCCGCCCTTGCCCTCCCTGTTGCGCGGTTTCTCGGCCCCCGTCAAGGTCCTTATCGACTATAGCAATGCCGATCTCCTTTTTCTCATGGCCTATGACAGCGATGGATTCAACCGCTGGGAGGCGGCTCAGACCCTGGCCCAGCGGCTCTTGCTGGCCTGGGTGGCGGAGCCGGAGCGGCCGATCCCGGCGGGCTTCTTCGAGGCTGGCCGACGCGCCTTGACGGATCCGCGGGCGGAGCCGGCCCTGATCGCGGAGATTCTGACCCTGCCCAGCGAGTCCTATCTGGGGGACCAGATGGCGGTGGTCGCCGTGGAGGCGATCCACCGGGCCCGCGAGGCCCTCCTGTCCCGCCTGGGGCAGGAACTGCGGGAGGAGTTCCGGGCGGGCTATGACAGGCACCAGGAGAGTGGACCCTACGAACCCAGCCCCGAGGCCATGGGTCGGCGCGCCCTCAAGAACCTTTGTCTGGGCTACCTGGTGGCGGCTGGGGAGGGCGAGGCCCTGGGGCTCTGTCGGGACCAGTTCGCGGCGGGCCACAACATGACGGACCAGATCGCCGCCCTGCGGCTGCTGGTGGATGCGGGCGGCGCGGCCGGGGCGGCGGCCCTGGCGGCCTTTTACGATCAGTGGGCCGGCGATGCCCTGGTCCTCGATAAATGGTTCGCCATCCAGGCGAGCGCCAAAGGGCCGGGGACCCTGGAGCGGGTGCGGGGCCTGCTGGGGCATCCCGCCTACAGCCCCACCAACCCGAACCGGGTGCGTAGCCTGGTGGCCAGCTTCTGCGCCAACCCCCTGCCTTTCCATGCCCCCGATGGCGCCGGCTATGCCTTTCTGCGCGAGCGCGTCCTCGAACTGGATCCCCTCAACCCCCAAATTGCCGCCCGCCTGC
>JBASIS010000159.1:0-1933 GCA_049654905.1 Chromatiaceae bacterium
GGGTGCGCAGGGCGCCGATGCCCTCCCGCACCGCCCGTTCCGGCGCCGTCGTCGGGCAGAGTTCCAGCAGCCGGCGGGCGGCCCCCAACTGAGCCGGGGCCAGGGCCTGATCATCCGCCAGGTCGTCCAGCAATGCCGGAGCCAGGCCGCGGTCGCCGAGGTGATGCTCGGCCATCTGGCGGCGCACCGAGCGCGGCGGGGTGCCGCAGGCCACCGGCAGCAGGAAGCGGCGCAGGAAGGCCGGGTCCATGCCCCCGGTGTGATTGGCGATCCAGATCGCCGGCACCGGGTTTTCCTCCAGGATGCGGTTCATCCAGCCCTTCTGCCGGCCAGTGACGCGGGCGCCGCGCAGCAGGGCGAAGAGGTTGTCGCCGGCGTCGAAGACGTCCTCCACCTCGTCGAAGATCAGGAGGGCATCCCCGCGCCGGCCGAGCAGGCGCTGGGCCAGCAGGTAGGCGGACAGCCGCCCGTTGCGGGATAGGCCGTCGCCGTCGTCATCGGCGCTGCGCACCTGATAGGCGCGCAGGCCACGGTCCGCCGCCAGGGCGCGGGCCAGTTCGGTCTTGCCGGTGCCGGGCGGGCCGTAGAGCAGGGCATTGACGCCCGGGGCCCGGTTGGCGACGGCGGCGGCCAGGGCCTCGCCGGCCAGGCTGACGGGGCTTTCCAGGTGGGGGAAGGCCGCCAGGGACCACTCCGCCGGCGGCGCGGGTTCGATGAGCAGCTCCAGCAGGGCCTCGGTGTCCGCCGGCGCGGCATCCAGGACCTCGCTCAGGAGATCGCTGGGCCGGAGGAAGTCCTCCAGGTCGCTGTGACCGCTGTCGACCACCACCAGGCCCAAGGTCCGCAAGGGGGCGTCCTTGGCCAGGGCCCGGCGCAGTTCGGCCTCGCTCAGATCCAGCACCAGCCCTAGGCGCCGGAAGTTGATGCGGCTGCTGGCGCGCTCTCCGCGGTGGCGCAGCAGTTGGCCCAGGTCGGGGCTGGCGACGAACTCGTCGAGGAAGTCGAGGACGCGCAGCGCGGGCCCCGTCAGGTCCAGGCTGGCGCCGAGGAGGGCGACCGTGGCCGCGGCCGGGGCTGCCTCGGGGTTGGCCCGGTCTAGTCGGGCCGGGGTCAGGGGGTGGACGCGCCGGAACAGCCGGCGCAGGCGCCCGCGCAGGAGGTCCTGGTGCTCATACATCCGGTCTCGCCCGGCATGATAAACCAGCTCTTCCTCTTGCTTGAGGGCCACGCGCAGGACCGTGAAAATATCCTCGTCGCTCATCGGGGGGGCCACGGCAGCCTCGTCGCGGTCGCCATCCGGGACCTCGGGGTCGAGCCCCTCGCGGTCGGGGGCCTGGTCCGGTGGCGGTCGCAGGTAGCTGGCCAGGGCCTGGGGTTCGAACAGGGGCTGGAGCATGCGCCACAGCAGACCCAGTTCAGGGGTGTCGAGCCGTTCCGGGCTGAGGTCGCGCGGCAGGCCCAGCAGGCGCACGGCATAGCCGGCGGCGCGGCGTTGCTGGGGAGTGAGGCCGCTCAGGTCACGGCGCCAGCAGTCACGGAGATGGGTCATCTTCAGGCCTCCTCGTTCCAGGGTTGAAAGCGGCGGCTGTCGTAGTGGTAGGCGATCAACTCGCCCCGTTCGGTCCCTTCGTCCCAGAGGACGCCGATCACCACATCCAGGGGCTCGCGGAAGTAGGTGGCGCCCGCCTCGGTCATGGGGTCCAGCACCGGGGTGGCGAGGACCTCCAGCACCACGGCGGGTTGGCCGTAGCGGGGGAAGCGCTTGTGCTTCAGCCCCGGCTTCCAGGACACCAGGTCGCCGGGGGCGAAGTCGTGGACCCGCTCGAAGAGCTGGTAGCGCTCGCGCAGGGCGGTGCCGAGGTCGCCGCTCAGATCTTCCAGGGGCTCGTCGTCCAGCAGGTCGAGGTGGCGGTCGTTGCTCAGGCCGAGCTTG
>JBASIS010000160.1:0-2981 GCA_049654905.1 Chromatiaceae bacterium
TGTCAAGCCCCGGGAGATTATTAATCTCCGAAACGAATAGCTCAGGCTGCTTGACCCGCCACTGTTCCAGGGCTTCCACGGGGCAAACATGACCCAGGGCCCGCTGTGGCAGGTGGTGATTATAGACATTGACATAGCGCTGCAGGGTCTCCGCCAAGTGCTCACCGGAGCGAAAGTGGTGGGTCGCCAGGACCTCGCTGATGCGGCCGTTAAAGCGCTCGATCATCCCGTTGGTCTGGGGATGGCGCGGCGGGATGAGGCGGTGCTCGATGTGCTGGGCGCGACAGATCCGGTCGAAGCCATGCTTGCCGGTCGGTTCGCGCTCGCCGGTGGCACAGAACCGGTCGGTAAACTCCTTGCCGTTGTCGGTCAAGATCTGGGTGATCCTGAAGGGGGCGGCTTGGAGGAGGTGGGTCAGGAAGCCCTGGGCGCCGGCGGCGGACTTCTCCGGCAGGATCTCAACATAGACCCAGCGCGTGGCGCGGTCGATGGCGGCGAACAGGTAGCGACGCTGGTCCGCGTCGGGCATCTGCGGCAGGTACTTAACGTCGACATGGACAAAGCCGGGGGCGTAGTCCTTGAAGGGCTGGTACGCCGGCTTGCCGCTCGCGTCGCGGGGCAGGAGGGCCTTGAGTTGAGGTCCGAGACCCCGTGGCGGCGCAAGCAGCGGTCGAGGCCGGAGCGCGAGACCCCCGCGTTGAGGAACTCGCGGGTCACCGCCAGTAGGTCATCCAGGGGCAGCAGCAAGGACTGGCGCAGGGCCACCACCACCGCCTCCTGGGCCGGCGAGAGGGTGGTGTGCAGGTGGTGTGGGCGGTGCGAGCGGTCGGCACCCTCCTCCCGTCGTCGCCACTTACGCACCGTGGCCTTACTCGGGTGATACCGCCGGGCCAATTCAGCAATGGGCAACGGCGACTCGCGCAACTCGCGGCGCATGGCGGGGGTGGTACGAGCATGCTTGTGCAGGTTCACGTGCATCGGGGTGGTCTCAGTCTGGGGTGGCGGCCAGCGGTGCTGGTGACCACCAGGGCAGCGTCTTCCCCGAGGGCCAGGTACTCGAGTACTTCCCGAGCACGGAACAGAGGATAGCTTCTTCTGGATATATAATCACACGGGGCGGAACAGCTACCTACCATGCCTGGTACGAGACCCGGCGCGGCGCCTGGATGGCCGGACGGGAGTTCGCCCTGCTCTATGACCTGCTGGGCCCGAGGCCGGGGGAGTCTGTGTTGGATATCGGCTGCGGCACGGGATGGTTCGCCAGCGCCTTCGCCGCCCACGGCCTAGCGGTGACAGGGCTGGACCCGGACCTGTCGGCCTTGGTCTTCGCCCGGCGCGGCGCACCGAGCATCCCCGTGGTTGGTGGGGGAGCCGAGGCTCTGCCATTTGCCGATGGGGCTTTCGACTACACTCTGGCCGTTACCAGCCTGTGCTTCGTGGTCAACCCGACCCAGGCCCTGCACGAGCTTTGGCGGGTCAGCCGACGCGCTGTCGTGCTCGGCCTGCTGCACCGTCGCAGCCTGCTGTACCTCGCGAAAGGTGGGCGCGGCGGCTACCGTGGGGCCCGATGGGACCTCTTGGGCGAGGTTCTGGACTGGACCGAGGGTCTGACCCCTACCCCAGACCCCACGGCTCGCTTTGCCCTGTTCCTACCAGGCGGGGGGTCCATCGCCCGCCGCACCGAGCCCCTAATTTCCCCGCGACTCCCGCTGGGGGGCTTCCTCGCCATCTGCCTGCGCAGACCGGACTCGGCCAACCATCTTTAGCAGATTCCGCCCCCTACCCGCCCCAATACCCCGGTTTTTCGCAGCGACGTGGCGAGCGGTTCAACCCAGGTCAAGTACTTAGCGGGGGCCGGCTTCGTGTAATGCCATAATCATCCATGGACAGATTGCTCGACCCTGGCCGAGGGTCTCGGATTTGGCCATGTTAATCGGCCGCACCTTCTGGCTGGCAAGATAACGCCAGGCCAGGTCGCCCTCTTGGGCATGGGCGGGAAAACCAGCGGAAAAGGTGAATGATAAATAGGTGAACCTATGAATAAAAAAACTATTATTCATGCATTGATGCAAGCCAATTAACTCCAGGATGTTCAGTCGTTGACGACCGGCAGCCCGGCACGACGCCATTCCGGCAGACCGTCCTGCAAGCGTCTTGCTGTGAACCCCGCCTCGCGCAATCGCGCCACGGCCTCGAAGGACAGCACGCACCAGGGTCCCCGGCAGTAGGCCACCACCTCCCGGTCAGTGGGCAGTTCCTTAAGTCGTTCTTCCAGGCGCTCCAGGGGCACGTTCAGGGCCCCGGCCAGGTGGCCCTGAACGAACTCTTCCGGGGGCCGCACGTCGAGCACGGTCACCAAGCCATCCCGCACCCGCGCGAGCAGATCCTGGGCGGGCACCGGCTCCAAGGCGTCGCGGCTCTGGAGATATATCGCCACCAGTTCCTCGACGGCGCCGATATGGGCCGCCGCGATGGCCCTCAGTATCGCCAGGACATCCAGGACGCGCTCGTCCCCAAGGGTGTAGCGAATGTGCTTGCCGTCGCGCCGGGCCTGGACCAGGCCGGCCGCCTTGAGCTGCTGCAGGTGCTTGGAGGTATTGGCCATCGAGAGTCCCGCGACCTGGGACAGGTCCTCGACGCTCCGCTCCCCTTGGGCCAGATAATCGAGCAGTTCCAGGCGCGATCCATGGCCCAGGGCACGGGCGACGATCGCCAGGTGTCCGAACAAGGATTGCTTAGGGCCGGGGGTTTGGGGCATGGACGCTACTCGCTGGGGGGCTCGGCAACAATCACCAACCGCGCTGAACGTCGGCCGGCCAGTCAGTATAACAACCTGGGGCCGGACAACCCAGATACTGGCGAAGCCCATGCCTGGTCAGGGGTTGAGCCACACCAGGGCGCACGGAACGATCAACATATTAGTTGAATGATTGCCGCCCTTCTGCCAGACTTGGTTCACAGCACTATCGCGACCAGGAATT
>JBASIS010000161.1:0-45146 GCA_049654905.1 Chromatiaceae bacterium
CGGCGGAAGATTATCCGCTAATGGAGACCTCCAGTGGAGATCAGAGTATTGAAGTTGAGCAAGGTATGCTCAAGGACTTATTCGACAAAACGGCTTTTGCCATGGCCAATCAGGATGTTCGTTACTACCTTAACGGGCTTTTCCTTAAAGTTCAGGCGGGGGGAATCACCGCCGTAGCCACTGATGGCCATCGTTTGGCGATGATGGAGCAAGATTTTGATCTCCCCATTCAGGAATCCATCCAGATTATTGTGCCCCGCAAGACGGTTCATGAACTCAATCGCCTTCTTGAATTGGGCGGTGATCGAGTCCGACTCGATCTCTCCTCGCGAACCCTACGTGCCGTTATTGGTGATACCCTGCTGACATCTAAATTGGTTGATGGCCGTTACCCCGATTACGAACGTGTTATACCTCTGATGGCCGATAAGGTTGCCATACTGGATCGTGATGCCTTACGCCAATCCTTGCTTCGCACCTCAATTCTATCGAATGAAAAATTTAAGGGGATTCGCCTTGGTTTTGGACCGAATGAATTGACCCTCCAGGCACACAATCCGGAACAGGAGGAGGCGGAGGAACATTTAGAAATTGAATACAGCGATGAACCGCTGGCAATCGGTTTTAATGTTGGGTATCTGCTTGATGTGTTGAGCGTTATCGATGAGCCGCGCGTCGAAATTCGGTTTGCCGAGTCCAATAGCAGCGCCTTAATGCGTGGCGCCGGACGAAAAGATCAAACCTATGTTGTGATGCCCATGCTGCTTTGAGTACCTTGTGAATTCGTGATTCTTGAAAGAATTGCCATCTCGGGTCTGCGAAATATAAATTACTTGGAAATTTGCGCAAATCCTTCCATCAACTGGATTGCCGGTGTCAATGGCGCTGGTAAAACATCTATCCTCGAAGCTATCTATCTTCTTTCCCGGGGGCGAGGTTACCGAGGTCGTAAGCATGGGTCCATGTTAGGGTCCGGCAGGGAATTCCTTGAAGTTTCCGCCTCCGTGCATTTTCCGGAAGATGATGGGCCTTTGACGCGTCTCAAAATGATCCAGTCGCATGACGGGTCGCGATTTCAGGAGAATGGCCGGTCCGTTTTGGGTATTCAGGCTTTAAGGCGACCTCTCCATGTGCGCTTGGTCCCTGAGAATTGTCAGCAATTGTTGGAGGGACCGCCTGGTTTGCGTCGACTCTTCCTGGACTGGAATCTGTTCCACGTGGAACCAAATTATGGGCGGCTGCTCGCTGAGTTTAAGCGGGTCCTTGGGCAACGAAATGCTTGGCTTCGATGTGGTGTTAAAGGGCTTCCTATCTGGGATGCAGAGTATTGTCGGCTTGCAGAAGCCATATCCACGCTTCGTCGTCGATATTTGGAGGGCCTTGATACAGCTTTTCGTAACTCATTCCTGGAACAGGAGTTAGGCCCATGTCCCACAATCGAGTTTCACTCCGGATGGCCATCGAGCAGTTGTCTCCAGGATCTTCTATTCGAAAGTCTCAAGGAAGATCGTAATCGGGGCTTCACCTATTATGGTCCCCCTCGTGCTGATTTCGTTGTGCGTATCAATGAGCGAAAATCCTTGCCTTCCCGTGGCCAAATTAAATCTCTCGTCATTCTTCTACAGTATGCTGCACAACGTCATTGGTTGAACGCGGGTGGCCCGCCCTCCATCTGGCTCCTTGATGATTTGGGTGCCGAGTTGGACCGGCGCGCCATGGCGTCCATTCTACGTGCCCTATCGGCATTGCCTGGCCAAATATTTATAACGGCGGTTGCCAGCCTGGGGGAGATCCCTAAGGGCTATGCTGGCGGGTCGGTGTTCCACGTGGAACAAGGTGCGATCGTCGGCATGGCCTGAACACCCTCTTCCTTACGGTCGCGCTCGGGCCGATTCAGGTAAAATAGGCGTCCAGGTCGGTGATCCGGCGCAAGAAATAATCCAGGCATTCCATGAGCTACGACTCCTCTAATATCAAGGTTCTTCGCGGACTAGATGCGGTACGCAAGCGTCCGGGCATGTATATAGGCGATACGGACGATGGGACGGGCCTGCATCACATGGTGTTCGAGGTAGTGGACAACTCCATAGACGAAGCATTGGCCGGTCATTGCACCAACATCAAGGTCAAAATTCACACCGATCAGTCGATTACAGTGAATGATGATGGCCGCGGAATCCCGGTTGATATCCACCTGGAAGAGGGGCGGTCGGCTGCCGAGGTGATTATGACCATTCTCCACGCGGGGGGGAAGTTCGACGCCAATTCCTATAAGGTCTCAGGTGGGCTACATGGGGTTGGCGTCTCCGTGGTCAATGCCCTGTCGGAACGGCTTACATTACGTATCCATCGTGATGGGAAAGAGTATGTTCAGGATTATGTCCTAGGGGATCCTCAGTATCCCCTCAAGGAGGTGGGTCCAAGTAACCTTACCGGTACCGAAGTGCATTTTAAACCTTCAACCGAGATTTTTACGGATACGCTATTCCACTATGACCTCCTGGCGAAGCGTCTGCGGGAGTTATCCTTTCTCAATTCCGGTGTTCGCATCTTGCTTAGTGATGAGAACAGTGGGCGTGAAGATGTCTTTGAATACAAGGGGGGTATAAGAGCCTTCGTCAACCACCTGAATCGCAACAAGGTACCTGTCCATCCCACGGTTTGTTACTTCGTTGCCGAGCGTCAAGGCGTCCAAGTGGAGGTGGCCTTGCAATGGAATGAGTCCTTCCAAGAGACCATCTTTTGCTACACCAATAACATACCCCAGCGAGATGGAGGTACCCATTTGGCTGGGTTCCGTGCCGGAATGACGCGGACACTCAACCAGTACATCGAGCGGGAGGAGTTGGCCAAGAAGAACAAGATCAAAACGGTAGGTGATGATGCTCGTGAGGGCTTGACCGCCGTTGTGTCGATCAAGGTCCAGGATCCGAAATTCTCGTCGCAGACTAAGGATAAGCTGGTTTCCTCGGAGGTTAAGGGGGTAGTTGAGGCCCTTCTGGTAGAGAATCTGGATACCTTCCTGGAGGAGCATCCCGGCGAGGCCAAAACCATTTCCAATAAGATGCTGGAGGCCGCCCGCGCCCGGGAGGCTGCTCGCAAGGCGCGGGATTTGACCCGTCGCAAGGGTGTGCTGGATATTGCCGGCCTTCCTGGGAAATTGGCCGATTGCCAGGAGCGCGACCCAAGCAAATGCGAACTCTATCTGGTCGAGGGTGATTCGGCTGGTGGTTCGGCTAAACAGGGTCGTGATCGTGCCTTCCAGGCCATTTTGCCCCTTAAGGGGAAAATATTGAATGTAGAAAAGGCTCGGTTTGACAAGATGTTGTCATCGGTGGAGGTGGGGACCCTGATTACAGCCCTTGGGTGCGGTATTGGCCTGGAAGACTATAATCCGGATAAGCTCCGCTATCACCGGGTCATCATCATGACCGATGCCGACGTCGATGGGGCCCACATTCGGACCTTATTGCTGACCTTCTTCTATCGCCAAATGCCGCAACTGGTGGAGCGAGGACATATATATATTGCTCAGCCCCCCCTGTATAAGATCAAGCGCGGCAAGCAGGAACAGTATCTACTGGGAGACGCGGAACTGAATGCCGCGCTCTTACAGACAGCACTCGACGGCACTCTACTCTTTATCTCAGCCGATGCGCCTCCACTGGCGGCGACTGCCCTCGAGGAACTGGCGCGTGACTATCAACTGTATCGTGCTATTGTCCAGAGGTTGATGGGTCGCTATGATGCGGCATTTTTGGGAACCTTGCTTTCCCTCACGCCCTACGGACGGGGTGACGGGGATTCGGCCTTCGATCTTGATGCCTGGCTGGTGGAAATGATGGGTCTGCTAGATGCGCGCCCCGCCCCGGGGGAACGATTTCTGGTGGAACAGACAACCGAGGATGATCCAGCCTATCCAGGACTGGTCGTCACCCGTCTACGTCACGGCATCCCAGAAACCAGTTATGTGCCCTTAGAATTTTTCCGAGGGGGGGATTATGTCCGCATCATGCTTCTGGCGGATAAACTGACCGGACTGATCTCGGAAGGCGCTTATGTTCAGCGCGGTGACAAGACTCGTCTGGTGTTCAACTTTGGCGAGGCCATGGATTGGATGATGGAGGAGGTCCGACGCTACTATCATATCCAGCGCTATAAAGGCTTGGGGGAAATGAATCCGGACCAACTCTGGGACACCACCATGAATACCGAGACTCGGCGACTACTACGCGTGACTATTGAGGATGCCGTGGCGGCGGATCAGATATTTACGACCTTGATGGGGGATCAGGTGGAGCCACGTCGTGAATTTATTGAACGTAATGCCTTGCAGGCCGGCAATATCGATATTTAGCTGGGTGACAGAGACTGAATGGGATGTATCAGTCTCTGTTAGGTCGAAAGGGGATTTGAAGCCGGGTCTGACACGTCAGGGTATGAATTCATCGGCTCTGCGGCAAACTGGCTACAGTTCCCTCGATCCATTGCTCCACGCGCTGATTGATCTCTCCAGCCTTGAGTCCTTGGGTGGGTATCGGATCACCAATGACGAGATCAATGACCCCAGGGAATTTTTGGAGTCCACGCCGTCTCCAGAAAACCCCCGCATTGTGAGCGATCGGCACGACGGGATAGCCCGTCTTCTCGGCGAGCATGGCCCCGCCCAAATTGTATTTTAGGCGCTCACCGGGCGCGGTTCGCGTCCCCTCTGGGAAGATGACTACCCAACGACCCGCCTCAAGCGATTGACGCCCTTCCTGAAGAAGTTGTTTGATGGCTTGGCGCCCCGCCTTCCTATCAAGGGCGATGGGGTCCAAGGCTGCCATGCCCCACCCGAAAAAAGGAATCCAAAGTAACTCCCGCTTGATGACCCAGGTATTAGTGGCAGGAAGGAGGCCGCGCAGGGCGATGGTCTCCCAGGCAGACTGATGTTTGCTCAGAACGATACAGTTTTCCCTTGGCAACTTTTCCCAGCCGTGAACCCGGTACTTGAGTCCGCAAATGATGCCGGCCGCTTCAAGGTTCAGCTTGCCCCACAGTTTCCCGAGTTTCGCAAGCATTGGGAAGGGGAGTACCCACTTGAGCAGGTACAGGGACGTCGCTATGACCAGAGTGGTCAGGGTTAGGAAAACCAGGAAGATGAAGGATCTGAACATCACCAGCATGGCCATCACCTCATACCGCCAGAAGAAAGTCCGTCGCCGCCGCCAAGTCGGTGAAAACAGGGATGTCACCCAGTTCGCTAAAGTGATCATTGAACGTCTGCTGGCCCTTGCCCGTGCGTACCAGAATGGGAGCGGCCCCTACAGCCAGCGCCGACTCAAGGTCTCGCCAGGAATCGCCGATGCAGGGTACACCGACTAGATCAATCTGGAGTCGGGAGCCAATCTCATGCAGCAAGCCGGGTAAGGGTTTTCGACAGGAACAGACGGCGTCTGGTGCATGAGGGCAGAAAAAAATCGCCTCAACCTGCGCGCCTTGAGAGCCCAGTTCTCGCGCCAACCTGCGATGGATGGCGTTGAGATCATCAATGGAAAATAATCCACGTCCCAAGCCGGATTGATTGCTGGCGATAGCTATTCGATAACCACCGTGATAGAGGCGGGCCATGGCATCCAGGCTGCCAGGGATAGGAATCCATTCCTCAAGTGACTTGATGTAATCATCCGAATCCTGGTTGATGACCCCATCGCGATCGAGAATGATCAGCT
This sequence comes from Chromatiaceae bacterium, assembly GCA_049654905.1. Lineage (GTDB taxonomy): Bacteria > Pseudomonadota > Gammaproteobacteria > Chromatiales > Chromatiaceae > M0108. The sequence goes on from JBASIS010000161.1 coordinate 5,715, forward strand.
TCATATAACCTCAATATCCCGACTTTTCTCATTGCCCCAAGGGTTGCAGGCGTGAGATATCCGCCACTCCGAGGAAGAGTCCCTCAAGACGAGCGAGCAGGGTCAGCCGGTTGGACCGCGCACGCGGGTCCTCGGCCATGACCATCACCTGATCAAAGAATGCATCGACCTCTGGCCTGAGGCTGGCCAGAATTTGCAAAGTGCCCGCATAATCACCCATTTCGATGAGAGACTTTACCTGGGGGCCCAGTTCGTGGATACGTGCCGCCAGGCTGATTTCCCCTGGTTCGACCAGCAGGCTCAGGTCGACGTCGTCCCCAGGCTGCTCTCCGCTCTTCTTGAGTATGTTGCGAATGCGCTTATTGGCCGCCGTCAAGGCCACGGCTTCGGGTAGTTGGCTGAAATCGCGTACCGCTAGAATGCGACGATAAATGTCGCTAGGCATGCGCACCCCCACGGCCTGAACAGCATCGACTTGGTCGGCGGAAAGGTCGTGGTCCTGGCAATAGCCCTTAAGCCGTTCCAGCACATAGTCAAAAACCTCACCAGCGGCAGTAGTGGCATCAAGCTTGGTGCGGAACTCCTGTGCAGTGAAATCCAGGAGTTCACGCAGATCCAGGTCAAGGGGTGTTTCGATGAGCAGGCGCAGGATACCGATGGCGGCGCGGCGCAGGGCATAGGGATCCTTGACGCCCGTGGGCCTTTGGCCAATGGCGAAGATGCCAACCAGGGTATCGAGCTTTTCGGCGAGGGAAAGAATGCGCCCGCAGTCCGAGACGGGCAGTCGATCTCCGGCGTGGCGAGGAAGGTACTGCTCCTCCATGGCGGCGCAGACTGCGGGATTCTCACCGGCATGCTCGGCATAATAACGGCCCATGACGCCCTGCAGACCTCCAAACTCGAAGATCATGGAGGTCATGAGGTCACATTTGGCCAAATGGGCCGCCCGCGCCGCAAGATCCTCGTCATAACCCAGGATGCCAGCGATATAGCGGGCAATCTGGGCCACACGCTGGGATTTTTCCGCGATGGTGCCCAATTTATCCTGAAAGACAACAGTTTTCAGGCGCTCACTATAAAACTCCAGGGGATGCTTGAGATCCTGGGACCAAAAGAAGGCGGCATCCGCGAAACGCGGCCGGATAACCCGCTCATTGCCCTTAATGACCTCGCCAGGATCCAGGCTCTCGATGTTGGCGATGGTGATGAACTTGGGCAACAGCGACCCGTCCGCTGAGCGTAGAGGAAAATATTTCTGGTTCTTCTGCATGGTCTCGACCAGTACTTCGGCGGGTACTTGGAGATACTTGGGATCGAAGCCCCCCAGGATAGCGGAAGGCCACTCGCACAGGGCGGTGACCTCGTCGAGGAGTTCGTCGTGCATCACCACATACCCCCCAGCTTCCACCGCCAGGGCTTGGACTTGTTGCCGGATATTCTCACGGCGCAGCTTGAAGTCTGGCTCGACGCGGCCAGTTTCCCGCAGCAAGTCTGCGTAATCCCCCGGCACCCAAAGACGCATGGCACCGGGGCGGTGGAAGCGATGGCCATAGGTTTCACGGCCGATCTCGACCCCTAAAACCTGTCCCTCGACTTGCTCGTCCCCAAAAAGAAGAACCACCCAATGGACGGGGCGCACAAATTCATAATTGCGATCACCCCAGCGCATGCGCTTGGGGATGGGCAGGCTGGCCAGGGCCCGTTCCACCATGGGTACCAGGAGTTCACGGGTGACTTGCCCCGCTTGGACTTGGCGAACGACTAGCCAGACCCCCTTGTCCGTCTCTTCCCGTTCCACCGTGGCCATCTCGACCCCGCAGGACCGAGCAAAACCGATGGCCGCTGGCGTTGGCTGCCCAGTGGCGTCGAAGGCGGCCTTAATGGATGGACCACGCCGGACCAAGTCCTGATCCGGTTGCGCGCCTTCCAGATCCTTAACCAGTAGAGCCAGGCGACGGGGGGTAGCAAAGGTCTCGACTGCGCCATAACCCAGCTGGTATTGAGCAAATTGAGCCTTGAGGCCCATGGCGAAGGATTGGGACAGGCGGCTCAAGGCTGTTGGTGGCAGTTCCTCGGTCCCGATTTCGACCAGGAAGTCGCGGGTCTCGACCATGATCTTCTCCTTATCCTACGCTAGCGGCATTAGGGTTCAACATGGGAAAGCCCAATGCCTCCCGGCGCTCAAAGTAGGCTTGGGCCACGGCTCGTGCCAGGGCGCGAACCCGCAGAATGAAGCGTTGACGTTCCGTGACGGAGATAGCGCTGCGGGCATCCAGAAGGTTAAAGGTGTGAGAGGCCTTGAGTACCTGCTCATAGGCTGGCAAGGGTAAGCCTTGCTCGATCAAATATTGGCTGTGCTGCTCGCAACTATCGAACTGCCTAAAGAGGCTCTCGATATCAGCATGTTCAAAGTTGAAAGCCGACTGCTCGACCTCGTTCTGATGGTAAACATCGCCGTAGGTCACTACACGGTTGCCGGATTGGGTCCAGATCAGGTCATAAACACTCTCAACGCCCTGAAGGTACATGGCAATTCGCTCCAGGCCGTAAGTGATCTCGCCAGTGACGGGGCGGCAATCAAGGCCGCCAACCTGTTGAAAATAAGTGAATTGGGTTACTTCCATGCCGTTGAGCCAGACTTCCCAGCCCAGCCCCCAGGCCCCCAGGGTTGGCGATTCCCAATTATCTTCCACGAAGCGGATATCGTGGACCAGGGGATCGATACCCAGGGTTCGTAAGGATTGCAGATAAAGATTCTGAATATTTAATGGGGAAGGTTTTAGTACTACCTGATATTGGTAGTAGTGCTGCAGGCGATTGGGGTTCTCGCCGTACCGCCCATCCGTGGGTCGCCGCGAGGGCTGAACATAGGCGCAGGACCAGGGTTCAGGGCCGATGGAGCGGAGGAAAGTGGCGGGGTGGAAGGTGCCAGCGCCAACCTCCATGTCATAGGGTTGTAGAATGACGCAGCCCTGATCCGCCCAATAACGTTCCAGGGCAAAGATCAGGCCCTGAAACGTCGTTATGTCGTCGTTCGTCCCAGACACGATCCATCTCCTCAGCTTCGCTAAGTGTAAAAAAGGATTAAAGTATAGCCGTTACACAGGTCATTCCGCCATCACGAAGCCCGCAGGGAGGCTGGATCGTCTTGGCTAGGTTCACTGATTTCCTAGTAACTTGTTGCCCAATCGACCGTTCTGGATTCATGCCGTCGCTTGCCACGGTTGACTGGAACCGGCCTGATCAATTAACCCAGAACCCAGCTTTAGTTTGAGGTGCCCCCATGACAGACCAGGAACTCCGCATTGAGAGGGCGCGGGCCTCCGCTCGAACCTCTATCGTCGGCGGTGTTGTCAATGTGTTGCTAACCGGCGCCAAGCTGGTGGGCGGATACTTGGCCAATTCCCAAGCCCTAATCGCCGATGGCGTCCATTCCCTCTCGGATCTCATCGCTGATGGGTTGGTCTGGTTTGCTAGCCACCATGCCAGCCAGGCCCCGGATGAGGATCATCCCTATGGCCATGGTCGCTATGAGACCGTGGCTACGCTCTCCTTTGGCGCCATCCTCATAGCCGTGGCCATAGGTATCGCCTGGAGCGCCGGGGAGCGCCTGTTTAACCCGGATGAACTCCTCGTTCCAACTTCCCTCGCCCTCTACCTAGCGGGGGCGTCTGTTCTACTCAAGGAGTGGCTCTACTGGTACACCCTCCATTATGCCAAGCAGGTCCGTTCCGACATGCTCCGTGCCCATGCCTGGCATCACCGGTCAGACGCCATCTCCTCCGTGGTGGTCTTCCTGGGCGTCGGTGGCGCCATGATGGGGCTCAACTACCTTGATGCCATTGCCGCCGTGCTGGTGGCCTATATGATCGCCAAGGTGGGCTGGGATATGGGCTACGATGCGATGCATGAACTGGCCGACCGAGGTCTGGACGCCGAGCGGCTTGCCCACATCAAGTCCACGATCGCTTCAGTGGGGGGGGTGCGCGATGTGCACATGTTGCGCACCCGCAAGCATGGCGGGCAGGCCTCCGCGGATGTTCACCTCCTGGTTGATCCCACCATCAGTGTCTCCGAGGGTCACGCCATCGCCATTCTGGTCGAGCAGCGCCTCAAGCGGGAGATCGACGAGATCACCGATGTCACTGTCCACATCGATCCCGAGGATGATGAAACGGCCCCCCCCACTATGGATTTACCGCTGCGCACTGAGGCACTGGCCCGCCTCGACCGGCACTGGCTGGGAATTGCCGCCGCCAGTCATCGTCAGGGCGTGATATTGCATTATCTTGGTGGTCGCATCGAGGTGGAGGTCATCCTGCCCTTGGCGGTTTGTGATGGTGATCCGGATAAGGCGCGTATCCTGGGCGATAGGCTTCAGGAGGCCGTTAAGGATGATGCCTGCTTCCACCGAGTGACCCTGTATTTGAGCTGACGCGCACTTATTTGGTGCGCTAGACTGAGCGAGCGTCCTGACTTGGGGCGTGGCCGGAGCGGATGTGGCCAGATACCCCTTAATTGGCTCGCCGATAATGGAGGGGAAAGCGCGATGGCTAGCAAGGGATACCCTCTCATCAGGCCTACCCCGTGCTCAGGGCAATTTTGGCATGTGATCTGCTAAGTAATTGCCATGTCCGCGCCAGCGGCGACTCAGGGATAAAATTGATTTCCCGCGAGCTGAGTCTCGCTCCACCCTTACCTCAGAATCCCCAGCACTCGAAACGGAGACCCGCATGCCTTCCAACGTACAGAAAATGATCAAGGAAAACGAAGCGAAGTTCGTCGACTTGCGCTTCACCGATACCCGTGGCAAGGAGCAGCATGTCTCCATGCCCATCAATGTGGTGGACGACGACTTCTTCACGGAGGGCAAGATGTTCGACGGTTCCTCCATAGCTGGCTGGAAGGGCATCCAGGAGTCCGATATGGTGCTCATGCCAGAGGCCAGCACGGCGGTGATGGACCCCTTCGCGGATGAAAAAACCTTGATCCTGCGCTGCGACATCCTGGAGCCCAATACCATGCAGGGCTACGAGCGCGATCCGCGCTCCCTGGGTAAGCGCGCCGAGGCCTATCTCAAGTCCACTGGGATCGCCGACTCAGCCTTCTTCGGCCCCGAGCCCGAGTTCTTTATCTTGGATGATGTGCGCTGGGGCGCCAGCATGTCGGGTTGCTTCTATAAGGTTGATTCCGAGGAAGCGGACTGGAATTCCGAGCGCACCTACGAGGATGGCAATATCGGCCACCGCCCAGGCGTCAAGGGCGGCTACTTCCCCGTCCCCCCGGTCGATTCCCTGAATGACCTGCGCGCCGCCATGTGTCTGTCGTTGGAAGACATGGGCGTCCCCGTCGAGGTCCATCACCACGAGGTGGCAACTGCTGGCCAGTGTGAAATTGGGACCCGGTTCAGCACCCTGGTGCAACGTGCCGACTGGGTCCAGATCCAAAAGTACGCCATCTGGAACGTGGCCCATGCCTATGGTAAGACCGTCACCTTCATGCCCAAGCCCCTGGTTGGTGACAATGGCAGCGGCATGCACTGCCACATATCCCTGGCTAAGGACGGCGTGAACCTGTTCTCCGGCGACAAGTACGGTGGTCTGTCCGATAACGCGCTTTACTTCATCGGCGGCATCATCAAGCACGCCCGTGCCTTGAACGCCTTCACCAACGCCTCCACCAATTCCTACAAGCGCTTGGTGCCGGGCTTCGAGGCCCCCGTCATGTTGGCCTACTCGGCTCGCAACCGTTCCGCCTCCATCCGTATCCCCCATGTGAGCAATCCCAAGGGACGCCGTATAGAAGTGCGCTTCCCGGATGCTACTGGCAACCCCTACCTGGCCTTTGCCGCCATGATGATGGCGGGTCTTGATGGTATCCAGAACAAAATTCATCCTGGCGATCCCATGGACAAGGACCTTTACGATCTGCCCCCGGAAGAGGCGAAGGCCATCCCGACCGTTTGCCATGCCCTCGATCAGGCCCTGGATTATCTGGACAAGGACCGTGATTTCCTAACCGCTGGCGGTGTTTTCACCAATGATCTGATCGATGCCTATATTGCCCTGAAGATGACGGAGGTGACGCAATTGCGCATGACCACCCATCCCATCGAATTTGATCTTTATTACAGCCTCTGATCAGTTCGGAACCTGGTAGATGGGGACGCGTGCGTCTCGTCTTCTAGGTCGGAGAACCGCTAACGCCCCGCGAGGGGCGTTTTGCGTTCATGGATTCGGAGAAGTAACACGGGAGCGAACGGAATTGGCAGCCAAGCGCACCCTTTTCGAGCATTGGGTTATGCTGGGAGCAGGCACCTTAGTGCTACTTTGTGCATAGTACATGGCAAGCTTATTGCTATATTAACCTCCATTGGCGCCCACTCTCGGAAATTACCTGCTGGGTCACTCGCATGAAGACGCCCACTCCAAGGAAGACGAGTTCGGAGAAGAAGATTCTCGATAACTTGAATACTGCTGTCCTTTTGTTTGACAAGGACTTGCGCCTAATTCATATCAACCCGGCCGGTGAAATGCTGTTCGATGTGAGCGCCCGCTATGTTTTGGGCGTCCAAGCCATGGATATTCTCATCTGTCCAGGCGATGCCGTCGAGAGTCGGCTTCGCCAAGCGGCCCAAACCCGTCAACCCTTCACCGAGCGGGAAATCAATATTGTCCTGATTGATGGACGCACCATACGGGTGAATTGTACCGTTCTACCCATTCATCAATTCGGGGCGGAGGTGGAACTTCTGGTTGAGTTGCACCAGATTGATCGGCAGCTCCGCATCAGTCGCGAGGAACACCTGCTGTCCCAGCATCAGGCGACCCAGGCCCTGATTCGCGGCTTGGCTCACGAGATCAAAAACCCCCTCGGCGGGTTACGCGGCGCGGCTCAACTCTTGGAACAGGAGTTGCCCGATAAGTCCCTGCGCGAGTACACCCGCATTATCATCGAAGAGGCTGACCGCCTCCAGAGCCTCATGGACCGTATGCTGGGCCCCAATCGTCTGCCCAAGCCGGCCAAGGCCAATATCCACCTTCTTCTGGAGCGGGTACGCAGCCTGATTTTGGCGGAACACCCCACCGGACCCCTGATTGAGCGGGACTATGATCCAAGTATCCCGGAATTCATGGCCGACGGGGATCGACTCCTCCAAGCCCTGCTCAATTTAGTGCGCAACGCCGCCAAGGCTACCGGACCGACCGGCTGTATCGTGCTGCGCACCCGGGTGTTACGTCAGTTCACCATGGGCGGCAAGCGACACCGGCTCGTGCTACGCGTCGAGATCCATGACAACGGCCCCGGGATACCCCAGGAGTTGCAGGAGCGCATCTTCTTTCCCATGGTCACGGGCCAGGCGGGGGGTACCGGACTGGGGTTGCCCATCGCTCAAGAGCTGGTCAACCAGCATGGCGGCCTGATCGAGTGCGAAAGTCACCCCGGCGAGGCCCGGTTTTTCGTCTATTTGCCGTTGGAAACATGACATGACTAAGGCGCCCAAGGTCTGGGTCATTGATGATGACCGCTCCATCCGCTGGGTGCTAGAGCGTGCCCTGCGCAAGGCGGAAATGGACGTCACCTGCTTTTCCAATGGCGTGGGCGTCATGGATATCCTAGAGCGCGATCAGCCGGATGCCATCCTTTCGGATGTCCGTATGCCGGGCATTGATGGACTGGAACTCCTGGCCCAGATCACCGCCCGCTATCCGTCCCTGCCCGTCATTATCATGACCGCGCACTCGGATCTGGATAGCGCCGTGTCCGCCTTCCATGGCGGCGCCTTCGAATACCTTCCCAAGCCCTTCGATCTCGACGAGGCCGTTGCCCAGGTCCGCCGCGCCTGCCGCCATCATGCCGGGGAAGGGGCCCCGCCGGAGGAACCCATGGCGAAGGGTGCCGAGATCATCGGCGAGGCCCCGGCCATGCAGGAGGTCTTTCGTGCCATTGGTCGTCTCGTTCGATCCAATATTACGGTATTGATCAACGGGGAATCGGGGACGGGCAAGGAACTGGTCGCACGCGCCCTCCACCGCCACAGCCCGCGTACCGATAAGCCCTTTATTGCCCTCAATATGGCGGCTATCCCCCACGATCTGCTGGAATCAGAGCTTTTCGGCCATGAGCGGGGCGCCTTCACGGGGGCCCAAGCGCGGCGCGAGGGCCGCTTTGAGCAAGCCCATACTGGCACCCTCTTCCTTGATGAGATCGGAGATATGCCGGCGGAGCTCCAGACCCGCCTGCTGCGGGTGCTGGCGGACGGCGAGTTCTATCGTGTCGGTGGTCTGGCCCCGGTCAAGGTGGATACGCGCATCATCGCCGCCACCCACCAGCACCTCGAATCGCTCGTCCAGCAAGGCCGCTTTCGCGAGGACCTTTTCCACCGTCTCAACGTGATCCGTATCCATCTGCCGGCACTTCGAGAGCGGCGCGAGGATATCCCCTTGCTCATGCGGCATTTTCTCGCCTCCGCCGCGACGGAATTGGGGTGCGAGCCCAAAGTGCTCTCGCTCGGCGCCGCCGAACGCCTGGCGTATCTCGACTGGCCAGGCAATGTTCGTCAACTCGAAAACACCGCGCGCTGGCTGACCGTCATGGCCGCAGGCAAGGAAATCCATATCGAGGACCTGCCTACGGAACTGGCGGCGCCAACCAGTGGCAGTGAAAGTGAAGAAGTGTGGCAATCGGCCCTACGCCGATGGGCGCGCGAGCATCTCAAGGCGGGTGGGGCGGGTTTGTTGGATTTGGCCCTGCCGGTCCTGGAACGTATCCTCATTGTGACCGCCCTGGAGCATACCGAGGGCCGCCGCCAGGATGCCGCTCGTCTCCTCGGCTGGGGTCGCAATACCCTGACCCGCAAGATTAAGGAACTCAAGATGGAGGTTGAGGGCACAAACCCGGAGGAAGAAGTCTGACCCGGCCCATCGCTATTGAAAGGCCCCGCGGGGTCCCAACCTAAGGTAACACTCTGATTTAAGACCCTGGGATAACCATGGATAGCGCCAGTATTGAATTGCCCGGTTCCGAGTTGGAGGCCATCCTTCTGGAGGATGACTGCCTGCGGATAAGCTTCTCCCGCGTCATCATCATCAAAACCATGACGGGTTCTAGTGAGAGGACCCGCTGGTGGCAGACGGCTGATCTGGTGATGGAGGGTGCCGAGGTGGAAGGCGATCCCCCCGCGGGTCCCCTGGTCTGTGTGGGGGGCGACATCGATGACAATATCTTCACCTATCGAGATATGATTCCCTTGCCCCTGTCGAGTCGGGGATCTGTCGGCTGTGACTTAAGCTTTCGTGACACCCCCGCTCATCTGAAGGTGATGGCCACGGCTATCCGTATGGAAATTAAGGGTTTGCCCAAGTATATCGAGCATTTGCGGGCCGCCTGATTCCTTCCCCCGGCCTTGGGGGGTTCTATGAGCCGCCTCCCTTTCCATTGACAGCCGGCATATCGGGTATCAGTCCTCTTCCAGGGAGGCGAGACGATGCGCCCAGCGGCTGGTCTCTGGCAGACGATAGCGAGTGGTGCATGCCAAGACATAGCGGACGGCCATCTCCAAACTGATTTTGTGTCCCACCGAGACATAGAGGGGCTGGATATTACGGCGGGTGCGCACCACGGCACCGATGATCTCGCCCTGATGCCATAGCAGGGTCCAGTCCCCCTTCTCCGGCCCCAAGGGCCCGCGTTCGCCGATCAGGCGGGATTTGGCAACCCCGATGCTGGGCAGACCCGTGAGGACACCCAAATGGCAGGCCAGACCGAAACGTCGTGGGTGGGCATAACCCTGACCATCGCACAGCAGCAGATGGGGGGGCTCGCTCAGACCCGCCAGGGCCTCCAGCAAGGCCGGTGCCTCGCGGAAAGAGAGCAGGCCCGGCACATAGGGAAAGACCGTGCGCCGCCGCGCCAGGGAGCTGCCCAGGAACTGGAGATCAGGAAAGGACAGGACCACGACCCCGGCCCGGGTTTCGGTACCGCCGCCCGGGAAGCCCACATCCAGCCCTGCCACTCGCCGCACCGGGGTCAACTCATCCCGCAACACCACCTGGCCCCGCAACTCTTCCTGGATCGCCCGTGCTTCCCGAGTCGTTGTTGGCCACTTATAGCCCGCGATCATTTGCCTCCCTCGGGGTGATTCTAGCCACGAATTTCAACCCTACACGAAGCGGGCGGAGATTTTGCCTTGGATGGAGCCTTGTCACCGCCGCCACATGGGGGCCAGCAAGGTCCGTCACTTCTAGGCTGAAATGGTGCAGGAACTGGCCGTGGACGAGCTAGTGTGCCCCAGCATGGCCGCATCATTGCGGGCGCGGATGCGGTTGGGGTACTCCTGGACTGGTTCGGGGAACCCGAATGCGGCATCGACCTGGTCAGCCAGGCCCTGTACCGGCCACCGCGGATGGAGGCCTGTTCCAAGGTCAGGCGCGCCCTCAAACAAAAATACCCGCGATATCACGGGTATTTGGACGCTGGAAGCCGGCAGGCACCAAATGCCTAATTACTGGCCACGATATAGGTTAATAATTACGTGCGGAGCCGACGATCTCGTGGGCTAGATCAACGACGCGAGTCGCCATCTCGCTGTATTCGTGACGGTAATTGGCGAGCAGCCCGTCAGTGGATGCCCAGTAGTCCTTGCCGGTGACGCCATGCTCATGCTCATGGGCAATGAACTGCTTCTGCATTACCAGCATCTTGTCGATCAGCTCTTGCTTCTCTTTTTTCAACGCCGCTATGTCACTCATGGATCTCTCTCCCAACTGCCTCGATAAATCTTGAATTCCGCCGGCTTATTTAGTGTATGCCGAAATCTTAATATAGCATGGGGTGACCAATCCGGGTCAAATGAAATCTACCAAGGCCGGTGCGTGGCCCCCTCGCCTTGGGGGTCTCAGCAACCGCAAGCCGGTACCGGCTGTCCGTGAAGACGCAGGGAGCCCGTCAACTGGGCCAGATCCTTGAGGCCCTGGCGATCCAGATAGGCGAGGATACCCTGGCTGATCTTGCCCAGAATCAATGGATCATAAAAGAGGGCGGTGCCGATGCCAACCGCACTGGCGCCTGCGATGAGGAATTCCAGTGCGTCGGCCACGCAGCTGATGCCCCCTTGGCCAATGATAGGCACCCCATGGTCACGGCAGACTTGATAGACCTGATGGACCTTGAGCAGGGCAATGGGTTTGATGGCGGGACCGGACAGGCCGCCCTGGTTGTTACCTATGACGGGCATCCGGCTCTCGATGTCGATGGCCATGCCCATGAGGGTATTGATGGCCGCGAAAGCATCCGACCCGGCCTCCAGACAGGCCCGGGCATTGCTAGCAATGTCGGTCTGGTTAGGCGACAGCTTGGTAATGAGTGGCTTGCGCGTAGCCTTGCGGCAGGCAGCGACCACTTGGGCCGACATACGTACATCATTGCCAAAGGCAACACCGCCCTGCTTGACATTCGGGCAGGAGATGTTGATCTCAATGGCACTGACCGGGCTGTCGTCGAAGCGCCGGGTCACCTCGTAGTACTCATCGACGCTGGAGCCGGAGACGTTGGCGATGAAGTGGGTCTCGTGGAAATCCAGGGTGGGCAGGATGTCGCCAATGACCCGATCCACTCCGGGATTCTGCAAGCCAATGGCGTTGATCATGCCAGCGGACGTCTCGCATAGGCGGTGAGGGGCATTACCGAGCCGGGGTGACTGGGTGGTGCCCTTGAGGCAGATGGCGCCGGCCTCGCGGTTGGAGAAGCCCTGGATGCGCGTATACTCCTCGCCAAATCCTACGCACCCGGACAGGAGCACTAGGGGGGTCGCGAAGTCCAGGCCACAAAAATCGATGCGCAGTCGGGGGTCGGTCTTGAAATCCAACGCCATGTCCAATGCTCCCGAGCCAGCCGTGCCCTGAGGCTAGCACCTTGATTCCAATGTTCGATGTCGTCCTTTACCAGCCCGAGATCCCCCCCAATACCGGCAACATCATGCGCCTGTGCGCCAATGCCGGAGCCCGGTTGCATCTGATTGAGCCCCTGGGCTTCGTCCTCGATGACCGCCGCTTGAGGCGGGCTGGGCTCGATTACCGGGAGTGGGTCAGCGTCCAGGTCCATGCCGACTTTCCCGCCTATGTCCAGACGCAATCCCCATCTCGGCTCTTGGCCTGCACGACCCGGGGTAATCTGTCCCTCGCCGAGACCCTCTTTCTGCCGGGCGATGCCCTGCTCTTTGGTCCCGAGACCCGGGGGTTGCCGTCCGAACTGCTGGATAGCATACCGGGTGACCGTCGCATCTTCATCCCCATGCGCCCCGACAACCGTAGCCTCAATCTGTCCAACGCCGTGGCCATCGTCCTCTACGAGGCCTGGCGTCAACAGGGTTTCAGGGGGGCAGGGCGTGGCTGAGGGTGAGTCAGGACTGGGTGATCCCCCCGGTCAACTGGCCAGGCAACTCATTCCGACCTCTGCTCAATCCACCTCGGACTTACTTTCCCGGGCGAGCAGGCTGCGTGTGGCCTCTTCCGGCGTTCGGCCCTCGTAAAGGACACGGTAAACCTGTTCGCCGATAGGCATCTCAACCCCCAGTTGCTGGGCAAGATGGTGTACGGAACGGGCCGTAATGACCCCTTCCACCTCTTGGCCAATCTGGCGTCTCGCCTCCTCAATGCTCGCTCCCCGCGCCAGGGCCAGGCCCAATCGACGGTTGCGGGATTGATCATCGGTACAGGTCAGTACCAGGTCGCCCAGCCCCGCCAGGCCCATGAAGGTCTCCAGCCGGCCCCCTAGGGCCGTCCCGAAGCGCGTGAGTTCCGCCAGACCACGGGTAATGAGGGCCGCGCGGGTGTTGGCACCGAAGCCGAGCCCATCCGCAATGCCGGTGGCGATGGCCAGGACATTCTTGGCCGCGCCGCCCACCTGGACTCCGATGAGGTCGTCACTGGTATAGGCCCGGAAACGCTCGCCATGGAGGTAGGCGGCCACCCGCCGCGCCTGCTCAAGCTTGGGAGAGGCTACAGTAACGGCCGTGGGCAGACCTCTCGCCACCTCGGCGGCAAAGCTTGGGCCGGAGACGACCGCCATGTCACGGGGACCCAGGACATCCAGGGCTACCTCGTGCAGGAGGCGATTCGTCCCCGGCTCCAGGCCCTTGGTGGCCCAGGCCAGACCCACGTCCTGTCCTAGGGGCGGCAAGGCCCGCAGCAGGGACGCGAAGCCGTGGCTGGGCACGACCACCAGGATCTCGGCCGCGCCCTCGAGGGCCTGCCCCAGATTCCCCACGGGTTCAATGGCCTCTGGCAACGGAAAACCTGGCAAAAAACGACGATTTTCCCGGTGGTTGGCCAGCTCGGATACCTGTGCGGGCCAGTGGTCCCAGAGCCGGACCGGGTAGCCATTGCGCGCGACCACCAAGGCGAGGGCCGTGCCCCAGGAGCCAGCCCCGAGTACCGCGATGGGAGCCAAGGATGGGGTCATGGGTCGCGGCTGATCAGTTGATCGCGGTGCTGGCGGTCTGCTTTTGCATCTCCTCCATCATTTCCCGCTGGCGCTGGGCATAGAGGACCTCGAAATTGACCGGTTGGAGCAGGAGCTGCGGAAAGCTGCCCTTGCTCACGAGGTCCGAGATGGCTTCGCGGGCATAGGGGAAGAGGAGGTTCGGGCAATAGGCTCCCAGCAGGGGTCCCAGTTCCTGTTCGGAAAAGCCCTTGACACCCACCAGGCCCGCCTGCTGGACCTCGACGATGAAGGCCGTCTGGTCGCCCAGATGGGTGGTGACGGTGACCGATAAAATGACCTCGAAGGTTATCTCATCGATGCGGTTGACCTGGGTGTTGAGATTCAGTTCGTGTTTCGGCTGCCATTCGCCGATGAAGACGCGTGGAGAATTAGGGGATTCGAAGGATAGGTCCTTGATATAAATGCGGTGTAGCTGAAACATCCGCTCATCTTGTGGCTGGGCTTGCTCGGTCATGGCTAGGGGTTCCCGGGTCGGAGGAGGTGGGTGAAGGGAAAGCGGCGTCAGCGTTTCTTGCGGGTGACGGGCAGATTGGCGCTCTGCCAGGCCATGATGCCGCCACGCAGGTTAAGGACCTCCTCGAAGCCCTCCTTGCGCAGTTGCTGGCAGGCCATGGCGGACTGGGAGCCCGAGCGGCAGGCGATGACGATGGGTTTGCCCTTGTGCTTGTGCAGGGTAGCGATCTGATTTTTGAAGCCATTCATGGGGATGTTGATGGCATTGATGATATGGCCCTGGGCAAAGTCCGCCAGTGGGCGCACATCGATTACCACCGCTTCCCGGCGGTTAATCAGGTCCGTCGCCCCCAGTGGGTCCACCGAACCCTTGTTGCCCCTGATCAACTGGTAAGCCAGCAGAGACAGGGTGGTGATCAAGGCCAGAACGAGCAGCCAGTGATTGACGATGAATTCGGGTAGGTTCTGAAGGGGCATAATTAGTCGCTTAGCTGTCAGGCGGGTGCCTTGAAAAACGTATGGGCCTGGCAGGAAGTTGGGTAGCCTGGCCAAGATGGGTCAGTATAACGGCCAGGACTGAGAGCGTCATCCCCACGCGGCAGAGCGTGATCCGGCCAGGCGGGGATTAGTGGATCCGGCCGGGTCTCAATGACCCTGATGGCAGAAAACCTGGCGCATCATGCCGATAAGCTGCAGAGTGCGGATGTCGCCGACACGGTAATAAACCCGGTTGGCATCCTTGCGCGTGGCCAGGATCCCCTTGTCGCGCAGGATTGCCAGGTGCTGTGAGATGTTACTCTGGGAAGTCCCGACGTCATCGACGATGTCCTGGACACTCACCTCGCGGTCACCGAGGGTGCAGAGAATCTTGAGGCGCAGCGGATGTGACATGGCCTTGAGCGAACGCGAGGCCCTATCGATGTCCCCATCATCGGCGAACAGGTCAAGCTCAGGATCGTGACCCTGGGAGAGGTAGGGAGGAGGGGTGTCGATGAGGCCTACCATAAACATGACTCAGTTGGAGCTATCACAATTCGATAATAAGCTTTTTTCGCAATATTTGCTGAAGTTCGCGCGCAGGTTTCCTTGCCGCGCGCCTTGGGTGGGGTGGGAATCGCCGTATAATTCCCAATCCTTTCCCATCCAGACGATTCCGGGCCAGGCTGATTTGAGCCCATGTATAGAAAACTCTTCGCCAGGCCCGCGTTTCGCGAGGAACCATACAAGATGACGAACCGAGTGCCATCCAGGCCCGGGGCCCGGAGCATGGCCCTAACGGGAGGCGCGGGAACCTTTTGTCTGTATTGCATCCTCCTGGCCCTGCCGATCCTGGAACTCGCGGTCGCGGAGACCCCGGCGGATCCCGTTGAAGCCCAGCGGCAAGCCCTGACGCTGAAGGAATCCAAGCTGCAAGACCTGGAGCATGGCCTTGATGCCCGCCGGCGGGGCCGCGATGCCCTGGTGGCGGAAGTGGAGAGTCACGAGCGCGATATTGCTCAACTCGCTCATAGCGGTCGCCAACTAGAGGCCATGATTGCGGAACAGGTTAAGACCCTGACTAAACTGCAAAAGGACTTGGAGGCGGAGCGCACCGCCCTGGCCCGGGAGCGCAGGTCCCTGGCGGCTCTGATCCGTTCGGCCCACACCCTGGGTAACAATGAGCACCTGCGGATGCTGTTGGACCAACAGGATCTGGCGCGCCTGGGCCGTCTCATGGCCTATTATGGCTACTTGAATCGCTACCGCCTGGGCCGGCTCGATAACTTTTCCGCCCGCGCGGCCAACTTCGATCGGCTGCGTAACGAGACCTCCCAGGAGACCCAGCGGATGGCGATCCTGGCGGCGCGGCAAAAGGAGATGCGGGAGCGCCTGGGTCGCGCCCAGGCCGATCGCGCCGCCCTCTTGACCGAGTTGGAGAAGGAAATCGCCGGTGGTACCCAGCAGGTCAGCCTGCTGCGCGAGGACACGGAAAACCTCCGCGCCGTGGTCACTCAGCTTGAGCGACAGGCCATGATCATGCCGGAGGCGAGCCTGGCCCAGCAGTCTATTGCGAGCCGGCGGGGCGAACTCCCCTGGCCCTTGACCGGCGCCCGGATTGTGACGCGCTTTGGTGCTGTGGGTGGGGAAGGTGGCAAGGCCCAGGATGGGGTGCTGATCGCCGTGAGCGAGGGCTCGGAAGTGCGCGCCATCCACCACGGGCGCGTGGTCTATGCCGACTGGATGCGGGGCTACGGCCAATTAATTATCATCGACCACGACGAGGGTTACATGAGTCTCTACGGCCATAACCAGACCCTGCTCAAGGAGGCCGGCGAGTGGGTGGCCGACGGCGAGGTTATCGCTCTTAGCGGTGCCAGCGGTGGGCGGAAAACGGCGGCCCTCTACTTCGCCATCCGCCACGCCAGTCAGCCCCAGAATCCCGAAGAATGGTGTAGCTCGGCCTCGGCCGGCGCGCGATCCTAGCCTTAATCACTTCAACCATCGGCGACGCCATGAAACATCAGCCTCTCATCCTGCTGTCCCTGCTCCTGCTCCTGGGGGGCCTCGGCCCGGCGCGGGGTGAAACGGGGCAGGTCGAGAATAGGGGCGGTGCCCCGGACGAATCCCCCGCCCAAGCGGCCAATCCACCGGAGCCCGAAGACGCCGCCGAGCCGACGCTGCCTCTGGAAGATCTCAATACCTTTGCCGAGGTCTTCGGGCGCATCAAGAGCGATTATGTGGAAAGCGTGGAGGATCGGGCCCTGCTCAAGGGCGCCATCCGGGGCATGCTGTCCTGGCTAGACCCGCATTCGGCCTATCTGGACGGCGAGGAATATCGGGAACTCCAGGTGGGCACCAGCGGGGAATTTGGCGGCCTGGGGATTGAGGTCGGACTGGAGGATGGTTTTATTAAGGTGATTTCGCCCATCGATGACACCCCGGCCCAACGGGCCGGGCTCCAGGCGGGAGACCTGATCGTACGTATCGACAATCGGCCCGTGAAGGGCATCAGCCTTGAGGACGCCGTCAATCTCATGCGGGGTAAGGCCGGTACCGCCATCGAGCTCACCATCCTGCGCGCGGGCACGGATCAGCCTTTCAGAGTGGAACTGATCCGGGATGTTATTCATGTGCAGAGCGTTAAGAGCCGCATCCTGGCTCCAGGCTTTGGCTATGTGCGCATCTCCAATTTTCAGTCCCGAACCACCGAGGACCTGCTAAACGCCCTCTCCAGCCTGCGGTCCGAAAACCAGGGTGACCTTAAGGGCCTGGTACTGGATTTGCGCAACAATCCCGGCGGGGTGCTCAACAGCGCTGTTGCCGTGAGTGATGCCTTCCTCGCCGAGGGCCTCATTGTCTATACCAAGGGGCGGGTCACGGATTCGGCCCTGGAATTCAAGGCCGGTCCCGATGACGTGCTGGCCGGCGCCCCCCTGGTGGTGCTGGTGAATGGCGGCTCCGCCTCCGCCTCCGAGATCGTCGCGGGCGCCTTGCAGGATCACAAACGGGCCATCATCATGGGTGCCCAGACCTTCGGTAAGGGTTCGGTCCAAACCATCATCCCCATCGACGAGGCCAGCGCCCTTAAACTCACCACCGCGCTGTATTACACCCCTTCGGGACGCTCCATCCAGGCCGAGGGCATCAGCCCTGATATCCCCCTGGAGCGTGGCCGTCTGGAAATGAACGACAAGCCGGCCCTGGGCAGTGTCAAGGAGGCGGATCTTGCGCGTCACCTGACCAATGGGGATGGCGAAAAACCGGATGAGGTGGCGGGAGAGGCGAGCGGAGGCCAGCCCCAGGCCGCGGATGAGGTGAAAAAGAAGCCCCTGGTGGTGGAAGACTATCAACTCAGCGAGGCCCTGAACGTCCTCAAGGCCCTGACCCTTTTTAACGGCCCCCGGGCAGCCACCCAGCCCGCCGCCGGGGCCCCTGCCCAACCCTAGTCAGCGAGGAAAAGATCCATGACCCGCGTACTCATCCCCTTGGCCCCTGGCTGCGAGGAGCTTGAGGCCGTTACCCTCATCGACCTGCTGCGGCGGGCCGGTATCGAGGTGGTGACCGCCAGCCTGGAGCCGGGCCCCGTCCACTGCAGCCGAGGCACTCGGCTCTTGGCCGACCTGACCCTGGATGAGGTGCTGGGGGACGACTTTGACATGATCGTCCTGCCCGGGGGACTGCCCGGTTCCGCTAATCTGGATGCCGATGCTCGGGTCCATCGGCTCCTGGCCCGCCATCAGGCCGAGGACCGATTTATCGCCGCTATCTGCGCGGCCCCCAAGGTATTGGCCAACGCCGGCCTGCTCCAGGGCAAGTCCGCCACCGCCTATCCGGGCTCTCTCCAAATGAGCGACTTCCCGGACGTGACCCTGCTCACCGCCCCCGTGGTGGTGGATGGCAAGACCATCACCGCCCGGGGGCCGGGCACCGCCATGGATTTCGCTCTCCAATTGATCGAGTCCCTGGAAGGCCGGGCGCGGCGGGACCAGGTCGAGAAGGCCTTGGTGAGGGAACTCTGATTAGCTGGCCGCTCCTCGCCATGCCTCTGGCCGCCTTTGTCGTGGCGGCCCTGGCGAGCCTGTTCCTGGCGCGTTCGCCGGGGATATTGCGCGGCATGCTCGATGAGCCCAACGCCCGTTCCCTGCACACGGGCGCCATCCCCCGCACCGGTGGGTTCGCCCTCCTCGCCGGACTTGCCACCGCTGGCCTGCTGGCCCCGACGGCGCTTCAGCCGGTGGGCGCGGGGGTCTGGATACTGCTGGCCCTGCTGCCGGTGGCGGCCATCTCCCTCTTCGATGATAGGGGCGGGGTGCGACCCCGCTACCGGCTGGCAGCTCACCTGGGCGCCGGAGTCCTCTTGATGGCTGGCGGACTTGCTTGGTCGAGTCTGGATCTGCCCGGCCTGACGCTGAACCTGGGGCTGGTCCCATCCTTTGGCCTGACCCTGCTGCTGGTGGTCTGGATGATCAATCTTTATAACTTCATGGACGGCATGGATGGACTGGCTGGCGGCATGGCGGTCTTCGGTTTTGGCGCCCTGGCGATCCTGGGCTGGCGCGGGGACGAATTGGCCTATGCCCTGACGTGTGCCAGCATCGCGGCCACCGCCGGTGGTTTCCTGACCGCCAATTTTCCGCCGGCGCGGCTTTTCCTGGGTGATCTCGGCTCCACGAGCCTGGGCCTGCTGGCGGTGGCCCTGGCGCTACAGGGCAGCGCCCTGGGGCTTTTCCCCCTCTGGGTCGCCGGGCTGGCCTTCTCCCCCTTCATTCTTGATGCCACCGCAACCCTGGCGCGACGCGCCCTCCGGGGGGAGCAGCTCTGGCAGGCCCATCGCTCCCATCATTATCAGCGTCTGGTGCTGGCGGGCTGGAGTCACCGCCGCGTCATGCTGCGGGCCTGGGCCCTCATGGCCGTCTGTGGTGCCTGCGCCGTTGCCGCCCCCGGCTTGACACTCCCTGATCAGTGGCTGCTGCTAGTGGGCTGGGCTGGCATTTATGCCCTGATCGGCTACAGGGTGCGGCTGGCTGAACGTCGGTCGGGGCGGAGCGCGCCATGAGCCGCTGGTTCGAACGGCTGCGCTCGCGCAGCGCCGCCTTCATGCACGACCTGCTGATGCTGCCGGTGGCCTGGCTGCTGGCCTTCTGGCTGCGTTTCAACCTGGGCGAGATCCCGGCCGAACAACTGAACGTGGCGCTGGTGGCCCTGCCGATACTGGTGGTGGCCCAGGGCACCGTGAACTGGCTCCTGGGCCTCTATCGCGGCGTCTGGCGCTTTGCCTCCCTGCCGGACCTGCTGCGCATCGCCAAGGCGGTGCTGGCCGGCACCGGCCTGACCTTCTTTCTGCTCTTTGTCTTCAATCGCCTGGACGCCGTGCCGCGCTCCGTGCCGCCGCTGTACCTCTTGCTGCAACTGGCCTTACTGGCGGGTCCCCGGCTCGTCTATCGCTGGCTGAAGGATCATCGTCTGAACCTGGGCGATGGCCAGCGCGTCCTCATCGTTGGCGCCGAGCGGGCAGGCGAGATGCTGGCGCGGGATATGCTGCGCGATCCCCAGCGCGCCTATGTCCCCGTGGCCTTCGTCGATGACCGGCCGCGCCGCCAGGGCGCCGAGGTGCATGGCATTCCCGTGCGGGGTGGCACCGAGGCCATCCCGGCCCTGGCCCTGGATCTGGAAATCGATCTCATCCTCCTCGCCACCCCCGATGCCTCGGCGAGCGAGATGCAGCGGCTGGTGGACTTGTGCGAGCGGGCGGGCCCGCCCTTCCGCACCGTGCCCCAACTGGGGAATTTGATGAATGGCCAGGTCTCCATCAGTCAGGTGCGGCCGGTGAGTATCGAGGATCTGCTGGGTCGCGACCCGGTGGCCCTGGATGAGGCGGCCATCCGCCAGGGCCTGACCGGCCGCCGCATCCTGGTCACCGGTGGTGGCGGCTCCATCGGTTCCGAGTTGTGCCGCCAGATTGCCCGCGCCCGGCCGGCCACCCTCATCGTCGCCGATCAGGGCGAATACAACCTCTACCAGATCGACCGGGAGTTGTGCCAGGCCTACCCGGATCTGGCACTGCGCTGTCGCCTGGTGGATGTCACCGATGCGGAGGCCGTCGCGACGCTCTTTGCCCGGGAAAGACCGGAGATCCTCTTCCATGCCGCCGCCTACAAACACGTCCCCCTCCTGGAGGACCAGGTGCGCGCCGCCGTACGCAACAATGTCCTGGGCACCCGGATCCTCGCCACCGCCGCCGATCGCTGGGGGGTGGAGCGGTTCATCCTCATCTCCACCGATAAGGCTGTGAACCCCGCCAATATCATGGGCGCGACCAAGCGCGTCGCCGAACGCCTCTGTCAGGCCCTGAATACCCAGTCCCGGACGCGCTTTATCGCCGTGCGCTTCGGTAATGTCCTGGGCTCCGCCGGCAGCGTGGTGCCCCTCTTCCGGGCCCAGATCGCCCAGGGTGGGCCCCTGACCCTGACGCACCCGGAAATGGAGCGCTTCTTCATGACTATCCCCGAGGCCTGCCAGTTGATCATGCAGGCGGCGACCATCGGGCGCGGCGGGGAGATCTTCGTCCTGGACATGGGTGAGCCGGTACCCATCCGCTACCTGGCGGAACAGATGATCCGCCTCTCCGGCCACCGGCCGGGATCGGATATCGCCATCGAATACATCGGCCTTCGGCCCGGCGAGAAGCTCTTCGAGGAGTTGTTCTACCCGAGCGAGGGCCTCGGGGCGACCAGCCACCCTAAGATTCGCGTCGCCCATGCACCGCCCGAGGCCGTGCCAGGGGAGTTGCAACAGGCCCTGGACGACCTGGGGGTGGCGGTTGTGGCCGGCGATGAGGCGGCCTTACGAGCTATTCTCACGCGCCTGGCCCCGCCTAACGCGGTGGCGACTCAGGCCGAACCGCGGCCGGAGACTGTCGAACATGCCTGAAACCCGCATTCTGACCGCCATTCGCACCTTGCGACCCTGGTTCGCTTTTGGCGGCGGTCACGGACCCGTCCCCCCACCCGATGCCGCGGTCCGGCAAGAGCCGGCACCGATCCCAGTAGCGACAGGGGAAATGGGAAGGGTCGCGGCAAGGGAAATAGCCACGGAATTCGAAGCGGTCGAGATGGGGGCCGCATCAAGGGTGGTGGAGGCCCTGGCCAAGCCCACGCCGCCCACCGCCGCCGAGCGCGTCATCGACCACCTGCAGGCCACGGGGCGTCTCGGTCAGAATGACCTGAATCGCGCCAAGCGCCTGGGGGAGGAAGGGACCGATCCCTTGATCCGGATGCTGGTGCGTCTCGGTCTGGTCTCCGAGCGCGACATGGCCGAGGCCATGGCCGAGGTTCTGGGTCTGGAATTGGCGGAAGCCGAGTCCTTCCCCGCCGAGCCGGTGGCCAGCGAGACCCTGAGTCTGCGCTTCCTGAAGGACAGCAAGGTGCTGCCCCTGCGCGAGGAGGAGGACCGGCTCGAAGTCGCCTTCGCCGACCCCACCGACCGCTTCGTCATGGAGGTGGTGGCTCTGGCCGCCGGCAAGCCCCTGCTGCGGCGCGTGGCCCTGCCCAGCGAGATCGACACCGCCCTGGATCGCCTCCACGAACCCAAGACCGAGGACAAGGGCGACGATCTGAACGCCGACCTGGGGGAGGTCTCCGAGGACGACATCGAGCACCTCAAGGATCTGGCCAGCGAGGCTCCGGTCATTCGCCTGGTCAACCAGTTGATCCAGAAGGCGGTGGAATCCCGCGCCTCGGACATCCATATCGAACCCTTTTCCGACGAACTCAAGGTGCGCTACCGGGTGGACGGCATCCTCCACGAGGTGCCCTCGCCGCCCGTCAGGTCTACCGCCGCCATCATTTCCCGCGTTAAGATCATGTCCAAGCTCAATATCGCCGAGCGCCGCCTGCCCCAGGATGGGCGTATCCCGCTGCGGATACAGGGCAAGGAACTGGACCTGCGCGTCTCCACCGTTCCCACCATGTTCGGCGAGAGCGTGGTCATGCGCCTGCTCGACAAGGAGAGCGTGCGCTTTGATCTGGATGCCTTGGGCTTCGATGGGGGTCCCCGCGCCCGGCTTGATCAGATCATGGAAATTCCCTACGGCATCCTCCTGGTCACGGGCCCCACCGGCAGCGGCAAGAGCACCACCCTCTACACGGTGCTGAGCCGGCTCAACACCCAGGAACGCAAGATCATCACCGTCGAGGACCCGGTGGAATACCAGATCCCCGGCATCAACCAGATCCAGGTCAAGCCCGCGATCGGTATGACCTTCTCGGGCGCTCTGCGCTCCATCGTGCGCCAGGACCCGGACATCATCATGGTCGGTGAAATGCGCGACCTGGAGACGGCCCGGATTGCTGTCCAGTCGGCCCTGACCGGTCACCTGGTGCTCTCGACCCTGCATACCAATGACGCCGCCAGTGGCGTCACCCGTCTCCTCGACATGGGCGTCGAGGAGTACCTGCTGACTTCCACCATCAACGGCATCCTGGCCCAACGCCTGGTGCGGCGGCTGTGCCCCTTCTGCCGGGAGAGTTATGAACCCCTGCCGGAGGTCGCCGCCAAGGTCCGCAAGTCCCTCCAGGATGTGGACGCCGTGCAGCTCTACCGCGCCACGGGCTGCGAGCGCTGCAATAACACCGGCTATCGCGGTCGCCTGGTCATCACCGAGGTGCTGCGCATGACGGATGCCATCCGCCGCGCCGTGCTGGAACATGCCACCGCCACCGTCATCCTGCGCCTGGCCATCGAGGAGGGCATGGCCACCATGTATCAGGATGGTCTCCGCAAGTGCCTGGACGGGCGCACGACCCTGGAAGAAGTGTTGCGCGTCGCCGAGGAGCATTGAACCCATGCCCAGCTACCATTACAAGGCGGTACGCCTGGACGGCGAGGCGGTGGAGGGCCAGATGGAGGCCCAGGACGAGGAGGCGGTCATCCGCCAACTGCAAAAGGAGGGTTTGATCCCCCTCTCGGCCCGCCGCGCCGGGGGATTGCGGGATCAGCTTTTTGCCAGCCGGCGCCGGCAAAATCTGACCATGAAGGAAATCGGCGCCATGACCCGCGAGATGGCGACCCTGCTGGAGGCCGGGCTGACCCTGGATCGCTCCCTCCAGATCCTGATCGAACTCGGCGCCGAGGAGCGGGTCAATCGGGTGCTGGAGGATCTGCAGACCCGGGTGCGGGGTGGGGCGACCTTCTCCGCCGCCCTGGAGCAGCAGGGCGGACAGTTCCCTCGCCTCTACATCAACATGGTGCGCGCCGGCGAAACCAGCGGCGCCCTGGATGGGGTTCTGGCCCGCCTGGCGGAATACCTGGAACGAACCGCCGATCTGCGTGAAACCGTTGTCTCCGCCCTGGTCTATCCCCTCATCCTGCTGGTGGTGGCCGGCCTGTCGGTGATCCTGCTGCTGGTCTTCGTGGTGCCCCAGTTCGCCGTTCTCTTCCAGGACATGGGGGCCGCCTTGCCCCTGCCGACTCGCATCGTGATGGCCTTGGGGGATTTCTTTCGTGACTTCTGGTGGGCGCTGCTGGCCCTGATTGCCATCATCGCCCTGGCGATCGAAAAGGCCTTGGCCAGGCCGGAGGTGCGCGACCGCTTTGATAGCCGTGTTCTTCGCCTGCCTCTCTTTGGCGATTTGATCTGGAAAATGGAGACGGCGCGCTTCTGCCACACCCTATCCACCCTGCTCAAAAATGGCCTGACGTTGCTGAGTGCCTTGAACCTGGCCAAGGAGGTGGTCGGCAACCGCAAGCTGGCTGGCCTGATGACCGAGGCGGGCGAGGAACTCAAGCGGGGTCGGGGCCTGGCTCAGCCCTTCACACAGCGCGCGATCCTCCCCCAGATGGCCCTGCAAATGGTCCGCGTTGGCGAGGAATCCGGCTCCCTGGACGCCATGCTGGCCAAGGTCGCCGCCATCTACGACAAGGAGACCCAGTTGAGCGTCAAGCGCCTGCTGACCCTGCTCGAGCCGGCCCTCATTATTGGTCTGGGCGTTGTCGTTGCCGGCATCATCATCTCCATCATAGTGCCAATTTTGGGGGCGAATGAGCTGGTGATGTAGTCTCGGAGGGCCCGTCCCCAGGGTCCCGTGGTCGTGGGTGTCCAGGTGGGTTTGGGTTAAAATGCTTGCCATCTCCCAAGCTCCTCGTTTCTCAATATTGCCGCAAGGTTCCCGATGATGGAAAATTCAAGCTTTGAAAGTGGTTTAATTCGGCTCCAGAACAAGGCCATAGGGTCCCGTTCGCGCCGGCGGGGCTTTACCCTGGTGGAACTTCTGGTCGTTCTCGCCATTCTGGGCCTGCTGGTCGGTCTGGTTGGCCCTCAGGTGATGAAGGCCCTGGGCGGTTCCAAGACCAAGACGGCCCGGATCCAGATCGAGGATCTTTCGGCGACCCTGGATATCTATCGGCTTGAACTGGGTCGCTATCCCACCACCAACGACGGACTTCAGGCTCTGGTGGAAAATACGGCGGGCGCGTCGAACTGGAATGGTCCCTATCTCAAGAAGAACAAGGTGCCTCAGGACCCTTGGGGCTTCGATTACCAGTACCGTTCTCCGGGTGAACATGGCAGTTTCGACCTCTGGTCCCTGGGTTCCGATAACCGTGAGGGTGGGGAGGGCGAGAACCAGGATATCCTCGGCTGGGAATAAGCCCGGCTGTGCGCAGGCCTTATTCCCCGGCTATGAGCCTGGCTCGGTTAACCCAGGCTTTCCCCCTCCGGTGCCGCGGCTTTACCCTGCTAGAATTAGTGGTGGTATTGGCCCTGGCGACGATGCTCATCGCCCTGGTTCCTCCGCTCATTTCCGCCGCCATCCCGGGCGTTGAACTGAAATCCTCCGCCCGACGGGTGGCCGCTGGGCTCCGCCTGGCCCGTGAAGAGGCCATTCGCACCGGGCGGGATATCGCCTTCAGGATTGATCTGGAGGAGCGTAGCTATCAAGTCGAGGGGCCCTTCCGCCGTGTCTCCCTACCCAAGGGCCTCGACCTTAAGCTGGTGGTCGCCGAATCCGAGATGGAAGATGACCAGACGGGAGCCATCCGCTTCTTCGCCGATGGTGGTTCCACCGGCGGGCGCGTCATCCTGGCCCGCGATGGCGCCGGCTGGCAGGTCGGAACTCAATGGCTGACGGGCCGGGTTCAGGTCGCACCTTGGGAAGGACCATGAAGGGCATTGGCGCCATTATCCGGAAGGAGGTTCGAGGCCCTGGCGCTCCTGTTTGCCCCATGAAACCGGGCGGGAGGCAGCACGGATTCTCCCTGCTGGAGGTACTGGTCGCTTTCACTATCCTCGCCATCACCCTGGGCGTCTTGACGCAGGTCTTCTCGCGGGCACTCAATACCTCGGCTCTCAGCGGCAGCTACGGCCGGGCCACGGCCCTGGCGGAGGCGGGTATTGGATTGGTGGGTCTGGATATCCCCCTGGAACCGGGTTCCCGGGCCGGAGAGACGGAGGATGGCTTGCAGTGGCAAGTCCTGGTGACCGAACTGCCCTTAGGGAATCTGCTGCCAGGGGAGCCCCCCCTGCCGGCCTATCTCATCACCTCCGAGGTGGCCTGGGAGACGGCGCGGGGGACCCGACGGGTATCCCTCTCCACCCTACGCTTGGGAGAGGCCCGCCCTGAAAGCTAGACGTCTGGCCCCGGGACTTGCGAGCGGTTTCACCCTGGTGGAACTGCTGATCGCCTTTGTCCTGGTGGCGCTGATCAGTATTCTGCTCTTTTCCGGTTTAAGGCTCGGCATTCGTTCCTGGGAAGGGGTCGAGATCTCGGCCGAATACAATGCCGAATTACGTCTGGCCCGAGACTTCCTGGTGCGGGTCTTGGGTCAATCGCGTCCCATTACGCTCACCCTGGATGCGGAGCCTCATCTGCTCTTTACCGGGAACGATCAGAACCTGGAATTCGTTTCACCCCTGTCCGAACAGGTAGGTATCCCGGGACTCTATATCCTGCGCCTGGGGCTAGAGGCCAGGGGTGAGAGGGGTTCGCTGGTGCTGACCCGTTGGCTACTCAACCCCGACGTTCTGGCGGGATCGAATGAAATCCCGGAATGGCAGCCTCTGGGTGGCCAGGTGGCCTCATCGGGCGCCTTGGAAGACCAGGATGTCGCGGCCGGCGCCTTTGGCACCAGTATCCTGCTGGATAATGTCGAAGAGTTTGAAATCGCCTATTTCGGCTTTCCCGAGGGCGAGGATCCCGCCGTGATGGTCGAAGCTAAAGGGGAGTGGCAGGCGACCTGGCAGGATCGGGCGATGCCGCCGCAGGCCCTCCGTATCCATCTCACCACGCCCCAGCGGGTGTGGCCCGATCTGATTATTTGGCTTGGGGCTTCCACTCCCGTACCCGTTTCCGGCTTTGGCCAGCCAAAATGAAGGCGGTTGCCATCCCGGGGGATTCCCGGCCCCTTGCGAAGAGGGGCGGACGTCAGCGTGGCATCGCCCTGATGCTGGTGCTTTGGGTCATTACCCTGCTGACCATCATCGCCGTTGGGTTGACGGCCACGCAGCGCACGGAGATCCATCTGGCGGCCAATCAAGTCGCCAGCGCCGCCTTCCGCGCCCAGGCCGATGCCGCCATCCAATTCACGGCCTTGAATCTCCTGGTTCAGCCCCCCGTGGCAACCGGGGAAGAAGCTCTCGATACCCAGGCCTTCTGGGTGCCCGACGGTCAGCCCCGGGTGTGGGGCCTGGGCGAGCAATTGCTGGAGATTCGCATCATCAATGAGGCGTCCCTGATCGATTTGAACACCGCCGATCGTGATCTGCTCCTGGCCTTGATGATGGCGGTCGGTGCCCAGGAGGCGGAACCTGACAGTCTGGTGGATGCCATCCTCGACTGGCGCGACGAAGATGATCTGCATCTCGTCAATGGGGCCGAGGATCCGGACTATGCCGCCGCCGGTTTGCCCTACGGAGCCAAGGATGGCCCCTTCGATAGCCTGGAAGAGCTCCAGCAAGTCATGGGTTTTAATAAAGAGCTCTATCAACTGTTGGCTCCGGCACTGACGGTTTCATCCGGGCAGGCAACGCCTGAGCCGACCTTTGCCCCGCCCCTGGTCCAGGCCGCGCTGCAAGGCATCAGTCTGGGTGAGATGCAGGATAGGCTGGAAACCGAAACCGCGATTTTGGGTGAAACCGCGCCCCCCCAGGGCCGGGGCGGGCCCCTTTATCGCATCCAGGTGCGCTGGCGGGCACCGGGCGGAACCTTCCGCTTTATGGAATCCCTGGTGCGCATCCAGCAAGGTCTCACCCCACCGGTCGAGATCCTGTGGCGACGCCATGCCCTGGCGCCGGAACAGGTCTCGGGAAGCTTTATTGGGGAAGAAGGGTCGGAATAGGCGCCCTATTACGGGCTGAACCGAAGAATGGCGCGCCGGGGTTGCGCAATTTTTCCTCTCTTCGGCCGGCTTTGGCATGGGGCCCAGGCTTTACATTTGCGCCCAATATCGTCATTGTGTCCATTGTGTTCTTCATGGTTTGATTGGATATTTAAGCTGTTCGCCGCATGTCTCTAGCCCTTTCATCCCTGGGTATTCGTCTTCCCAATCTTGGCGTTGGCCTGTCGCTGGAGAACCTGGTCTCGCGCTGGCGCCGGGATCTCGCCAGTTGCCTGCCCGGGCGGCTGGGAGAATTGCTGGCGCCAAGGGATACCCATCTCACCCTGGTTTTAAGCGAAGGCCAGGCCCTGCTCCGCCAGGGTCTGGAAGTTTCTGGCCATACAATCTCGGAACTGGACGAGGGCTCACTGGCGACCCTGGGGGCCTTGGTGGCCGGCCGGGATGCGGAACCGCGAACCTGTATCGAGTTGCCCGCCAACTGGATTATTACGCGGCCCCTTTTCCTGCCTGGCCAGGCGCGAAAAAATCTGCGCCAGGTCATCCGTTATGAGATCGATCGCCTCACCCCCTTTCATCCCGACCAGGTCTATTATGACTACCGTCTGGCCGAGGATCAGACCAAGAGTGGGCGAGTCAGCGTGGAGCTGGCTCTCTGTCGGCGGGAACCCATTCAGGGCTGGCTGGGCCGCATGAGGGAGGCTGGCGCCCCCGTCGATCGCATCACCTGGCCGGAGGGTTGGCCGTCCGTCAATCTTTTGCCCGATGCGGAGCGCCCCAAGGGGGCGGGCCGGCTGCTCAGTTTGGGAACCCTTCTGGGTTTTCTGACGGTGACTCTGCTGGCCGCGACCCTGGTGGGGCCGATTTGGCAAAAAACCCAAATCCTCTCGGATCTGAACAGGGAACTGGCGAACGTCAAGGGCCGGGCGGCCGAGGTCAACACCTTGCGCGAGGCGGTTGAGTCCGCTCACAAGGGTAGCGTGGCAGTGCTTGAACGCAAGTCCAGTCAGGCGGCCATGATCGACTTGTTGCGGGAACTCACGGATCGTCTGCCCGATGGTACCTGGGTGGAAAACCTGGAATTTCAGGGCAATGAGGTCCAGGTGCGCGGCGAATCGATTCAGGCCGCCGCCCTGATCGGCCTCCTGGAGCAGGCACCTTCCATCTCCGGCGTCGCCTTCCGTTCGCCCGTCTCCCAGGTTCCCAACACGGATCGGGAACGCTTTCACATCGGTTTTAACTACCAACGCCAGGGTGGCGACTCATGATCAAGGTCGGGCCCTTGCCTAAGTGGGGTCGCTGCCTGATGGCCTGGTCCGCGGCGATCCTGATACCGGGAATGATCCTGCTGGGTATTGGCGTGCCGTGGCTGCAGCAAATGACGGAACTCGAAAGCGAGACCGACTCCGTGGTGGATCAAATTCAGCGCTATGAGCGCCTGATCGCCACCATTCCCCGACTCAAGGCTGAACTCGAGCGAGAGCGGAACAACCAGGAAATCAAGGCGTTCTACTTCGATGCCCCCACCGCTGCCCTGGCCGGGGCTCAGCTTCAGGCCACCATCCAGGAGATGGTACAGAGTGCGGGGGCGCGTCTGGTCAATTCCCAATTTTTGCCTGCCGAGTCCAATGAGCAGCCCCCCAGGGTCCGAATCCGGGCCCAAATTCAGGGGGATACGAATGCGATGCTGGACGTCCTCTATAGTATCGAGCACGCCAGACCCTTCCTCTTTGTTGACCAACTCTCGGTACGTTCGACCACGCGCCGCGAGCGGCGCGACCGGCGGCAGGGTGGCGCCAATCCCCCAGCGGAGACCAAACAAGAACTTACGATTCGGCTGGATGTATTTGGTTACGCCCTGGGGAGTGCCAGTTGAAGCGGCTGCTCCTCACCGCCCTGCTGGGGCTGAGCCTGCTACTGGTACTGCAGTGGCATGACTGGCCACCCGATCGGAACCTCTCCCGCCCGGATACGCCGGGGGAGGCCCTGCAGCCGACAGGGGAAAAGCAAGATAATCCCCTTGCCCAACTTCCCCCTCCCGTGGAGAAGCAGGACTATGTCTCGGTGACCGAGCGCCCCCTCTTCCTGCCGGGGCGACGGCCACCAGAAGAGACCCCGGAATCAGAGGATCAGGGGGCTCCGAAGGAGGTTGAACCCCTCACGGCCCTGGATGCCATGGACCTCAATGCCGTCATTATCACCCCGGACGGCGCCGTGGCTTGGGTGAGTACGCCCAACAGCCCCAAACCCCAGAAGGTGCGGATCGGCGACGAATTTGAAGGGTGGAAGGTCAAGGCCATCACCCCCGATAATGTCGAGGTGCAGGGGTTGGCAAGCACGGATAGCCTGATATTGCGTAATTACGGCCAAGGGGGGCAGCCAGCCCAGAACCCACCCCCTCGCCCGGCGGCAAAACCCGGGGGTGCCGCGGCTAAGCCCAGTGGTCGGCCCCGCCCGACATCCCCACAGATGCCACGCACCCCCATCCAGCCGAATGGGGTAAGACCGCAGCGGCCACCCCGAGCCGTGCCAAAGTAAGTACCGAGGCGCGGCCGACCGCCAGAAATTCCCGAGGCCAATACCCGAATCAGGGACCGTTCAAGAACCGGATCAGAATCAATGCGTAGCCTTTTCAAGGAAATCGGTAACAATTTAACCATCCGTCATCGGTGGTGGGTGCTTATGCCCGCCCTGCTGCTCCTGACCGCCTGCCAGCGTTCCGACTGGGATCCCACGGTCAAGGTCAATGCGACCCAGGGAGATATTCTGACGCCCGTGACCGGTAGAGAAGCTAAAGAGGACGCGGGAACGGCAGCCACCTCCGGGATTCGCCTGGGGGAGGAAGGGGATAAGCCGCCAGCACTTAAGAATAAGACCATGCGAGGCACCGGGACCTTCGTGCGCAAGGTCGAACGGCCTACCGTCGATACGACCCCCGGCGATATCACCCTGAATTTCGATGGCACGGACATCCGTGAAGTCGTCAAGGTCATTCTTGGCGATATCCTGAACGTGAATTATGTCCTAGATCCCGGCGTATCCGGCACGGCCTCCCTGGAAACCGGCCGGCCGCTTTCCCGCCAGGCCTTGATCCCGACCCTTGAAACCCTGTTGCGTATGAACAACGCCGCCCTGGTGCAGAATGGCGGCAATTATGAGGTCGTGCCCCTAGCGAATGCCGTCCGGGGCCGCGTCGTACCCCAACTCGGTGAGTCCGCCAAGGCCCTACCCCAAGGCTATAGCGTCCAGGTGATCCCCTTGCGCTATATCGGCACGGAAGAGATGAGTAAAATCCTGGAACCCCTGGCCCCCGAGGGCAGCATCATCCGCGCCGACAGCCTGCGCAACCTCCTGGTCCTGGCGGGCACAGGCCCGGAAATCCGTAACCTGCTGGATACCATCCAGGTCTTTGACGTGGATTGGATGGCGGGCCTGTCGGTTGGTTTCTTCACCCTGGAGTACGCCAACCCCAAGGATGTGGTGACCCAACTCGACACCCTCCTTTCGGATGAGTCAGGCAATCCCATGAAGGGTATTTTCCGCTTTGTCCCCGTGGAGAGCGCCCGCAGCGTGCTCGTCGTCTCGCCTCAGGAGAAATACCTTTCCCAGGCCAGGGTCTGGATTGAGCGGCTGGATGTGGCCGCGGCCGCGGGCGACAGCGATGAGCGTCTGTTCGTCTATCGCGTCAAGCACGGGGATGCCGAGATCATGGCCAGCAGCCTGATCGGCCTTTTCTCGGAGGGCGGCGCACAGGGTATGAAGAAGAGCGTTGGCTCGATAGCCCCCGGTTTGGGCACCGCCTTGGGCCAATCCTCAACCGGCGACAGCAAAAATCCGGGCAATACCAAGATGGGCTCCAACCAGCTTGGCGGTTCCAGTCAGCTTGGAGGTTCCGGTCAACTGGGGGGCTCCAGCTCCAAGAAGTTTGGCAGCCAACAAACCCAGGGGGCCAAGCAGGCGGTGGCCAGCACCCTGGAAATGACGTCCTCCGTCAGCATTGTTGCCGACGCGACCAATAACTCCCTGCTGATCAAATCGAGTCCCCGGGATTACAAAAAGATCCTGGATGCGCTCAAGCAATTGGATCTGGTGCCTCTTCAGGTCCTGATCGAGGCAACCTTCGTCGAAATCACCCTGTCCGGCAAATTGCAATATGGCGTTCAATGGAATCTGACGGGCAAGATCGGGGATGATATTTCCAATGCATCGTTAAAATCCAAAAGCCCAATTACTCCCGTTATTCCGGGTTTCAACTGGACGGTCCTGGCCTCGGCGGACCTGGTTCGCGCCAACCTCAATCTGTATGCTGCGGATGGCCTGCTGAACGTCCTGTCCTCGCCTTCCGTCATGGTGAGAGATAATCAGACGGCCCATATCCAGGTCGGCAAGGATGTGCCAATCCTTACGCAGCAACAGCAGTCCACTCAGACTATCGATGCCAATATTGTTAACTCGGTTTCCTACAAAACCACCGGTGTTCAGCTTGACGTCAAGCCAAGAGTCACCCCTGGCGGCATGGTCCAGATGGACGTGGAGCAGCAGGTGAGTACCGCAACGACAACCGATACCTCGGACATCAAATCTCCCACCTTTATCGTGCGCCAGATCACCAGCAACGTGGCGGTGCGGTCGGGTCAGGCCGTGGTACTGGGCGGTCTCATTGAAAATAATGATGCAAGTTCAAAGGGTGGCGTGCCCGGTTTCTCGAATATTCCCGTTCTCGGCGCCCTCTTCAGCGATAACACTCGCCAGGCGGATCGTAAGGAGCTCTTGGTTATCCTGACGCCCAAGATTATCGCCACCGATCAGGATGCTGAAACAGTTACCAATGAGTTTCGCTCTCGCATGAAGGGGTTGGGGGGCAGGTTTTAGAATCACCCAGGGACGGATACCGACATGCCCCTCCCTCATCTTATCCATGCCTGAACTCCCCGAGGTAGAAACGACCTTGCGGGGCATCAGGCCCCATCTCGAAGGCCGCCGCATCCGGGAACTCAGGGTCCGGGAACGGCGTCTGCGCTATCCCATAGCCGACGAAACCGAGGTCAGGCTGGCGGGGCAAGGGATATTGAGCTTGCGGCGGCGCGGAAAGTACCTGCTCGTGGAATTGGAACAGGGCAGCCTGCTCATACACCTCGGCATGTCCGGCAGCCTGCGCATCCTACCTCAGGCCACTCCGCCAGGGCCCCACGATCATCTGGACCTGGTCATGGAGGAGGGACGGTGCCTGCGTCTGCGGGATCCCCGCCGGTTCGGTCTCTTTCTCTGGACCTCGGAGCCCCCCGAGGAGCATGCCCTGATCCGCGATCTCGGTCCCGAACCCCTGGAGGGCGGCTTTGATGGTGCCTATCTGCACCGCCGCGCGGGCAATCGTCAACTGGCGGTGAAGGCCTTCATCATGGATGCCAAGGTGGTGGTGGGCGTGGGCAACATTTACGCCAGCGAATCCCTGTTTCTTGCCGGAATACATCCGAATCGGCCCGCCGGCGTCGTAAGCGCCCCGCAGTATGCTCTGCTGGCAACGACCATTCGTACCGTCCTGGGAGAATCCATTGCCGCCGGGGGTACTAGCCTGCGGGATTTCGTGTCGGAGGATGGTCATCCCGGTTATTTTGCCCGCCAACTGCGAGTCTATGGCCATGAAGGCCAACCATGCCAGCAGTGCGGTACCGCCATTCGGCGGGAAAAGATCGCGCAGAGATCAAGCTTCTTCTGCCCGATCTGCCAGAATTAACATTTCGGTGGGTGGGTGGCTCTAACTTCTGAAAGTCGCCTCAGGGGTGAAGACCCCGGGGGCGCTAGGATTAGCTGACTTGTTGGATACCGGCGATGAACCAGTCTCCCTCGGGGGTGTTCCAGGCATGCTGGATGTGCCATATTTCGCGGAAGGGGTTGCCGCCTTCAGTCGCTGCCTCGCGGATCAGGCCGGAGAATTCCAGGCTCACGACGACCAGATCGCCATCCCGGCGAACGCCCGCGAATTGCACATTGAGGGTCATGGCCTCGGTCACTTGAGGCTCCGACCCCAACGCCAGGCGCTCGCGCTTCAGCTCCGCGAATAAATCAGGAGTCGTATACTCCCTGATATCATCGAAATCCGCCCTGTCCCATGCCGCCTGCAGACGCAGAAAATGGGATCGGGCGCCATCGGTAAAGTTCTTGGCATCAAACCAGGCCGGGGCCTGATTTTCATCCGCCTTGGCGGACGCCGTGAAACCCGTCTCGGGAGAAGAAGCCGGCGCGTTTCGTTTTAGCATATCCCCCCCAAGAGGACTGGACCCTTGTCCAGGTCCCGCGCCGGCACCGGCGGGCAGTGGTGAGGCGCCGCGCCTCATGAAGCGGAACAGCATGATGCCGCCAAAGATGACTAAGGCGATCATGAGGAAATCCATGACCTGCAGTCCCTGGAAGCCATCCCCAAACAAGAGAGCGGCCAGCAGGCCACCCGCCGCCAGACCGGCCAGAGGCCCTAACCAGCGGCTGGCGCCACTCGCGCGAGGGGCGGCGCTGGCGGCGGCTGCCGGTGCGGGAGCGGCGGCTCCGGCGGGCTTGGCCTGTTGAGCCGGGGTGGAATGGGGGGTGCTGTACTGCTTCCCCAGGTTCGAACCGCCACCCAGGCGTTTTGCCTCGGCGACGGGTACGGCCATGAGGGAAAATGCCAACAGGGAGGCGGCGAAGGCGAAAAGGCTTTTCATGAGAGTCCTCAAGGGTCGCATTGGTCGAAGGGTCATTGATTTTAGGGAGATGAGGGTCCCCGCCCGGTTCCACAACACTTGGGGCGCGGCAATTCTTTAACCCGGCGGTTTAGGTCTCGTCAGGTTGGGATTCGCAAAAGCGGGGGCACCCCCTTCGGGGAGCGGAAAAGCGTGGGAAGCCAAAACGGCTTCCCAAGAGTCAGGCTAAACAAAGGGTGACATAAGCCAGCTATCCCTCTAGCCGGTAATGCGCTTGTACTTCTCGGTCAGTTGCTCCTCCGTCTCCTCATGGTTCGGATCCTTGAGGATGCAATCAACCGGGCAGACCTCGACGCACTGGGAGGTCTCGTAGTGGCCCACGCACTCGGTGCAGAGGTCGGGGTCAATCTGGTATATCTCGTCGCCCTGGCTGATGGCACCGTTCGGGCACTCAGGCTCGCAAACGTCGCAGTTGATGCATTCATCGGTAATGTAAAGGGCCATGGGGTACTCCTGAGGCTGGTGTCAAAGGGGTCGGTAGGGATTTGGGGTGGGTGCCGTGGTCAGTGGCTCGATAGGCAGCATATTACCCAAACCGTTCGCGCAATGCAGCATGCACCGGATTCGGCACGAAGTCGGAGACGTCTCCGCCGAGGCGCGAGACCTCGCGGACCAGCGAGGAGGACAGGAAGGCGTACGACTCCGCTGGGGTCAGAAAGAGCGTTTCGATCCCCGGGGACAGGCGTCGGTTCATGCTGGCCAACTGGCATTCGAACTCGAAATCGGACACCGCCCTCAGGCCCCGCAGGATGACATCGATACCCTGAGTGGCGGCGAAGGTCACCAGCAGGCCGCTAAAGGGGAGGACCTGGACGTTCGGCAGGTAGCCAACGGATGCCCGCGCCAGTTCTAACCGCCGCTCCGTATCGAACAGGGGGGCCTTATGGGTATCCGCCGCTACCGCCACCACCACCTGGTCGAAAAGCCGGGTGGCCCGCTCGATGAGG
Source organism: Chromatiaceae bacterium (assembly GCA_049654905.1). Lineage (GTDB taxonomy): Bacteria > Pseudomonadota > Gammaproteobacteria > Chromatiales > Chromatiaceae > M0108. Next base: position 41,161 of record JBASIS010000161.1, read on the forward strand.
TCAATATGGCCGTTGGTGATGGGGTCAAAGGTTCCCGGATAGACGACCCTGCGCATGGTTTGAGCCCTGATCGAGAAGGAAGTCGCGGCGCCATGGCGGACGCCACCTAACGGGTCTCGGCCAGCCCATAACGGACCTGTCCCGCCTGTTTATCGCGAAGGAGGCGCCATCCCTCCGGGAGGGCGGGAAATCCAGTCATCGCCGACGCCTCCAGATAGACCCGTGCGCCCCTTGCCAGCCAACCGCCTTGTGCAAGGGCCGCGCAACTCGGGCCCAGCAGATCCTCGGAGAAGGGCGGGTCCAGGAAGACGAGGTCAAAGGGCTCCGCGTGACCCGCCGTCGCCAGCCAGGGGCCAGCCTCGGCCTGAATCACCTCCACCTGTCGGGCATTAAGCACCAGCCGGTTTTCGTGCAGCACGCGCACCACCTTGGCCATTTTTTCGACCATGACGACCCGGTCCGCGCCCCGCGAGGCCGCTTCGAAACCCAGGGCGCCACTCCCGGCATAAAGATCCAGGCAGCGTGCCCCAGTAATCAGGGGAGCCAGCCAGTTAAACAGGGTCTCCCGCACCCGATCCGGGGTAGGTCTCAAGCCCGGCTGATCCAGCACCGCAAGCCGTCGTCCACGCCACACACCGCCCACGATGCGCAGTCGTCCCGGGAGTCCAGGGCCGCGCCGAGTCATGGTAAGTAGCCCCGGAAGGGCCTCGCCAAGCTATACAAGGCCATGCCTGCCCGCCATGAGGATTTTCAACCCGCCTCTCAAGGTTTCGGGGGGACCGGCGCCTTCACCACCGGTCCCACGATGACGGTGGCGAAACGCGCTGGGTCGATACGACGCTGAAAGGCATCGCGGATGCCCTCGGCCGTTACGGCCGAAATGCGGTCATTGAACCGGTCGAGATAGTCCAGCGGCAGGCCATAAAAGCCAATCATGGCGAGGTATTGCGCGATTTTGCCGTTACCGGCGATGCGCAGGGGAAAGCCACCCGTGATGTTCTTGATGGCGGCGTTCAGCTCCTCAGGGGTCGGTCCCTGGGTACGGAAGCGTTCGATGGTCGCCATCAGGACCTCGCGGGCACGCTGGCCCTGCTCATTCTTGGTGGAGAGCGCGGCCACGAAGGGGCCGCGTTCCGCCAGGGGCAGGAAGTAGCTGGAAACGCTATAGGAAAGGCCGCGCTTCTCGCGCACCTCCTCCATGAGCAGGGAAACCAGGCCGCTACCTCCCAGGATGTGGTTGCCCACATAGAGGGTGAAGTAATCCGGGTCCCCGCGGGACATGCCCGGCTGGCCGGTATAGACATGGGTCTGAGTCGAGGGGAAGGCGATGTGCTCCAGGACAGCGGTCGGCGGGTCCTGGACCGGAGGCAGGGGGGGCATGGGCTCCCCCTTGGCAAGACCGGCGGTGAGTTGCGCGGCGATGGCTTCCGCCTCCGGCCGGGTCACGGCGCCAACCAAGGCGATCACGGCGTTGCGAGCGACATAATGGCGGGCATGAAAGCGCGCCAGGTCTTCCCGGCCGAGGGCCGCCACGGATTCCGGGGTACCAGAGGGATCGGAGGCATAAGGGTGGTCGCCGAAAATGTGGCGGTAGATGGCCTTCTGGCCCAGGGTGCCGGGGTCCTGTTCATCCCGGCTGAGGCCGGTCAGCACATTGGCGCGCATCCGTTCGAAGTCGGATTCCGCGAAACGCGGTTGGGAGATGACCAAGGCCAGGGTTTCCAGGGCCTGGTTCAGGGCGGGTTGCCGGGTCAGGCTGCGCAGGGAGGCCGAGGCCATGTCACGCTGAGCATCAATGGACATCTCGGCGCCGACGGCCTCGAGCCGTTCGGCGATGGTATTCGCGTCCCATTCCCCAGCCCCCTGGTCAAGCAGATTGGCGGTCAGGGAAGCCAGACCCGGCTGATCCCCATCCCGGGCGCTACCGGCCTGGAAGGCGATGCGCACATCCAGCATGGGCAGATCAGGGGCCGCCACAAAGAGCACGGGGACCCCCTCGGGGGTCTGCCAGGTCTGGATCAGGGGCGTGGCCCGCAGCGGGGCACCGCTTAAGAGGAGCAGCAGGCCGGCAACCAGGGCGAAGAAGTGATTAGTGACCCGCACGTGCGTGAACTCCCAGGGTAGTAGCTTCTGGTCCCTTGCCATCCAGGGGCTGGGGCTCCAGCAGGGCAACCGTCAGATTATCGGAGACCAGGAATTTACGGGCGACCGTCTGAACCTGTTCCGGGGTGACCCGGCTCAGGTGCGCGACATATTCGTCCATGAGTTCCCACCCGAGCCCAACCGTCTCCAGACTGCCGATCTGCTTGGCCTGGGCGTAAACCGAATCCTGTTCGTACACCTTGGCCGCAATGAGTTGATTACGGATACGTTCCAGCTCCGCCTCGGCAACCGGTTCGTCGCGCAGCCGCTGAATCTGGGCCAGGAGGGCCTGTTCCAGGTCCTCGACCGTACGCCCCTGGGCCGGGATGCCGTCGAGCAGCAGCAAGCCGGGTAGGCGGCTGAAGGCGCTATAACTGGCGCCGGCGGAGGCGGCTACATGGGCGCCGCGGACCAGTTCGCGGCTGAAACGGCTACTGGACCCCCCATCCAGGACCGAGGCCAGCATTTCCAGGGCATAAGGCTCCCAGTCCTCCCCAGCATGACCGATAGCGGTGGACTTAAAGCCCATGAGCAGGTAGGGCTCCTTGGCGGGTGCCTTGACCTTGATGCGTTTTTCGCCACGCTGGGGCGGATCGCCACCCCGCTTGGGTGCCGCTACCTGTTCGGCGGAAAGAGGGCCAAAATGCTTTTCGGCCAGGGTAAACACCTCCTGGGGGTTCACGTCGCCGACCACCACCAGGGTGGCATTGTTTGGAGCGTACCATTGGCGATACCAGTCCCGTAGATCGGCGACCCTCATACCTTCCAGGTCGCTTGCCCAGCCGATAACCGGAATGCGGTAGGGGGATGCCTCGTAGGCCGTCGCATTGAACTGCTCATAGGCCAGGGACTCGGGGTCGTCCTCGGTGCGCATCCGTCGTTCTTCCTTGACTACCTCCAGCTCCTTGAGAAACTCCTCCTCTGGCAGAGTCAGGAAGCGCATGCGCTGGGCCTCCAGTACGAAGGAGATGGGCAGGCGATCCGCCGCCAGGGTCTGGAAGTAGGCCGTATAGTCCCGGCCGGTAAAGGCATTTTCGTCACCACCGTTCTCGGCGATGATCCGCGAAAACTCCCCGGGCGCCAGCTTCTCGGTGCCCTTGAACATCATGTGTTCGAGCAGATGGGAAACCCCGGTCAGGCCGCCGTGCTCGTAGCTGGAACCGACCTTGTACCAAACCTGGGAGGTGACGATAGGGGCGCGATGGTCCTCCTTGACCAGCACCTTGAGGCCGTTATCGAGGATGCGCTCCTGGACCCTGGGGGTCTCGGCGGTCGCGATCAAAGGGATCGCCAGGGCCGTGGCAAGAAGTAGTTGGGATTTCATCGCATCTCCATTTCCTGAATTGGGGCGTCGTAGCCGGGCGTCCGCAGGTCGATACCGGGAGACGCGTCCGCCGATGTTTGCTAGGATGACTGTAAAGGTTAGGTATTGGCAAGGCCCTTAACCAATAGTTCCCCAGCGCCGCTCCCCTCCATTAGGTCCTTGATTCATGTTTGGATTTGGCAGAAAAAAGTCGCAACCCGCGTCGGACGCGGTGATGCCGGAGGCGGGGACCGAACACCCCGCGCCCAAGGGTGGCCTCTCCGCGCGCTTACGCGAAGGCCTGAAACGGACCCGCGCCGTCCTCAATACCGGCATCGGCGATCTGATGCGTGGCCGCAAGCAGATTGATCAAGAGCTGCTGGACGAACTGGAGACCCGGTTGCTGACCGCCGACGTGGGTGTGGACGCGACCCTGCGTATCATCGGCGATTTCACGGCGCGGGTTCATCGCCACGAACTCTCCGATCCGGCGGCACTCATGAGCGCCCTTAAGGATGAACTGGCGGGGATACTCCGCGCC
>JBASIS010000162.1:0-7366 GCA_049654905.1 Chromatiaceae bacterium
CGAGCTTGATCTTTTTAAGCCGCAACTCAGAGCGCTGCTTACCGAAAACTTTCAGATCATTGGAAAATAAAAGCCGAAAACCGAAATGGGACTGCTATATCTAACCCGGGTTATTGCACAAGAGGTAGCAATAACTGTCTTTGTACAACTCCAATCCAGCCGTACAAACAGGATGTCCATTTACATTTAATTTGGCATCCTCCCGACCCTTAGTTAAGACCCGGTCTGGTTGATTTGCAGATAATATTCTCACTCCAGGATTCACCGATGTACCAACCAAAGGGGAAATGCTTGGATTAGATACTTGAACTCCCGTAGGAGTTGGACAAGGAGACGCTCTCCCACTGGGAGTGGTGATTGTATAGGTGGGAATTGCAGCGATGATGTCCTCATTAACAGTAGCCATGCCTAACAGTGAGGCCATTACCAACACCCCAAATCCAGCGCCAGAATGCCGCTTCAGAAAAACATAAGCCGCCCCCAACAGCATGATGGCGATCAGTGTCGTTAGCACGGGGCTGAGTGGAACAGCTTGTGCCAATGGACCCCATGTAATATCTGGTGGAGGTTCTTGTCCCCAAACCAAGGATGAAGCCCCGAAAGCGCCTAAGCCAACAACTAGCCGGTTGAGAGTCATATCAAGTACCTCTGCGTGTGTTAAAAAAGGACTACTGCCCGGGAATTAGCGGCCAGATTCAGCACAAGATAGATGAGGAAAGTCAAAGGGTCAAGAAAGGTTGTATAGCTGCCGCCACCCGTCAAGGAGCTATTGCGATATAGGCTCCACCGGGTTACCCCGCCAGGCGGCCACCGAACTGTCCGTCTTCCTCGCCATTCCCACCATGCTGGCCGCCACCGTCCTGGATGCTTACAAGGCCCTCGTCATCCTGTCCCTGGATGATGTCCCGGTTTTTGCGGTGGGCTTCGTGACGTCATTCATTTTCGCCATGCTCGCCATCAAGGGCCTGCTGCACTTCCTCTCACCACAACTTCAACGCCTTCGCCTGGTACCGCATTGTTTTTGAGTTGATCGTCCTGGGTACAGCTTATACGGGGGTGGTTGACTGGCATTCGTAAGACCGGCGCGGCAAGCCCCCCGCAGATGCACAATATTCATAGGGGTGGCTGACTTCAAAATCCCGTTTTACATCCCCAGCACGATTCCTAATCTAGACGGCCCTTGGTTGGCGGCAAAGGCCCGAAATACACAAATACGATAATTTTAAGATTTTACCATTTTTTATCATTAACTTGCCGCGATCAAAAATTTTTATACCAAGCGCCGAACAGAGTTATCCGCCTACATTGGTCCCTGATTCGGGGTGAGACAGGATTGCCCAGGGTCAACCGTGGAGCGGGAAAAAGGCTTCTCGAACGGGCTTGGCGGCCTACCTGGTTGGGTATGAGGGCGCCGGTTGGAACCCTATTCCCGATCCAACCCCAGGGCCAGATCGGCGGCGATATCGGCCAGATCCTCCAGCCCAACGGCAACGCGAATAAGGCCTTCACAAATACCGGCGCTGGCGCGTTCCTCGGCGCTCAAGCGACCGTGGGTGGTGGTGGCGGGGTGGGTGATGGTGGACTTGGTGTCGCCCAGATTGGCGGTGATGGACAGGAAGCGAGTAGCGTCGATGACCCGCCAGGCGGCCTCCCGGCCACCGCGCACCTCGAAGGCGACGATGCCGCCGCCGGTGCGCTGCTGGCTGCCGACCAGGTGATGTTGGGGGTGGGAGGCCAGACCGGGGTAATGAACGCGTTCGACGGCGGGGTGCGCGACCAGCCACTCGGCCAGGGCCTGAGCGGCGCGGGCATGGGCCAGCATCCGCAGTTCCAAGGTCTCCAGGCCCTTGAGGAAGACCCAGGCGTTGAAGGGACTCATGCTGGGTCCGGCGGTACGGATGACGCCGAGGACCTCCTCACCCACCCGTTGGGCATCGCCGACCACGGCCCCGCCGAGACACCGCCCCTGGCCATCCAGGTACTTGGTGGCCGAGTGGATGACCAGGTCGGCGCCCAGGCCCAGGGGCCTTTGCAGGGCGGGGGTGCAGAAGCAGTTGTCCACCACCAGGAGGCAGCCATGGGCATGGGCCAGGTCTGCTAGGGCGCGGATGTCGGCCATCTCCGTCAGGGGATTGGAGGGGGTTTCCAGAAACAGGAGCCGGGTGCTGGGCCGGATGGCCGCCGCCCAGGCGTCCAGATCCGGCAGGTCCACATAGCTGGTCGCGACACCGAAGCGGCCCAGATACTTGTTGAAAAGGACCGTGGTGCTGCCAAAGATGGCGCGGGAGGAGAGGACATGGTCGCCGACCTTGAGCAAGCCCAGGCAGGTGGCGAGGATGGCAGCCATGCCCGAGGCGGTGGCGACACAGGTCTCGCCACCTTCCAGACCCGCCAGGCGTTCCTCGAAGGCCCGCACCGTGGGATTGGTGAAACGCGAGTAGATGTTGCCCGGCTCGTCCCCGGCGAAGCGTGCCGCCGCCTCGGCGGCATTGGCGAAGACAAAACTGGAGGTAGCGAAGATAGGCTCGCTGTGCTCCCCTTCCGCCGTGCGATGGTGGCCGGTGCGGATCGCCCGGGTGGCGAAGCCCGCGCTCTGCAGGGGGTCCGGATCAGGCATTGTTATAAAGCTCGATGCCGGACTCGCAGAGACCGTTCCTGCTTTCCTGGACGACATCATTGCGCATGGCCTCCAGTTGCCGGAGATAGACCTCGGTCACGTCACCCGTGACATAGTCGCTATCGAAGACTGAGGTATCGAAGCGATCCACGTCGCTCTTGCCCTTTTTCTGGACGGCGTCGATCAGGTCTTCCAGGTCCTGGAAGATGAGGCGGTCGGCGCCCAGGACCAGGCGGATTTCCTCCTCGGTACGGCCGTGAGCGACCAACTCGCTGGCGGCGGGCATGTCGATGCCATAGACGTTGGGATAGCGCACCGGCGGCGAGGCGGAGGCGAAATACACCCGGCGGGCGCCGGCTTCCCGCGCCATTTGAATGATCTGCTGGGAGGTGGTGCCCCGCACGATGGAATCATCCACCAGCAGGACATTCTTGTTGCGAAATTCCAGATCGATGGCGTTGAGCTTCTGGCGCACCGATTTCTTGCGCACCTGCTGGCCTGGCATGATGAAGGTGCGGCCAATATAGCGGTTCTTAATGAAACCCTCGGCGTAACTCACCTCCAGGGCCTGGGCGAGTTGGAGCGCCGCCGTCCGGCTGGTGTCCGGAATGGGGATGACAACGTCAATGTCATGCTCCCCCCACTCCCGCCGAATCTTGGCCGCCAGCCGACGCCCCATGCGCGAACGGGCCTTGTGGACGGAGATGTTGTCAATGAAGGAGTCCGGCCGGGCGAAATAGACGAACTCGAAGATGCAGGGCGAGAGGACGGGCCGCGGGGCGCACTGGTGCTTGTACAGATGACCCTTGACGTCGATGAAGACGGCCTCGCCCGGGGCGATATCCGCGATCAGCTTGAAGCCGAGGGTATCCAGGGCCACGCTCTCCGAGGCGATCATGTATTCATCGCCCAAGGGCGTCTCGCGCTTGCCATAGACGACAGGGCGGATGCCATGGGGGTCGCGGAAGCCAAAGACGCCAAAGCCGGGGATCATGGCCACCGCCGCGTAGCCGCCCTGGCAACGCCGATGGACGCGGGTGATGGCGCGGAAAACATCATCCGCGTCGATCCGCAGCTTGCCCTCGATCTGTAACTCATGGGCCAGGACATTGAGAAGGATTTCCGAATCCGACTCGGTATTGATGTGGCGCAGATCCTCCGCGAAGAGGTCATGCTTGAGGGCGTCGGCGTTGGTCAGGTTGCCGTTATGGGCCAGGACGATCCCGTAGGGCGAATTGACATAGAAGGGCTGGGCCTCGGCGGAACAGGAGACGCCGGCGGTGGGATAGCGAACATGACCCAGACCCATGTTGCCCTGCAACTGGATCATGTGCCGGATTTGAAAGACATCCCGCGCCAGGCCCATGTCCTTGCGCAGGTGGAGTTTTTCGCCCTCGCAGGTGACGATGCCAGCGGCATCCTGGCCCCGATGCTGGAGAACCAGCAGGGCGTCATACAGGGATTGGTTGACGGGACCCTTACCCACAATACCGACGATACCGCACATGAACCACCTCGTTGTTGGGGCGTTGGAATCAGTGGCCTTTCCGGAGACGGATCACAGGGTCCGAACGCGATCTTCGACTGGGGGCGGCACCTCCGCCAACACCCGCTCGGCCAGCACCTGAAAGCGTCCGATCAAGTGGGAGTCCCGCCAGACGGGCTGATCCGCCAGCGGCGTCAGGGCACCGAGAAAGGCAACCATGGCGACGATCAGGGCGCCGCGTACCAGGCCAAAAAAGGCGCCCAACAGCCGGCTGGTCCCGCCCAATCGCGCCAGCTCCACCAGGGAGGTCAAGAGATAGCCCACCAGGCCTCCCACCATCACCAGGCCCAGGGCCGTGAGCAGGTAGGCCACGGCGGCGCGACTGGTGGCACCGGGGAACCAGGGGGCGAGCTCGGGTTCCAGGTGCGGATAAAGGCGCCAGGCCAGCAGCAGGGCCAGGGACCAGATGACCAGAGACAGCAACTCTCGCACCAGGCCCCGCCCCAGGCCGATCAGGGCCGAGAGGACGATGAGGCCCAGAATGCCGGCGTCGATCCAGTTGAGGGTCATCGGAGAGCTGGCGTCGGCATGGCGGGACCTTGCCTTGCGGGCAAGCGGGGCCTAGTAACGCTGCACCTGCCCGGACTGGCCGGTCTTGTCGCGCACGGAGGCGGCCAGGGCATCGATATCCTTACGCTCCTGCCGAGGCCCAACGCGCACCCGGAAATAGGTCTTGCCGTTGACCTCCGCCGTCTCCACGAAGGCTGGAAAGCCCTTGGACTTGAGATTCCCCGCCATCTCGTCGGCCTTGGCACGTTCCGCGAGGCTGGCCACCTGGAAGACCCAGCCAGCACCCGTCTTCCTGGGACCCGGCTCGGCGGGCTTGGCGGCCTCTTTGGGAGGGGCTACCTTGGCGACTTCTTTCTTCGGCTCCTTGGCCGCCTCTTTCTTGGGGTCCTTGGGTGCGTCCTTGGCAACCTCTTTCTTGGCATCCTTGGCCGCCGGCTTGACCGCTTCCCTGGGCTTTTGCGCCTCGGTACCCTTGGGCGGCGTGGCAAGCTTCGCTACCGGCATATCGACCCGGGAGGCTGCCATGTCGCGCTCGGAGTTCGTCAAGAGGTCGGGGGGCGGCAATTCCGTGATGGTCGCGAGGGGGGACTGCTTGGCCGGCTGCCGAAACTCGGCATCCATCTCGGGGCGCGCCTGACCCTTCGGCACCACATCCGCGACCGGCGAGGTCGCTGGGGGCTTGGGGTCCTCCTCCAGCACCATGGGCACAAAGATAACCAGCAGGACCACGACCACCGTAGCCCCGATCAGACGTCGCTTGGACCCTTCCTCCATCGCGTTCTCCCTGGGGCGCCTTGGCCCATTTGTCAGATATTGCGTGTTTCTGGACGCGAGATTACCGACCTCGGCCGACTCTATGGGGAGATTATAGCAATAGCCGGCCAGGCTAATGGCGATCCTGAACAACCCAGATCGCCAATCAGGCCCCGGGCGTGGCCAGGCCGGACCTTATCCCCGGCAGGCCCCGCAGCACCGCCTCCACCGTGGTGAAGGAGCCAAAGGCCAGGATGCAGTCCCCCGTCAGGGCGCTAGCGCCCGCGCCGGCAATGGCCGCTTCAATCCCGCCATATTCCTTGAGGTTCAAGGTTAGCCCCCGTTCCGTCCCCAGGGCCGCGAGGGCGGCGCTCAACGCGGCCACCGGCAGGGCGCGGGGGTTGGCCGCGACACCCAGATGCCAGCAATCCACCCATTCCAGGAGGGGACCGGCCACGGCCGCCGGCTCCTTGTCGGCCAGCAGACCCAGGACGGCATGGCGGCGGCCCTGGCAGGGGAAGCTGGCGAGATTAGCGGCCAGGGCCTGGGCCGCCGGACCATTATGGGCGACATCCAGGATCCAGGTCGGCTGTCCCGACAACACCTGGAAGCGGCCGGGCAGGCGCGCCCGTTGCAGCCCCTGGCGCAGATGGGCCACGGAGAGGGCCAGCCGATCGCGCAACAGGCGGGTGGCCATGATGACGGTCGCGGCGTTGTCGAATTGGACGAGGCCCCGCAGGGCCGAGGTGGCCAGGCTCAGAGGGGGCAGGCCCGGGCCGGTCCAGCGCCAGCCGGGCGGCTCCTCGGTCCAGTCGAAATCCCGGCCCAGGACCTGGGTCGGACAACCCAGTTCCGCCGCCCTGGCCAGCAGCACCGGGAGCGGCTGGCGGTGGCCGAACAGGGCCGGTCGCCCCGGACGCAGGATGCCAGCCTTTTCCAGGGCGATCTCCTCCAGGGTCTCTCCCAACCAGGCCATGTGGTCGCGGCCAATGCTGGTGATGATGGCCAGGTCGGCGTCGAAGAGGTTGACCGCGTCCAGCCGACCACCCAGGCCCACCTCCAGGATGGCCAGGTCCGGACGGGCGCGCCGGAAGAGATCCAGGGCGGCCAGGGTGCCAAACTCGAAATAGGTCAGGGATTCCGCGCCCCGGGCGGCATCGACTCGGGCGAAGGCGGCGCACAGCTCCGGGTCCGAGACCTCCCTGCCATCCAGGCGAATGCGCTCGTTGTAGCGGAGCAGGTGCGGCGAGGTGTAGGCGGCGGTCCGATAGCCGGCGGCGCCATAGACGGCCTCCAGCATGGCGACCGTGGAACCCTTGCCGTTGGTCCCCGCCACCGTGATCACCGGGAACGGCAGGGCGCGCGGGCCCAGGCGGTCCCAGACCCGCCCCACCCGGTCAAGACCCAGTTCGATGGCAGCCGGGTGCAGGCTCTCCTGCCAGGTCAGCCAATCTTGAAGGCGGGCATGGCGCAAGGCCTGGCCGCTCACACCGGCCCGCGATGGGTGAGGATGGCGATCAGATTGGCGATGCGCTCGCGCATCTCGCGGCGGGTCAGAATCATGTCCAGGGCGCCATGCTCCAACAGAAACTCGCTGCGCTGGAAGCCCTCTGGCAGGGTTTCACGTACCGTCTGCTCGATGACACGGGGTCCGGCGAAGCCGATCAGGGCGTTCGGTTCGGCGATATTGATATCGCCCAGCATGGCCAGGCTGGCGGAGACGCCACCCATGGTCGGGTCGGTCATGACCGAGATGAAGGGCAGGCCCCGCTGCCGTAACCGGCCGATGGCCGCGCTGGTCTTAGCCATCTGCATCAGGGAGAAGAGGGACTCCTGCATGCGGGCCCCGCCGCTAGCAGCGAAGCAGACCATGGCTGCGCCATTGGCCAGGGCCGCGTCCACCCCGCGGGTGAAGCGCTCACCCACCACCGAGCCCATGG
>JBASIS010000163.1:0-12976 GCA_049654905.1 Chromatiaceae bacterium
TGATTTCTCTGGTGGCCACTGTTGGTGTCTGGGGCCTGCGCCAAAAGAAAACCGCCGATTGAGGCCGATAAACTGGAGACCTCGACTGCCAATCCAGTCGGACTCCCGGAAGGGAGGCGGGACGACCGCGCCCCTTGCAGGAGAAGGCCACCAGGAAGTCGTGGCCACAGTCGGGACAGCGTGCGCGGGCGAAGCCGCAGGCCAAGATGCCGCACTCCAGGTAGCGGCGCAGCTCGCGCTCCACGTAGCCGGGTACCGCGTGCCCGTCGCCCTCGCACGCCAGCGCGAAGTAGGTCTCCAGGTGCTGCTGGACAAGGCGGTAGAGGACGGTCTGCTCGGGGCGACGACGGGCGCAGACAGCCGGGCGGCATCCCTGTGGATCGGCGGCCATGTCGGCGGCCAGGCATGATCAAGCGGGTAGCTGTTTTTATGTAAATGATCGAGGGTACTCGTTGCGCCGCGAGGAATCATTTTACAAATCAAAACCAAAACTTTCGATTTTACATTTCAATTTACTTTCAGATGATTAGGCAAGGTGAAAGCCGAGAGGAACTGGCGATATCTAGGCTGGTGCCGCCAGTAACCCGTAAGTAGCCTCCCATTGGGGGCAACCCCAAGGCCAAAGGCCAATGTCGATCCTCTGGGTAAGACGCGGATCGGCCAAGACCGAAGTGGCCAGCCAGATGGGCGCGCGGGCGATCACGGGCCTCGCTATAATCTTCGGCCATTGCGACCCTCAGCCAAGCCTATACCCACCGTGGTCAATCGCTATTACGATAAATCCAGTCCTCCGGAGGGGGTGAGTCGCTTCCGCACCGAGGGTTTTGTCCGCGATGGGGTCCTGATGCGGTCGGGCGGGCAGCCCTTGCCCATGGCCCAGCTTCCCCCCTTCCTGCGCACCCTGTTGGTGACCGACGGCACCGTCACCAAAATCCTGGAGGCCTATTTCTGGGAGCCGGTGGAGGTGCGCACCCTGGAGCAGGATTTCTGGTCAGCGGAACGCCCCCTGGATTGGCTGGGAGTCGGGACCGGGGACAAGATACTGATCCGCCTGGCCCATTTGCAGGGGATCGATAGCGGCAGAACCTATGCCGAGGCCTTTTCGGTCATCCGCGCCGACCTGATCCCAGCGGCCTTCCGCCAGCGCCTCATCGACCGCGAGATCGGGATTGGCGTCCTGATCCGGGACAGTGGCCTGGAGAGTTATCGCGAGGTCATGGAGATCGGCATTGATCATCCGGATCCCGGCGAGGAGCGCGTCTTTCGCACCTACCGCATCATCATCGCCGGGGCACCGGTCATCCTCATCACCGAAAGCTTTCCGCTGGCGCTCTACGCCGGGGTATGAGGACGGCTTGCCCAGGGGAACGGAAATCCGTAGTCTTGGCAAGACTTGCCGACGGCAGGCCCGGATACTCACCGGGCGAAACACCTCTGCCCGTCCGCACCATTCCGGCCATTCAATCAGATCAGGACTCGCGATGGATACCAGCCTCGATACCGCCCGCTTCAACATGGTCCAGCAACAGATCCGTCCCTGGGACGTCAACGACCACCGGGTGCTGGAAACCCTGGCCGCTATTCCCCGCGAGCGCTTCGTCCCCGCGGCCTATCGCGGTCTGGCCTACGCCGATATCGAGATCCCCCTGGGCGAGGGCCAGACCATGCTCGCCCCCAAGATCATCGCCCGCCTCCTGCAAGCCCTGTCCATCGCCGCCGATGAACGTATTCTGGAGATCGGCACGGGGAGCGGCTATCTCACCGCCTGCCTGAGCCACCTGGGCGACGCCGTCATCAGCCTGGAGATCGATCCGGACCTGGCCGCCCTGGCGCGCCAGAATCTGGCCGAGGTGGACCCGCGCCGGCTGGAGATACGGGAAGGCGACGGCCTCGCCGGCCACATCGATGGCGGACCCTTCGACGTCATCGCCGTCACCGGTTCCCTGCCGGATGCCAGCGCCCTGGAGGGTCTGGAGGCGCAACTCGCCCCCCACGGCCGCCTCTTCGCCATCGTCGGCCTGGAACCGGCCATGCAGGCGACCCTGGTGACCCATGGCCCCGAGGGCTTCAGCCGCCAGGCCCTGTTCGAGACCTCGGTCCCGGCCCTTGCCAAGGCCCCCGAGCCGGAACGCTTCGTTTTTTAGCCCACCACCCTCGGGTGGCGCTCCTTTAATTGACAATAGTCAACGATTCTCGGTCATGATTCGGTAATAATTCATTCAGGGTGGAGCTTGTCTCCATCCCTCCGCTCGATGCTGTATCAGGGCGACCCACCATAAAAAAAGAACCCGGTCGCCGTATATCCCGGGCAGCATCCCCCCAGAGGAGTTTCCCGCCATGGCCTGGAGCCTACCGCGTCTGTCTCGTCGTGCCTTTCTGAAATCCACCGGTTACGGAACCGCTGGTTTTGGCCTGCTTTCTCCCCTCTCGAACCTGGTGAGCCAGGCGCTCGCCTCGGATGATGAGGTGAAGGAAGAAGTGAGCTATAGCATCTGTAATTTTTGCTCGTCGCTCTGCAACCTGCGCGTCACGACCCATACCAAGGGCGGCGACAAACGCATTGTCAAGCTGGACGGCAATCCCAACTCCACCCTCAATCGCGGCAAGATCTGCGCCCGGGGCCAGGCGGGGCTGCGCCAGACCTACGATACCGACCGCATCAAGACCCCGCTCATCCGGGTCGAGGGCAGCCAGCGCGGGGAGTACAAGTTTCGCCAGGCGAGTTGGGAGGAGGCCTGGGCCTACATCGCCAAAAAGCAGGCCGCCGCCCAGATCCAACCCTGGGAGTGGACCATGGTGGGTGGCTGGACTTCCTGCGTCTTCTACATGAATTGGGCCGTGCCCTTCGCCATGGCCAACCAGGTGCCCAACATCGTCGCCTCACCCATGCAGCACTGCGTGACGACGGGTCACCTGGGTACCGATCTGGTCACGGGCAACTTCAACATCCATGACGAAGTCATGCCCGACTTCGACCACGCCAAGTACATCCTGCTGGTGGGTAACAACGCCTCCATCGGCGCCGTGTCCACCTGCCGCATGGTGCGCTTCGCCCAGGGGCGGAAGAATGGGGCTAAGATCGTGGCCCTGGACCCGCGCTGCTCGGAGACCGCGGCCAAGGCGGACGAGTGGATTCAGATCCGCCCCGGTACCGATCTGGCCTTCATGCTGGCGCTGATGCGGATATTGATGGCGGAGCGGCTCTACGATGCCGAGTTCATCCGGCGTCACACCAACCTGCCCTTTCTCATGACCCAGGACGATCAGGGCGAGTGGCAACTGGTTACGGACGCGGAGGGCCGCCCCCTGGCGGTGGAGGAGGACACCGGCAACCCGCGCACCCTGAAAAAATTCAGCAACCAGAACCACAAGGACCACGAAGGGCGGACCTTCTCCCCCGGTCTCCGGGTCCCCCCGGGCTTCAGCCTGGAGGGTCGGCCGGTCAAGACAGTCTTCCAGGTCCAGCTTGAGGAACTCGCCCCCTATACGGCCGAGTGGGCGGCGGAGATCACGGGGATTAGCGCCGAGACCATCAGCCGTATCGCCCATGAGTTTGGCAACACCCGCCCCGCCATCGTCGATCCCGGCTGGCATGGGGCCCGTTTTGGCAACATCATGATGCTGCGGCGGGTGCAGGCCATGGTGCAGGCCCTCATCGGCGGCATTGACTCGGTGGGCGGCTGGATGAATTCCGGCGAACTCCACCACAAGGCCCACCTGATGTATGAGGCCATGGAGGAGGGCTATGAGATGGGGGCCCCTCTCGCCAACCTCGCGGGCATGGCCTTTGCCAAGATGGTGATCGGGGCCGTATCCCAGGGTGATAATTTTTCCCATGGCAAGCCGGGTTTTGCCTGGGCCTGGAACGCCCAGGAAAAGGCGGCTGGCCGCTTCAACGTAGCCCTGCCGGTGATGACCGATTCAGGACTGCGCGAATCGGTGGAAGGCAAGCTCCAGTTCAAGGGCGAGCCCTACCTGACCCGCGCCTTCATCATCAACGCCGCCAATCCGGTCCGTCATTACTATCCGGACAGCTACTGGAAGGAGACCCTTAGCCACCCGAATGTGGCCCTGGTGGTCATGGTGGAGGTGCTGCCCTCGGATACGGCCCCTTACGCGGACGTCATTCTGCCTAATACCACCTACCTCGAACGGAATGAGCCCACCCTCTACGGCAACGGGGTCAACCACGATCTCGCCCTGACCACCCGTTATGCCGCCATCGACCCCCTCTATGACACCGAGGAAACCGCGGACATCCTCCTGAAAATGACCGAGGTCATCAGTGGTAACCGGGACGGCTTTCTCGACTGGGTGGAGAAACTGACCGGGCTCAAGGCCGCGCCGGTCAAGGAGGCCTACGCGGAACTTCAGAAGACCCAGAAGAAGGGCGCCTTTGCCGCCGCCTGCCGCCGGGTCTCCTTTGCCCAAACGGCGGCGCGCCTCGGGACCACGCCCGAGGCGATCGATGCGGTCCTGCGTGATAAGGGGGTGTATCTGGAGGAGGAGAAGGCAAAAATCCTCGAACACTGGAGCATGCCGCGGCGGATGCCGGTACCCACGGACAGCGGCCGGGTGGAGTTCTACAGCGGGCTGATGCGCAGCCTGCGGGATGGGGGCCATACCGAACCGAACTTCAGTGTCCTGGCGACCTGGATCGCGCCAGAGTACCGGGATGGCGAGCCCGCTACGATCGCCCTCGCGGCGGATGAATTTTTCTTCGCCTACGGCAAGACCCCCACCGTCTCCCACGGCTCCACCAACAGCAACAACCCGGTGCTGGCGGGCATCAATCAGTTCAAGAAGGATATTTACAAGGGCGTCTGGATACATCCCGAGCGGGCGGCCAAGCTGGACATCCGCAACGGCGATCCCATCCGGCTCACCAACGCCAAATCGGGGCAGGTAACCGGCGGACATGCCCACGTCACGCGCCTGGTGCATCCCGATACCCTCTTTATTTACTCCTCCTTCGGGGTCGAAAACAAGGCGCTCTCCCGAACCCACGGGGATGGCACGGCTACCAACAAACTGATCCCCTACCAGGTCGAGCCGGTGGTGGCGGGTTTCCGCTCCCAGGAGTTCACGATCCGGGTAGCCAAGGTTTAAGGAGGAAAGACAATGACTCACTATGCCATGGTCATCGACCTCAACACCTGCGTGGGCTGTAATGCCTGCATGGCCGCCTGCGCCCTGGAGAACCAGACCCCTGTCTGGGACGATCACAAGTGGCGCACCTACGTCCACGACAAGGAGATCGGGGTGGGAAGCAACGTCCACCGGCGCTTTTTCCCGCGCCTCTGTAACCACTGCGACAATCCGCCCTGTATGAGCGTCTGCCCCACCGGGGCCACCTACAAAAAGGTCAACGGCATCGTCATGGTGGACCAGGATCGATGCATGGGCTGCGGCGCCTGCGCCATGGCCTGCCCCTACCATGCCCGCGTCGCCATCACCTACGCGGATGTGGCCCTGGGCGAGGAGTTTTATGGCTCGGACTACCGGCGCTCCAGCCCTAGCATGGATAAATGCTCCTTCTGCGACCATCGGGTGGAAAAGGGGCTCAAGCCGGCCTGCGTGGAGACCTGCGTCGGCTCGGCCCGCCTGTTTGGCAATCTGGACGACCCCCAGGACCCCGTGGCGCAAATGGTGGCCAGTGGGGTGGCCAGGCCCCTGATGCCCCACATCGGCACCCGCCCTAACGTGTTTTACATTGATGACCTCAAGCGGAGGGGCTGAGATGGACGTCACCATGAGTTATGAGACGCAGAACCTTTGGACCTGGTGGCTGGCCGTCTATCTTTATACCGGCGGCTTGGGCGCCGCGACCCTGGCGGTAACCTTCCTCACCGATATGTACCTCAAGCCCCACCGCAATCTGGTGATATGGGGCGCGGGCGCGGGCGTCGTCCTGCTGGCCATCGGCTCCTTGATGCTGTTCGGCCACCTGTTACACCACCTGGCGGCGATCCACATACTGAATCCGCTGGTTTTTCTCAATAAACCCGACGCCTGGATCGCCTGGGGCACCCAGTTCATCATCTGGATGATGGTCTGGGGGGTGCTCTATGCCCTGCCCTATGCCCGCGAAACGCCCTTCCTTACCCGTCTGCCGCTGGTCGGCAAGGTGCTGGAATGGGGTCTGGTGATCAAGATCTGTGGAGCGGTGGCCCGCTTCCGCAAATTCGTCGGCTGGCTGGCGGTGATCAACGGCGTGGGGGTAACGGTTTATACCGGTCTGCTGCTGCAGTCCTTCCCCGCCGTGGCCCTGTGGGCCAATCCGGGCGTGCCGCTGCTCTTTACGGTGTCGGCCTTCTCGACGGCCATGGCCTTCCTGCTCCTGATCATGTACACCGTCATCAAGGACGCGGAGGACACTCGCATCCGGCTACTCTACGAGCGCATCGATCTGGTGCTGATCTCCACCGAGTTGGTGATCCTCTTCTCCTTTTACTTCTACCTCAAACGCGGGTCGGAGTCGGCCATGCGTTCCTGGGAACTGCTCTTTACCGACCTGGGGTGGCTGATTGGCTTCATCGGCTTTGGCCTGATCGTGCCTTTCTTTCTGGAACTCTGGGGGGTGGTCAAGGGCTGGACGAGTCATGTGCCGATCATCACCGCCTCGGTTTTGGTGCTGATGGGCGGCTACCTGTTGCGGCACTACTTCATGTACGCAGGGATCTATGCTTATCCCTGGTAGGGGGCGGGAACTGGGTCAGGAGGCCAATAGGGTGGCATCAAGCCACCGACCGCCGTCGCGGGCGGCCGGTGGCCTGGGTTTTAGTGAGGATAGGTGGCGAAGGATGCGGGCTATCATTCGCCGCGCTTACGCGGCACTAGCCGGTCCGCAAGCTTGAGGACCACGCCAGCACCGCCGAGATACAGCGCAAACACAACCAGCAGGCCGGCTCCGGAACTGGCAAAACCAAGCAAATTTTCCATGGGATTCTCCCAAAGTTCTCCGTGGGTGATTGAGTGAGGTTAGCTCCATTAGTTTAGTATCTTCTTAAATACCTATCAAACTTCTTTTCGATGGAAGGACCCGACCATGGCCACCGACCGCTATCCTGATCCACGGCAGCTTTATATCCTCTCCGCCCTGCTGGCGTTCCCGGAGGACGACGCCCTCGATGCCCTGCGCGACTTGCTGCCGGTGGCTCCCTGGTTGTCGCCCGCCATTGAGGATCTGGCGCCCAGAACCCTGGAACAGTGGCAGGGCGAGCACACCCGTCTCTTCCTGAGCGGTTACCCCAAGACCCCTTGCCCCCCCTTCGAATCGGCCTATCGACAGGGCCAGATGGGCGGGACCGCCGCCTCGGACCTGGATGCCCTCTACCGCCGGGCGGGCCTGGGGGCTCGGTTGGCGCCCGCCGATTACCTGGGTACCTTACTCGAATGCCTGGCCCTGCTTGAGGAGCGGGGCGATGCGGAGGAGATTCTTGGGGAGTTATGGGGCGCGCATCTGCAACGCTGGCTCCCCCGCTTTGCCCGGGATCTCCAGGTCCATGGTGAGATTGAACTCTACCGCCTGCTGGGGGCGCGGCTGGAAGGGCTCTGTGGGGAGGTGGAACTTGCCTGACCAGCCATGGGTACTTTGCCCGCCGGAGCTTGCGGAGGACGACGCCCTCTCCGCGGCGGTACTGGGGGTTCACCAGGCCATTCTGCGTGACCAGCTCCAGGGCGATCCTAGTCTGAATCCCGACCTCGACATTCAGCAGCGGGCCCTGCGCCGGGTCGAGGACTGGCGAGTCCTGCTGCTCCTCACCCCCTGGATGCTCGCGCGCCTGCTCTTTCCCGACCGCTCCCCATCCCTCGCCCTGCCGGGTGGCTGGTCGGCGCCGGAACGGGCGGACGCCCCCTACCAGGTGCTGGGTCCGCGTATCCTCTTCTCGCTCCTCGGCCAGTCCCAGCAAGCCCATCTGAGCTATCACCGGGACCTGGGCCACTTTCTTCTGCAGCCCCTTTGCCTCGACATGGAGCCCTACCCGAACGCCGAGGCCGTCTTCGCGGCCTGGGGCCAGGTCATTCGTACCCGTGATGAAAATATGGAGAAGGCCCGGCGGGACTGCCCCTTGCAGAAAGAGGTGTCCCGGCGGGAGTTGTTCGCCCGGTTCAGGGTCTGAAGCGATCACGACTCCGCTACCGCTTCGGCGGTTCGGATCTCGCGCGCCTCCTCAAACGCCAGGGTTTGAACCGGAAAGCGCCGGGTCCAGGGTCTCCACCAGCGCGATGAGGCGTTGGAGGGCCCCGCGATTGCGCGCTACCACCCGCCGGCCATTCTCGCCCAGGCGCGCCCGCGCCGCGGCGTCACCGAGCCAGTTGATCATGAGGCTGGCCAGGGCATCGGCATTCGCCACCTGCACCGCCGCGCCTTCCCGAACCAGGAGTTCCGTGATCTGGGCGAAGTTGAAGGCATGAGGGCCGATGGCCACGGGTACCCCCGCCGCCGCCGCCTCCAGCAGATTGTGCCCGCCCACCGGCACCAGGCTCCCACCGATAAAGGCCGCGTCCGCCGCCGCGATCAGGACCGGCAACTCGCCCATGGTGTCCCCCAGAAATACCGCATCGTCCGGCCCACAACCCAGGCCCGTGGAGCGGCGCACCGGGGTCATGCCCAGGCGCCCAGCCAGGGCGGCCACCCGGTCAAAGCGCTCCGGGTGACGGGGCACCAGGACCAGCAGGGCCCGGGGCCATCGCGCCAGAATCCGACGATGCGCCTTCAGCAGGGGCTCTTCTTCGCCCTCGTGGGTGCTGGCCGCGACCCAGACCGGTCGCTCGGTTCCCCAGAAGCGGCGCATGAACTCGGCGCTATCCTCCAGACTCGCGGGCTGGCGCAGGTCGAACTTGATGCTGCCCGTGACCTTTACCCGTTCCGCCGGCACGCCCAGCTCGATGAAGCGCTGGGCGTCGGCACTGGTCTGGGCCGAGACCAGGGAGAGGCGCGAGAAGGTGTCACGGGCGAAGCGGCCCAGGCGCCCATAGCCCCGGGCGGAGCGGGCGGAGAGGCGACCATTGCCCAGGATCACCGGGATACCGCGCCGCTGGCAGACCCGCAGCATGTTGGGCCAGATCTCGGTCTCCATGACCAATACCTGGCGGGGCCCGACCCGATCCAGGAAGCGATCGAGAATGGCGGGCAGGTCAAAGGGGACATAGACATGACGGACCCGATCCTCGAAGAGGGCCCGTAGCCGTTCGGACCCCGTCGGCGTGGTGGTGGTGACCATGACCCCCAGATCGGGGTGCTCATCGAGGAAATATTTGATGAGGGGGGCGGCGGCCTGGGTCTCCCCCACCGAAACGGCATGAATCCAGAGCCCGGCCTTCAGGGGCTGATCACCATAGAAGCCAAGCCGCTCCCGCCAGCGCTGGCGATAGGCGGGAGCACGCTGGCTCCGCCACAGGAGTCGCAGCAGGGCAAAGGGCAGGGCCAGGTAGAGCAGCAGGCTGTAGAGCCGGTTCAAGGGCGACACCCCTTAATCTGTTAGGTGCAAGCGGAGGGACGGCAGTCTAGCACAGGGGCCCGACGGGGATTTTCGCGGGCGCGGCGCGGCGCGGCGGTGGCGGGAAGGGGGTCAGAGACGGGCTTCCTGGCCGAGGCGATCACGCCAGGCGCTCAGTTCCGCCGTGGGGGCCTGCTTGAAACCCAGCTTCCAGGCAAAGCCCAGCAGGCTGTCGCCAAAGGAGATGGCTTTGCGGGGCAGGACCAGGGGATGATCCGCCGCCGTGGCCGCGCCCCGCAGGCAGGTGGTGGCGCTGACATAGCCTGCCTCCCGGGCGGCCTGCACCGTGTCCCGGTTGAAGCTGCCAAAGGGATAGCAGAGGTGGCGCACCGGCGACCCCAGCAGATCCTCCAGGTCCGCCTTGCTCCTGGTCAGCTCCTGGCGCTGGCTCTCGGGGTCCAGCTCGGCCAGGCGGGCGTGATCAACAGTGTGGGAGCCAATGGTCATGCCGGCGGCCTGGATCTCCCGCAGCCGGCCCGCATCCATGAGGCGCGGCCGGGCGCGGCCGGGCTCCTGGCCATACCACTGGATGGGTTGGCCCAACCAGCCGCTGATGGCATAGACGGTGGCGGTGAAGCCGTAACGGGCCAGGATCGGTAGGGCCTGGTCCGCGAAGTTGTCGTAGGCATCGTCGAAGGTCAGAACCAGGGACCGGGCCGCCAGGGGCCGCTCGCCCCGCAGACCAGCCAGGGCGCCCTCCAGGTCCAGCACCTGGTAGCCCAGGGCATGCAGGAACCTCATCTGCCCGGCGAAGCGCCGCTGGTCGCAATAATTGGCCCGATGCGCCCGCATGGGCGCGAAGTCGCCCACCTGGTGGTACATGAGGATGGAAATGCGGCGCGACATATCCGCAAGTCCCGCTCAGGACCCGGCGCCCAGGAGCTGGCGATAGAGATCCCGATATTGCGCCATGATGGGACCCCGCGCGAACTCCGCCTGGACCCGGGCCTGACCCGCCTGGGCCAGCTCCTGGCGCAATCTGTCATCCCCCAGCACCAACCCGATCCCCTCGGCTAGGGCCCGGGCATCCCCGCAGGGCAGGCACCAGGCATCCTCGCCGTGGCGGGCAATCTCACGGGCACCGCGAAAGAGGCTGGTCACCAGCGGCCGGGACCAGGTCCAGGCCTCCAGGATGACATTGCCCAGGGTCTCCTCCTCCAGGGAGGGAAAGACCACCAGGTCCGCCATCTGAAAAAAAGGGCCAGGATCCTGTTGCCAGCCGGCCCAGTGGATGCGGTCGCCGATGCCCGCCGCCTCGGCCTGACGGCGCAAGGCCTGGCCCAGGGGACCATCGCCGAGCAGCACCAGGCGCACCGGACGCCCGGCGATGGTCCGGGGCAGACGGGCCATGGCCTCGATCAGATAGGTCAGGCCCTTGACGGGGACAAAGCGCCCGGCGCTGACCAGCACCCAGGCCTCCCCGGGCAAGCCAAGCGCCGCTCGCAGGGCTTCCAGACGCTCCGCCGCCACCGGTTGGGCGGGTTCGACGAAGTTATAGATGTGATGCACCCGCCCCGCCGGCAGGCCCTGCTGGACCAGCCAGTCACAGAGCCCCCGGGTGTTGCCGATCCAGGCCTGGGCCTGGCGATAGGGATGCAGGGCATAGTAGCCCCCCAGCCGGGCGACATGCACCGGGCCCCGACCTGGTCGTGATGGGGGCTTGAGATGGGTCAGACGGGTGGCACGCCCCATGTAGGTCTGGACGATATCCGGCTGGACGAGGGCAATAAGACGGCTCACCGCGTACCGGGAGAGGGGGTCCCAAACGGTGCGCAGGGGCAGGCGATGGCGGGGCAAGGGACCCAGGTCCAGATCCTCAAGCGCGCCGCCGGCGCGGATCGCCAGTTCCGCTCGGGCCCCGGTCTCCGCCAGGGCACGGGCGAAACGCGCGAACCAGCGCTCGGCCCCGCCCAGGCCCTTGCTACCAATGATTTGCAGGCTCAGGGGCTCCGTCACGGGCCCGAATCGCCCGCAGGAGCCGAGCCCCCACGGCGACCTCCCGGCGCCGCCGCCCGGTGACCCTGCGTCGGCCCCCCTCGGCGACCCTCCGCCAGCAACTCCCGATACACCGCCAGATTGCCTTCCACCATGGCCTGAATGGAAAACTCGGCGCTCATCAGGATGCGCCCGCCTCGCCCGAGACGGCGGGCCAGGTCGGGATCCCGCAGCAGCCGAGTGATGGCCTGGCCCAGGGCCGCCACATCGCCGGGAGGCACCAACAAGCCGTTGACACCCTCCCGGACCGCCTCGGGGATGCCACCCGCTCGGCTGGCGATGATAGGCACCCCGACGCTGGAGGCCTGAAGCAGAGAGACACCCAGCCCCTCCCGGGTGGCGGGATGCACCAGCAGATCCAGGCCCGCCAGTAATTCGGGCAAGTCATCGCGAAAACCGCAGAGGGTGACCTGGTTCCCCAACCCCGCCTGGGCGATGCGCCTCTCCAGGTTCGCCGCCTCGGGACCCTGGCCGAAAAACAGCACCCGCAAATCCGGGAACTCAGCCACCAGGGGCGGCAGGGCCTCGATCAGCAACTGATGGCCCTTGCGGGGGATGAGTTGGGCGACGACCCCGATCAGGGGACTCTCGGGGGGCACGCCGAGCCGCTCCCGCAGGATCTCGCGATTGCGCGGCCCCGCGAAGGCGTGACAATCCACCGCACTGCGCACCACCCGCAGCTTGTCCGGCGGCAGCCCCTCCGCCAGCAGGACCTCGCCAATGCCCTCGGAGATGGCAATCACCCGGTCATGGAGCCGGTATTTCAGCTTCACCCGCCAGGGGGGTTCCGGGTTATCGACGCGGCGGGAATGGACCAGGGGCACCCCCGCCAGGCGCCCGGCGATACCGCCCATGACATCGGCGCCGATCCGGCTATGCAGGTGCAGAATATCCGTCTTGAACTGGAGGGTCCGAAAGTAGATGCGCGGAATCAGGCTCAGGTCCAGATCGCCGCCCATGGGCATGGCGAACACCTCGGCATGGCCCGCCGCTGCCTTCGCCAGGGGGCTGTCCACCCGGCAGATGAGGCCATTGGTCACCCCCCGCTGGGCCAGGCCCTCGAGCAGATAGAGCACCTGGCGGGCACCCCCATAAAGATGACGGCCCCCTTCGACGTGCAGCACCCTCATGGGGACCTCTCCAGCAGGCCCCGAGCCGCCGCCAGCACCTCGGCGACGCCAAGATCCCGCATGCAATCGAAGGCGCCCTGGCAGGTCGGCCGGCGCTTGCAGGGGGAACAGGGCCGGGGGTGATAGAGGACCCGGGCAGTGTCGCGCCCCGTTTTCAGGTAGGGGCAGGTCGATCCGAACAGCAGCAGGCTGGGCCGGCCCAGGGCGATGCCCATGTGGCTCAGCCCTGTATCCACGCCGATGAGCAGGCGACTGGCCTCGATCAGGGCGGCGGCCTGGAGCAGGCTGGTCGCCCCCGCCAGGTTGATCAAACCCGGCCCAGGCTCCCGTAGGAGCAGAGCCCCCTCG
>JBASIS010000164.1:0-9422 GCA_049654905.1 Chromatiaceae bacterium
GCAAGGATGCTGGCGGCAAACCTACAAGGACGTATCCACGGCGTCCCCCGCCAGAGGCTACCCGACACCCCCGGCCCGAAGCTCGGGCATGAAGCCTATCCCCTAACGGCTTCCAATGTCTGACGTGCGATCTCCAACTCCTCATTGGTCGGAATGACCAGCACGGCTACCGGGCTCTCCGACCGGCTGACCCGGCGCTCACCCTTATCGCAGGCCTGATTGGCCTCCTCGTCCAACTGAATCCCCATCCCCTCCAAACCGGCGCAGGTGCGCGCCCGCACCTCCGCGTCGTTCTCGCCGATGCCGCCGGTAAAGACTAGGGCGTCCAGGCGGCCCAGTTCCACCCAGTAGGCGCCCAAGTACTTGCGCAGGCGATGACAGAAAACGTCTAGCGCCAGGGCGGCGGCGTGGTCACCCTGGCCGATGCGGCGGTGGATCTCGCGCATATCGTTGACGCCGCACAGGCCGAGCAGACCGCTGCGGCGGTTGAAAAGGTCATCCAGGGCCTGGATGTCCATGCCCAGGTTGTTGGCCAGATAGAAGTGGATGGCGGGGTCCAGGTCCCCGCAGCGCGTGCCCATCACCAGACCTTCCAGAGGCGTCAGGCCCATGGAGGTATCGATGCTCTCGCCCCCGCGCACCGCAGTCGCGCTCGCCCCGTTGCCCAAGTGCAAGGTGATCAGGTTGCAGTCCTGTATTGGCTTGCCCAGCAGGGTGGCGGCCCGGCGGCTGACATAGGCATGGGAGGTGCCATGAAAGCCATAGCGTCGCACCCGATGCCCCTTGTACAGGTCCTCCGGCAGGGCATAGCGATAGGCCGCTGGGGGCATGGTCTGGTGGAAGGCGGTATCGAAGACCGCCACCTGCGGCACCCCAGGGAAGAGGCGAATCGCCACCTCGATGCCCTCCAGGTTGGCCGGGTTATGCAGGGGGGCCAAGGGGATCATGTCGCGAATGACGGCGATAACCTCTTCGTTCACCCGGGTGGGGCGCTGGAAGGCCTCGCCACCATGGACCACCCGGTGGCCGATGGCCACCAGTTCACCCAGATCCGCCAGCACCCCGGAGGCGCGCAACCGGTCGGCAATCAGTTCCAGTCCTGCCCCATGATGGGCGATCGGTAGGGCCAGGTCGAAGCCCTGTTCCTGTCCTGCCTCATCCACCCAGCGACCCTGGAAGTCACCCCGCGGCTCGCCGATGCGATTGACGGCGCCCGCCGCCAGGACCCGCCAACCAGCGGACTGGAAGAGCTGATATTTAATCGAGGAGCTACCGGAATTGAGAACCAGAACTTTCATGGGGCACCCAGGATTGCAGGGAATGGGGAGAGCAGCAGCCTCCCCGCGCGGCACCATCAAGCCGCTGGCGGCGCCGTCTGGGCCTGAATGGCGGTAATGACGACGGTATTGACGATATCCGCCACCAGGCAGCCACGACTCAGATCATTGACGGGCTTATTGAGCCCCTGCAGGACCGGGCCGATGGCAATGGCATCGGCGCTGCGCTGCACGGCCTTGTAGGTGTTGTTGCCGGT
The DNA here is from genome assembly GCA_049654905.1 of Chromatiaceae bacterium. Lineage (GTDB taxonomy): Bacteria > Pseudomonadota > Gammaproteobacteria > Chromatiales > Chromatiaceae > M0108. The sequence goes on from JBASIS010000164.1 coordinate 1,535, forward strand.
ATTAAGATCCGGGAAGATGAAGACGGTGGCCTGCCCCGCCACCTCGTTGTCGGGCATCTTGGTGCGCGCCACGTCCGGATCGACCGCGGCGTCGTACTGGATGGGTCCCTCCAGCTTGAGATCGGGTCGGCGGGCATGGGCGATGCGCGTGGCCTCCCGCACCTTATCCACGTCCGCGCCCTTGCCGGACTCGCCAGTGGAATAGGACAGCATGGCCACCCGCGGCTCGATACCAAAGGCGGCGGCGGTCTCGGCGGAAGAGATGGCGATGTCCGCTAGTTGCTCGGCGTTGGGGTTAGGGTTCACGGCGCAGTCGCCATAGACCAGTACCCGATCCGCCAGGCACATGAAGAAGACGCTGGAGACGATCTTGACCCCCGGCCGGGTCTTGATAATCTCGAAGGCGGGCCGGATGGTGTGCTGGGTCGTATGGACGGCCCCGGAGACCATGCCATGGGCATCGCCGTGATAGACCATGGCGGTGCCGTAGTAACTCACATCCTGCATCAGATCAAAGGCCATTTGCTCCGACATGCCCTTGTGCCGCCGCAATTCGAAATAGGTGCGGCCATAGCGCTCGCGGTCTGGCGCGGTGACGGGGTCGATGATTCTGATGCCGTTAAGCTTGAGGCCCAGATCACGGACACTGCCGCCGATCTTGTCCGGGTCGCCGAGCAGGGTCAGATCGACGACGTCGCGCAGCAGGAGAATCTCGGCGGCGCGCAGGATGCGCTCGTCCTCGCCCTCGGGCAGCACGATGTGGCGGCGCTGGGCTTTGGCGCGGCGGAACAGCTCGTACTCGAACATGAGCGGCGTGCGGCGCTCCATTTGCCGCTCCGGCGGGCGCTGCGGCATGGCGCTCATGACATTGGCCTCGAAGAGGCCGATAGCGGCGGCGATCTTGCGGTCATCCGTGGGCAGAATGCTGGCATGGACCCGGTTAAGATCCATGGCCGTCATGTAGGTATCGGTATCAACGCTGAAGATCGGCACCTTGGCGCGCCTCAGGCCGCCCATGAGCCGGCGCAGGTTATCTCCCAGGTCGATACCGCCGGTCAGCAGCAGCCCCGCGACACGGGGGAAGTTGGTGGAGGCATCCGCCACCAGGCTGGCAAGAATGATGTCCGCGCGATCGCCCGGCGTAATGATGAGAGAGCCATCTTCCAGGTGATTAAGGAAGTCCGGGACCTCCATGGCGGCGATCTTGAAGTGGGTCACCACCTGGTTCAGGGTGTCGTCGTCACCGTAAAGGCGTCGCGCCTTGAGCGCGCGCGCGATCTCCCCAATGGTCGGCTGACCCAGCAAGGGGTGCTCGGGGAGCACATAGACCGAGGCATCCGGCAGGGCCGAACGGACCTGATCCCGCATGGCGGCGAGCTGCTCCGCCGCCACGCCATTGATCACGGTCGCCCAGACATCGCTACCACGGTCCAGCAGGGATTCCTGAGCCAGGCGCACGGCATCCAGAATCTCCTCGGGATCGCGCTGGAAGCCCTTCACCACCACGATCAGGAGACAGCCGAGGTTGTTGGCCAGGTCGGCGTTGAAATCGAACTCCAGAGAGGGCACCAGGCCGTCATAGTCGGTGCCGGCGCACACCACCAGGTCGCACCTTTCCTCCAGGGCCTTGAACTTGGTCAGAATCCGCTTGAGCAGTTCATCATAATGCCCACTACCCAGCAGATGCTTGGCGTCTTCGGCGGTGCAACCGTAGAGCATCTCCGGCTCGAATGGCAGGTTGTAACGGGCGCGCATCAGTTCGATGAGGGCATCCTCCCGAGCGGACCGCTGGACGATGGGGCGAAAAAAACCGATCGTGCGATTGAACGCCGATAACATCTCCATCAAGCCTAGGGCAACGACGGACTTGCCGGTGCCCCTGCCCGCCCCGGCTACATACAGACTGATTTGCATCGGAAATTGCTTGCCAGGCTAGTCGGAACGCTGGGCGCGCCAGAGGGGATAGCTCTGGTCCCGGTAAGCGCGGCTGGAGACATAGCCAAGCACCTGGCCGAGACGATAAAAACGGACCAGGGAGTCCAGGCGCAGAATCTCCCGGCCCTGCTCATCGAAAAAGATCAGGGTGGGGGCATGGAAGAGCCCCAAGGCGGCGGCCCAGTCCCGGGCCCGGGTGCGCTCCCCACTGGGTGTCACCACCGGGGTTGCGGCGCGCAGGTCGAGTTGCACGCTATCCAGGTCTTGAGTCAAACCGCGAATGGCGGGATCCCGCAACAACTGGCCATGCAACACATCGCAGGCATGACAGTCCCCCTGCTCGAAAAAGACCACCAGGGGCCGCTCCCCGGGAAGCCGACTCCGATCCAGATTGAAGGGCGGGGGGGCGAAGAAATCCTCCTCGTTGAGATCCTCCGCATCGAAGACGCGCCGGTCGTCACCCCGCGCCAGAAAATCACGGAAAGTCTCCCTGGCGTAATGGCCATCCGCGACATATTCGAGGGCGGCACGGAATTGGTAGGGGGGATAATAGCCGCGCAACCGTAAGACTTCCCGGCCCTCGCGATCGTAAAAGAGGATGGAAGGAGTGAAGTTGGTCTCCTCCGCCAAGGCAAAATCCTGTTCGGTCATGACGGTACCGTCCAGGAGAGTCACCTCCCGCGGCCCCCGGGCATCCAGGGCTACTAGGTCGAAGTGTTGGCGCGTGTAATTGGCGATGTCGTCAAGACCAAAATTGACCTGCAAGAGGCGATGACAATAGGCGCACCGCGCCTGCCCAAAATAGACCATCAGCCCTTGCTTACCCGCTTTGACCGCCTCGGTCAGATCCTCCCGCAGGTCGAGCAGGCTTCTCTTGAACCAATCAGGGTACTCCACCGCCTCCGCCCGGGGGGAGTCATCAAAGCTGAAATCATCCTCCGCGCCAACCACCCTACCCATAGCCAGGACCAGTGCCATGAGGAGCAGCGCTTGCCACCTGCCGTGGCCTGGCATTATCTGGATACGCAATGGGCTTCCTCCACCTGGAGTCCAGGGCTTAGGGTCTTCATGAGGGGGCATCGAGTCAGATACCCGGCGTAACGGATTACGGAGAAAATGCCCGGCCAAGGGGGTATCCTTTGGGGCTACCACCACAACCTGGAGACGAGAGGCCGCCGATGATCGATTGGAACGCCATCGACAAGGTTTTCCTGGACATGGACGGGACCTTGCTGGATCTGCATTTCGACAACCGTTTCTGGCGGGAACATGTCCCAGCCCGCTACGCGGCGGCGCGGGATCTGCCCCTGGACCAGGCCAAGGAGCAACTCCTCGCCCGCTACAAAGACCACGAGGACACGCTCACCTGGTACTGCATCGACCACTGGAGCCGCGAACTGGGACTGGACATCGCCCTCCTCAAGGAAGAAATCGACCATCTGATCGCCGTCCATCCCCAAGTCTTGGAATTCCTCGAGGCCCTGGCCGGACGGGGTAAGCGGCGCGTGCTCGTGACCAATGCCCATCAGAAGGCCATCGCCCTCAAGATGCGCAAAACGCGCCTGGTGGGCCATCTGGAACGGATCATCAGTGCCCACGACCTGGGCCTGGCCAAGGAGAACCCTGGCTTCTGGCCCCTCGTCCAAGCCATCGAACCCTTCGACCCAGAGCGCACCCTCTTCGTCGATGACAGCCCCAAGGTGCTGCAGGCGGCCCGTGATTACGGTTTCCGCCACCTGCTGGCCGTGCTGGCGCCGGACTCCATGGCCCCGCCTAGCGCGGCGGGGGCTTATCCGGCTATTCATGGCTTTGGGGAGCTGCTGCTCGGCCTGCGGGGCTAAATCCAAGCCGCGGGGAAATCAGGACTCCACTGGCGCGGGGGCCGTGACCTCGGGGCCGCTGCCCACCGTTCCGTCCATCGCCGCGCGGCTTGGCCCACGCCTTCTCCGGCGCTTCTTGGGCGCCCCCACTTCCCCCGCGGGTGTCTCGGGCGGGGCGACGGGTTTGGCTTCGGTCATGAGAGGCGCCGCGCGGGGAGGCAATTCGCTCGCGGATGCCACGGACCTCGGGCGGCGCTCATCGGGCCCACGCCGCCCGCCGCCGGGACGGGGGCCCTCACCCCGGCCACCACGGCCCCGGCGCGGCACCTCTTCCTCATGCCCGTCACCATGGCGGGGCACCCGGACCCGGCTGCGGGGATCGACCCGGGCCAGCATCGCGGCGGTCACGGGCTCCACCGGGATCTTGGCGCCAATGAAGCGCTCGATATCTGGCAGGCAAAAGGCATAAGTCTCGCAGACGAAACTGATGGCGTCGCCCTTGGCGCCGGCCCGCGCGGTACGGCCAATGCGATGCACATAGTCCTCCGCGTCATCGGGCAGGTCGTAGTTGATGACATGCGTCACCCCGGGGATATGCAGACCCCGCGCCGCCACGTCCGTGGCCACCAGGACGGGGAGTTCCCCATGCTGGAAGGCCTTGAGCAGGCTCAGGCGCTTCTTCTGGGGCACGTCACCGGAAAGGATGGCGGCGCGAATACCGTTGCCCTCCAGAAACCCCCAGATGCCCTCGGTGGCGCGCTTGGTGTTGGCGAAGATAATGACCCGGGCATCGACCATGGCCCGCAGCAGGCCGATGATGAGGGGCACCTTCTCGTCGTTGCCCACCATGTAACACCGCTGCACGACCCGATCCGCCGTCACCCGATCCGGCTCGATCGCCACCGGCCGGGGATCGTTCATATGCTCGTAGGCCAGCTCGGTCACCCGGTAGGACAGGGTGGCGGAAAACAGCATCCCGAGCCGCTCGCTGGGGGGTGGCAGGCGCCGCAGCAAGTAGCGGATGTCCTGGATGAAGCCCAGGTCGAACATGCGATCGGCCTCGTCGATCACTACCACCTCGGCCACCCGCAGATCAAAGACTCTTTGTTTGAAGTAGTCGATGAGCCGGCCCGGGGTGCCGATCAGGATATCGACCCCGGCGGCCACCTCATCGCGCTGCTGCTGATAACCGGTGCCGCCATAGACCAGACCCAGGCGAACGCCGCAATGGACGGCCAGTTGCTGGGTGTCCCGATGGATCTGCACCGCCAGTTCGCGGGTCGGCGCCACGAACAGGGCCCGCGGCTCGTTGGGCTTGCGCTGGGGCGAGGGGGCCTTGGTCAGCAGGCGATGCAGGGTGGCCACGACGAAGGCCGCCGTTTTACCCGTACCCGTCTGGGCCTGGCCCGCCACGTCCTGGCCGGCCAGGGCGATGGGCAGGGCCTCGGCCTGGATGGGCGTGCAGTAGTCAAAACCCGCGTCCGCCAGGCCTTGGAGGATGCGGGGATCGAGATCAAAGCTCGCAAATCGGATGTCTGAGAGGTGTGTTTGGGTCATGAAAACCGGGGGCTCACGGGCCCGAATGATTGGCTGCCTTTCGAAAGGCTTGCAAATTTCTGGAATCTTGGCTGAAATAGCATCTTACTCAAGGCCAGTTCCCAGCGCCACTCGGCTCGCCCGCCTCGCGTAACCTTTGCAACGCTTGTCGGCGGCATCCTCCTCCAAGGCCGCGTCCCGCAAGAACCCAACTCTAAAGGGAGATCAACCCAAGTGAGCGATCGCATCATGCATGTGACGGATGCATCCTTCGAGCAAGACGTCATCAAAGCCGCCGATCCCGTTCTCGTCGATTACTGGGCCGATTGGTGTGGCCCCTGCAAAATGATCGCGCCTGTCCTGGACGAGATCGCCGACGAGTACCAGGGCCGGCTGCGCGTCGCCAAGCTCAACATCGATCAGAATCCGGACACTCCGCCTCGCTACGGGATCAGAGGCATCCCGACCCTGATGCTCTTCAAGCAGGGCGAGGTGGAGGCCACCAAGGTCGGTGCCGTCTCCAAGTCTCAGCTCACGGCCTTTATCGACAGTAACTTGTGACCCCCAGGCATCATCAGGCAATGGAATGATCCGCGCGGGGCGCCCGACCGGGTGCCCCCGCCCCCAACTCACCCTCTTCCTCCACGCCGCCGTTCGGGCACCTTAGACGCCCGCGGCCGGTTTTGAGCCATCCGACCACACCCTCGTTTCACATAACAACATGAATCTGACCGAACTGAAAAAGATGCCGGTTAACGAACTGGTGGACATGGCCCAAACCATGCTCATCGAGGGCGTTGGCCGGTCGCGCAAACAGGACCTGATCTTTGCCATCCTCAAGGCCCATGCCAAAAAGGGCGAGGAAATTTCCGGCGACGGGGTGCTGGAGATTCTCCAGGATGGCTTCGGCTTTCTGCGCGCGGGCGACTCCTCCTACCTCGCCGGGCCGGACGACATCTACGTCTCCCCCAGCCAGATTCGCCGCTTTAACCTGCGCACGGGCGATACCATCACCGGCAAGATTCGCCCCCCCAAGGAAGGCGAGCGCTATTTTGCGCTCCTCAAGGTCAACGACATTAACTTCGACCGGCCAGAAGCGACCAAGACCAAGATTCTCTTCGAGAACTTCACGCCGCTCTTTGCCAACAAGCGTCTCAAGCTCGAACTGGGTAATGGCAGCACCGAGGATATTACCGCCCGCACCATCGACCTAGTGTCACCCATCGGCAGGGGCCAGCGCGGTCTCATCGTCTCGCCGCCGAAGGCCGGCAAGACCATGATGTTGCAGAACATCGCTCAGTCGATCGGTCATAATCATCCGGACTGCTACCTCATCGTCCTGCTCATCGACGAACGCCCGGAAGAGGTCACCGAGATGTCGCGCTCGGTGCGCGGCGAGGTCATCTCCTCCACCTTCGACGAGCCCGCCACCCGCCACGTCCAGGTGGCCGAAATGGTGATCGAGAAGGCCAAGCGGCTGGTGGAACATAAGCACGACGTGGTCATCCTGCTGGACTCCATCACCCGCCTGGCCCGCGCCTACAACACCGTGGTGCCCTCCTCCGGCAAGGTCCTGACCGGCGGCGTCGATGCCAACGCCCTCCAGCGGCCCAAACGCTTCTTCGGCGCCGCCCGTAACGTCGAGGAAGGGGGCTCCTTGACCATCCTGGCCACGGCCCTGGTCGACACCGGCTCGCGCATGGACGATGTCATCTACGAGGAGTTCAAGGGCACCGGCAACATGGAAATCCACATGGACCGGCGCATCGCCGAAAAGCGCATCTTCCCCTCCATCAACATCAACCGCTCCGGCACCCGCCGCGAGGAGTTACTGATGGACCCCGCGGAACTGCAAAAGATGTGGATCCTGCGCAAAATCCTGCATCCCATGGACGAACTGGCCGCCATGGAATTCCTGCACGACAAGCTTAAAGCCACCAAAACCAATAACGAGTTTTTCGACTCCATGCGGGGGTGAGTCAGGCCTCCCCTTCCCGGGAGGCCCGAAGCCAGGATGCGGCCTAGGACAGCCGCCAATGACAGGCTGCGGCCAGGCGCTGAATCACGTCCTCCTGACATGATGCCTGCGTCGTATCCACCCGGAGGGTCAGAGCCAGCTCATCGGCGTTCAGGGCCTCACGGCTAACGAGTTGAGCCTCTAGGACATCGACACCCGCCTCGGACGGATCCGCGCCCTCCGCCGCCCGGCGGAGCACCCGCTCGCGCAGCACCTCCGTGGGCGCCTCGCAGGCCAACATCTGGCAGGGCAAGTCCTTGGCCTTCGCCAGATCCAGAAAGGGCGCGCGCTGGACGCCCTTGAGGAAGGTTGCGTCCACCAAGGGGCTGTAGCCAGCATCGAGCAGGGTCTCCGCCAATGCCAGCAGACGTCCATAAGTCCGCTCCCCGGCATCGGGGGCATAGATGCCAGCGCTAACCGTTCCGGGATGAGTGCGAGCCTGTGCCGTCAACCCAAAGAGGCGTTTGCGTTCGATGTCGGAGCGGAGATGAATCAGGGGCAGACAGGCCCGCAATCCCAGCGCCAGCCGGCTCTTGCCCGATCCCGAGACCCCATGAATTATGCAGAGGCAGGGATGGGG
>JBASIS010000165.1:0-7308 GCA_049654905.1 Chromatiaceae bacterium
TCCTACGTAGTCAAGGGGAAGCGATATTTCGTCAAATCTGACGCTGCGGGTCATGAGGAAAGGGGTACCGCATCCTGGTATGGCAAACGCTTCCACGGTCGTCGTACCAGCAGTGGCGAACGTTATGACATGTATGCCATGACCGCTGCCCACAAGAACCTGCCCATTTCCAGCATGATTCAGGTCACTAATGTCGACAACGGCCTCAGTACCCTGGTTCGGGTTAATGACCGGGGGCCTTTCCATGGCAACCGGGTTCTTGACCTATCCTATGCCGCCGCTTCTCAGTTGAACATGGTCGACAAGGGTTCGGCCAAGGTCACCATTCAAGTGGTTGACCCGGGAAAACCCAAGCTTGAGAAGGGCCTCCAGGAAATGTTCGTTGCAGCCTCCGACAAGGCGAGATCGGGCAACGAAGCCCCACAAAATCAGCCTACCTCGACTTCGAGCCCGGCCGAGTCCCGGATCGTCGCTACCGCGGAAACCGACATCCTCGGTGCCCCCTTGGTCGCCGCCAAGCCCAAGGCTAAGCCTAAAAGCTACGATACTTCCTCCCTTTACCTGCAAGTCGGAGCCTTCGAGGATCGCTCCAACGCGGAAGAGTTGCGACAAGCGCTGGTTGCCAAACTGGAGGAAGGCGTTCTGGTTCAAGCCGACGTCTCCAATGAATCAACGCCTTACAAGGTTCAGATCGGCCCTGTTGATTCCCAGGACAAGGCTCAAGACCTTTCACGCAAATTAGCCTCCCTGGGCGTTGGTAATTCTAGAGTGGTTAGCCGATAGCCAGGTTTTACCCCAGGATGGCAGGCCTTACCGGGCCTCCCTGCTGCTCATCCACCTGGGGAAGCTGGCTCTCGGGGAGAGCCCAGAACGCTTCGCGGCGCTTACCCCCTGCCCCAGCGATTTCTTGTTCAGCGCGGCTGCAACCCGGGGCCCTAGCGCTTAGAATGTGCTCTTCCGGGCTTATATCAGGTTGCACACCTGATCATTGCCCCCTCCATCCAGCGCCGAGCCTTGCCGATGAAGCCCCTCGCCCAAATCATTTGCATCCTTTCTCTTTTAATCCTGACGCCGGTCCTGGCCCAGGACAAGACGCCAGCCACTAACCCCCAGCCGCCCATCCCCGAGCCACCGACGATCGCCAGCCGCGCCCACCTGCTCGTCGACCATAACACCGGCAAGGTGTTGGTCGAACACCAGGCCGACGAGCGCCTGGACCCGGCGAGCCTTACCAAGATCATGACCGCCTACGTCGTCTTTCGGGAATTAGCGGCGGGTAAGGTAGCCCTCACGGACGAGGTGCTCATTAGCGAAAAGGCCTGGCGCACGGGCGGTTCCAAGACCTTCGTTGAACTGGGTAAGCAGATTCCCCTGGAGGTGTTGCTCCACGGCATGATTATCCAGTCGGGCAATGACGCCAGCGTGGCTCTGGCCGAGCACGTCGCCGGTAGTGAGGAGACCTTCGCCAGCCTCATGAACGCCCATGCCCAGCGTTTGGGAATGACCCACAGTCACTTCACCAACGCCACGGGGCTCCCTGATCCCGAACTCTATACCACCGCGCGCGACATAACCCTGGTCACCGCCGCGACCATTCGTGAATTCCCGGAATATTACGCCTGGTACTCCGAAAAAGAATTCGTGTACCACGGTATCAAGCAGAACAACCGCAACCGCCTCCTGTGGCAGGACTCCACCGTCGATGGCGTCAAGACGGGCCATACCGAGACCGCCGGCTACTGTCTGGTGGCCTCCGCCAAAAAACCGGACAGCATGCGGTTGACCTCCGTGATCATGGGCGCCAAGAGCGAAAAGGCGCGCGCCCAGGCTAGCCTGGCCCTGCTCAATTATGGCTTCCGTTTCTACGAGTCCCCCAAGCTCTATCCCGGTGGCCAGCCCATTGAGAAGCTGCGGGTCTGGATGGGGACCATCGAGGAATTGCCGGTGGGACCTGCGGCGGATATCCATGCCACCATTCCCCGTGGCCGTTACGACAAGCTCGCGGCCCGGATCGAAAAGAATCCAGACATCATGGCCCCTGTCGCCAAGGGCGACAAAGTGGGCGAGATCGTCGTTGACCTGGATGGGAAGGAGGTAGGCCGGGAACCCCTGATCGCCCTCCAGGATGTCGCGGAGGGCGGCTGGTGGGAGTGGCTCAGGGATACGGTGTTGCGCTGGTTCCAATAGGCCGTCCATGAAGGAAGAAGCCACCCGCCGGCTGGAGTTCCCCTGCGCCTTTCCGATCAAGTCCATCGGCAGGCTAGACGATAATTTCGAGGAACTGGTCATTGAAATAGTCCGTCGACATGCCCCTAACCTCGGCGAGAGCCAGGTCAAGGTGCGACAGAGTCGTGGCGGCAAATGGGTCGCGGTGACCCTGGTCATCCAGGCCGAAAGCCAGGAGCAACTTGACGCCATTTATCGCGATCTGAGTGACAACGAGCGCGTGGCATGGGCCCTTTGACTTAAAGCCAACCTTGAGCGATCACGCTCCGGCGACGAGTGACAGCCTGCTCGTGATCCGGTATTTAGGCTTGTGCGACTATGAAGCCAGTTGGCGAGCCATGCGGGATTTTACGGACGCCCGAGACGCCGCAACTCCCGATGAACTCTGGCTCCTGCAGCACCCGGCTATCTATACCCTGGGCCAGGCTGGCCGCTTGGAGCACCTGCTGGATGCCGGTCACATCCCGGTGCTCAAGGTGGATCGCGGTGGCCAGGTGACTTACCACGGACCCGGACAGCTCATCGCTTACCTGCTGCTGGATCTCAAGCGTGCCGGCCTGGGCGTCAAAGGCTTGGTCAACCTCCTCGAAACCGCCGTCATTGAGGTTCTTGCCACTCAGGGGGTCTTCGCCCAAGCCAGACCTGACGCCCCCGGTGTCTATGTCGAGGGCGCCAAGATCGCCTCGCTTGGCCTGCGGGTGCGGCGCCATTGCAGCTACCACGGCCTGGCGCTGAATGTCGATCTCGACCTCGAACCCTTCTCTCGCATTAACCCCTGTGGCTACCCAGGCCTGGCCGTCACCCGGCTGGTCGATTTAGGGGTGGCGACATCCCTGGAGAAGATGGCGGAGGAACTGGCCGCCACCCTCGCGGGGCGATTGGGTCGCGTGGCGGTTACCGGGACCTGAAATAACGGGGGCCGGCTGCTAGCCGGCCCCCGTCTTCGCGCCGCGCCCCCTCTCATGGCGCGGACGGGTTGACTGCCTCATCTAATCTCGATCCGACGGCGCTCGGTCTCGTGGGCCTTTGGGAGATGGATTTCGAGCAGGCCTTCCTTGAACTCGGCGTCCACCTTCTCGGGCTCAACCGGTACCGGCAGGCGGATGCTGCGCGTAAAGGCACCCCGCGCGATCTCGGCGCGATGCACCTCACCCTCTTCGGTCTCCTCCTCAAACCGGCGCTCCCCCGCGATGGTGAGCAAATCACCCGTCAGGTCAAGCTTCAGATCCTTCTTGTCAACGCCCGGGATCTCCACCCGGACCAGAATCTCCTTGTCGCGCTCGATGAGGTCGAGATGCGGCATGGCAAACTCCATGCGACCGGTCAGAGGTGCCCACTCTGGCAGCAACTCACGGAACGGCCGCATCCAGCCGCGATAGAGGGTATCAAACACCCGATCCATGTTATCGAATACATCAATCTCGCGACGCAGTGCCACTTCGCGTAACTCTGACGATTTGGTCTTCATGGCTGTCACTCCTTTTCTCTTTCCTCCCTACCTAAAATGTAGACGGGGAAGGCTAGGATTTCAAGGGCAGCATGGATTATTTTATAGAATATTACCAGAATGTTACATGAATCTATCCCGATTTTTATTCCAGCCCGCGGCCGCCTGCCATGCCGGGAATCCCCAACAAAAAAAGCACGCTGAAGCGCGGGCTTTCAAAGAGACGAGGGAGGGATCACGCCTCGAGGTGGGTCTTCATTTTCCTCATGGCATTTTTCTCGATCTGACGAATGCGTTCGGCGGAGACGCCAAACTGGGCGGCCAGTTCATGCAGAGTCTGCTTTTTCTCCGTCAGCCAGCGGGCCTGGAGGATGGTTTTGCTACGCTCGTCCAGCCCTGCGAGGGCGGCGTGGAGCCGATCGTAGCGATCCATCATAGTGTCTTGACGTTCCAGGGCGCTAGCGGGTTCCATCCGCATATCCGGCAGGTAGCTGGAGGGCGCGGCGGGGCCCTCCTCGTCATCGCTATCGTCGCCGTCAAAGGCCAGATCCTGGTTGGAAAGCCTTGATTCCATCTCCAGAACCGTTTCGACCTTGACGTCCAGATCCCTGGCGACGCTCTCCACCTCTTCGCGGGTAAACCAGCCGAGGCGCTTCTTGGCGCTGCGCAGGTTGAAGAAGAGTTTGCGCTGGGCCTTGGTGGTGGCAACCTTGACGATGCGCCAGTTACGCAGGATATATTCGTGAATTTCGGCGCGAATCCAGTGTACAGCGAAAGACACCAGCCGGACCCCCACGTCGGGTTCGAAGCGTCTCACCGCCTTCATGAGGCCTACCGAGCCCTCCTGAATCAGGTCAGGCAAGGGGAGACCATAACCCAGATAGCCCCGGGCAATGCGGATGACAAACCGCAGATGGGAGAGGACCAGCCGGCGGGCGGCGTCCATGTCACCGTGATCACGCAGACGAACAGCCAGATCACGCTCTTCGTCCAGGGTCAGCATCGGAACCTGGTAGGAGGCGCTGATATAGGCGTCAATGTTGCCAGTAGGGAGCAGAGCGAGGTCTTTAGTCATGGTACCAATACCCAAGTAATTTTCTATGGAATTAAGTGTAGCAAACCCCTCGGGGGTCACACAACGTGCAAATCACTTTATTTGGCGACGAAAGCCTTGAAAAGTTTCCGAGCGGACCCTCCTGGTCCCGATCGGCGCCCTCAAACAGCCTCGATGGCTGCGAGATGCCGGCTCACGGAAATCCAGCTACCCACCAGCCCAAGGAACAGACTCCCACCCAGCAGGATCGCCAGGGCACCGGGGCCCAGCCCGACGAGGACAAAGTCCGCTTGATAGAGGGCGGCAAAGCGGGATACCGGTCCCTGCATGAACAGGAGTGCCAGGGAAACCAGGAACCAGGCAATGAATCCTCCGAGGACACCATACCAGATGCCGAGCCAGAGGAAGGGACGGCGGATGAAGGCATGTGTAGCCCCCACGGTTTCCATGATGACAATCTCCTGGCGCCGGTTCTCGATCTCCAGGCGGATCGTGTTCCCTATGACCAGCAGGACGCCCAAAGCCAGAGCGAAGGCCAGCACTTGAGCGGCGCGCTCGCCCAGCAGAACGATGCCCTGGAAACGTCGTACCCAAAGGGTATCCATGCGGACCAGGTCCGTTTCCGGCAGGGCGGTGAGCACCTCGCGCAGGCCCTCCAGGCTCGCCGCATCCCCCAGACTTTGGGCCGGCCGCAGGGCCAGGACATAGGGTAGGGGGTTAGTCTCTAGTTGCTCGACTGCCTCGGCGAAGCCGGTTTCGGCCCGCAACTCCTCCAGGGCCTGGTCCGGCGCGATCAAGGTGACGGACTCCAGGTCCGGCCGCCCCTCAAGGCGGCGAGACAGAGCCTTGGCTTTAACCTCGCTCACCCCCGCCTTGAGAAACAGGGAGATAGCTGCGGTCTGCTCCCATCCGTCGCCAAGCCGTTCCAGGTTACGCGTCAGGACAAAGAGGGCCCCCGGGAGGGCCAGGGCGATACCAATGACCAGAACCGTCATTAGGGTAGGCAGGGGAGTGCCGCGCAGCCGGCTTAGACTGGACACGGCCCCCTGCAAATGATGGGCAAACCAGATTCCCGGCAACCGGCCAAAGGGAATCTGTAACCGCCGCATGGGGCGGACGGCCTTCGCGGCCCGATCAGGAGGTGGGTGCTGGGTTCTTGTGCGCATGGGAATCGGCGACTAGGCGCCCTTTTTCCAAGGTCAGCGTACGATATGGCAAGGAAGCGATCAAATCCAGGTTGTGGCTGGCAATCAGAAGCGTGACGCCAACCTTATTGAAGCGCGCGAAGAGCCCCATGATCTCGCGCGAAAGCCCCGGGTCCAGGTTGCCGGTGGGCTCGTCGGCCAGCAGCAGGGGGGGACGGGCGACAATGGCCCGGGCAATGCCCACGCGCTGCTGTTCCCCACCCGACAGAGCTAGGGGCAGTGATTTTTCCTTTTTCAGCAACCCCACCTGATTGAGGGCGGCTCTGACTCGCCGCCCGACCTCCTGGTGTCCCAGGCCCGCGACCACCAGCGGCAAGGCTACGTTGTCGAAGACGGGGCGATCCGTAAGCAGACGGTGGTCCTGGAAGATCATTCCTACCTGACGGCGATGGAAGGGAATCTTGTGCCGGGGCAAGCGACCCACATTGCGGCCATCGACCATGAGCTGCCCCCGGCTGGGGCGTTCCAAACAGCCAATCAGCTTGAGGAGGGTGCTCTTACCCGCACCCGAATGGCCCGTCAGAAAGACCATCTCGCCGGCCGCGATCTCCAGGCTCAGGTTGCATAGAACCTCCCCGCTCTCCGCATAGCGCTTGCTGACCTGGTCGAAGCGGATCATGTCCGGGAGGGCATCAGGAACCGAAGAGGGCTTCGAGGAATTCCTCGGCCACGAAGGGCCGGAGGTCATCGATGGACTCGCCAACGCCGATGAAGCGGATGGGGACGCGCAGGCGCTCGGCGATGGCGAAGAGGACGCCCCCCTTGGCGGTGCCGTCGAGCTTGGTCAGGGCGATTCCCGTCAGGGGCACGGAGGCATTGAACTGCTGGGCCTGGGCAATGGCATTCTGGCCGGTGGTGGCATCCACCACCAGCAACACCTCATGTGGGGCCTCGGGATCGAGCTTCTTCATGACCCGGGCGATCTTGGCCAGCTCCTCCATCAGGTTCGTCTTGGTATGCAGGCGCCCTGCGGTGTCGGCGATGAGGACATCGATGCCGCGGGCGGTGGCGGCCTGGAGGGCATCGAAGATGACCGAGGCGGAATCCGCCCCCGACTGTTGGGCGATGACGGTGACACTGTTGCGCTCGCCCCAGGCCTGCAACTGCTCCACCGCCGCGGCGCGGAAGGTATCGCCCGCGGCCAGCATGACGCTGTTGCCCTCGGCCTGTAGCCTTTTCGCCAACTTGCCAACGGTGGTCGTCTTGCCGGCGCCATTGACCCCCACCATGAGGATGACCTGGGGCCGGCCAGGGGCCGCGACCCGGACGGGCTTCTCGCAGGCGCGCAATATCGCCGCCAGTTCATCCTTGAGGGCGCTCATGAGCACCGCCGGATCGGAGAGTTCATGGCGACGAACCCGCGCCGTGAAATCGCC
>JBASIS010000166.1:0-1879 GCA_049654905.1 Chromatiaceae bacterium
GGGCTACTCCGGCGCGCGAAGGGCTGGGGTGGGTCAGCAGGTGCCGGTTGATGATCGTCAGGCCGGGCTCGTCACCCTGGAGGCAGAAACCTTTGGCCGCCAACAGGTCGGCGACCCGCTGGTTTTCGGCGTAGAAGGCGTCCGCGAGCCGCTGGGCCTCCTCGGGATCAGCCGAGGCGGCATACATCATTTGCAGGGTCGGCAGGCACTCCCGGCCGCCATTGGCGCGGAGCCGGCGGTGATGGTCACCGGCCATGCGGTGCGTGGCATAGAAGTCGAGGTATTCCCCCTGGTCATCGACCGCGAACAGATACCAGACCACCCAGCCGGCCTGCAGTATCCGCCCGCGCTGGCGGTGGGCCATGGCCTCCGGGGGCAGGCGGATGCCCCAGGTGCTGAAAAACTCGTTGAACTTGGCCTCGATCTTGGGCAAAGCGGACATGGGATGACCTGCATTGGGCTGGTGAAGGTCATATTGTCGCGCGGGTTGGCGACAAAACGGGTCGCCTGCCGTCATACTCGGCTCCACTAGCCCCCCGACGCCGGGTCATCCCCCTTTGCGCGGCGCTGGGCCAGCGCAGGCGACCCGCTTCGTCGCCACCACCCCTTATGCTGGCAGTCCTTCCCCCACCCCCGCGAGGCCGCCGTTGCACCAGCTCAAGGAGATGTTGACCTACCCGCGCCGCAGCAATAGCCCCGGCGAACTGGCCTTCATCGCCCGCTTCCTCGATCCGGTCCCCGGCATGGGCCAGGACGGCTACGGCAACCGCTATCTCCAGATCGGCGATCAGCCGCGGACCCTCTTTTCCGCCCACACCGACACGGTGCACCAGCGCGACGACCGGCAACAGGTGCTGGATAACTCCAAGACTCGCCGCTTCTACAAGCGGGACGGCCAACCGCTGGGCGCCGACAACGCCACCGGCTGCTGGATTCTGCTGCGGCTCATCGCCCACCGCGTGCCCGGCCTCTATATCTTCCACCGCGAGGAGGAGGAGTATGGCATGGGCAGTTTCTGGATCGCCGACACCTGTCCAGAGCGCCTGGCGGGCCTGGCGCGCGCCATCGCTTTCGATCGCGGCGGGACCCGGGATGTCATCACCCATCAGAGTGGCGACCGCTGCTGTTCCGACACCTTCGCCAAGGCCCTGGCGAAACAAATCGGCCTGGGTTTCCGTCCCTGCGCTCGCGGCGTCTTCACCGATACCGCCAACTACACCTCCCGTATCCCGGAGTGCACCAACCTCAGCATTGGCTACGGACGTTGCCATACACCCCGCGAGTACCAGGACTATGGTTTCCTCGCCAAGTTGTTGCCGGCCCTCCTGGCCGTGAACTGGGAGGCGTTGCCCGTGGCGCGGGTCTGTGTGCCCTTAGCCTGGGAGGTAGCGGGGCAATCGTGGGCAGGGGCAGGGGCCGTGGCCGTGGCCTGTCCGGATTCCTAAGCCAGTCAGACTCTAATGGAGAAACCGATGCCAGAAATTTCGAACCACGCGCTCCAGTTGGCCGATATCCCACCGCCGGAGGCCCCGGTCAGCATCCTCCTCGACTTTGCCCTGACCTTCGACGGCTATCGGCACTGTGGGTCGCTGGGGGCCTGCGCCGAGATCGCCCAGGCGGATCGGCCCAAAAGCCTGTCCGAACTACGCGCCACGCTGTTCTTTCATCAGCGGACGGCCCATCACATGAGTGCCTGGACCGACTATGAGGAACATCACGAGAAACTGGCCCGCCTGGTCGGCGCGATCCGGGATAAGGTTGCCAGCGGGGAGTTCGCTTAGTCCTTTGTCCCGGGGGCCGGCGCACGCGAGGCCGGCCATGCGACATCAATTGCTGGATATCTTCGCTGGCGTGGCCAGGGGCCTCTTAGTGCAGGGTC
>JBASIS010000167.1:0-17895 GCA_049654905.1 Chromatiaceae bacterium
GAGCGCGGCACAGGTTTATTGCGCCTCTGGCCGATTACTGCTGCGGCAAATTTGCAATAATCAAACGCCCTATAAATTAGCAGTCAGTTAAATTTATGGGATAAATTAGTTCCTAGACAGTCTCTTAGCGGTTCTCATTGACGCCGACAATGCACAAGCGGCTGTCATTGATGGGCTTCTTGCCGAAATTGCACGGTTTGGAGAGGCAACCGTAAAACGTATATACGGTGACTTCACCGCCCCAACAAGCTCCTCTTGGAAGAAGGTGCTTCAACAATACGCTATCAAACCCGTTCAGCAATTTGCATATACGACTGGCAAGAATGCTACCGATAGTACGCTAATCATCGATGCGATGGATCTGCTCTATACGCGAAAATTCGATGGGTTTTGTCTGATTACGAGCGACAGTGATTTTACTGGTCTCGCAATGCGGTTACGTGAGGAAGGGCTCACTGTTTTTGGCTTCGGTGAAAATAAAACGCCAGATGCCTTTCGCAATGCCTGCCACAAGTTTGTGTTTACCGAAGTTCTTCGCCCTAACGCCGCAGCCGAGCCCGCCGCATTGGCGAAGAATGCTAAGAATGACCAAAAAACCACTCCATCACAAGTTCCTGCTGGGGTTGCGAAGTCAAAACAGGAATTTCCTAAAAAATTCGTGCTAGCTGCGCTTGAACAGTCAAGTGACGACGCTGGATGGGCGCATTTAGGCACCTTCGGTAGCTACCTCACCAAGTTGCAACCCGATTTTGATTCCAGGCTTTACGGTTACAAGAAGCTCTCCGATCTCGTCAAGGCCAAGACGGAACTCTTTATAACCGAAGAACGACAAGCACCAGGATCAACACAAAAGGTTCTGTATCTTTGTGCGAAATAGTTTTCTAATCTGGCAGTCCGCACGGAACGGACGATGCGCGATAAAGCCGCCCAGCGCCTCTGATCTTGAACTTCAGGCTAACGCAAATAGCTGTGCTTTTGGTGCCAGGGAGGCCCAGATGATAGCCGAACGCCAGAAGCGGGCGAATGTCGCCACGTCCGAGATTATCGCCACGGCGATGGCTACCCTGAAGGAAGTTAAGACAAACGAAATCAGCGCTTAACGGCCATCTCCCATTACCAAAACCCCATGATCCTGGGCTTCGGGCTCTTAGGGTTGCTCCCGGCTCGGGGGGCTCTCCGGGTCCAAAGCCTCCTGCTCCAGCTTAGCCAGATTTCCCTGGACCCATTCCGCCGCCAGGCGCCCCACCGAACCGCCCTTGGCGATGATTTGTGCCAGGGCGCGGCCTTCATCCCGGGTCCAGCGGTTGGGGCCTGAAACGGGCCCCGGGTCTGGGGCGCTCATGAGGTGAGGCGAAACCTCGTGCCGGGGGCAGGCCGCCGCCACCCTGGCCAGGATGCGCAGCCCGCCGATGTCGCGGTCTCCCCAGTGATAAAAAGGGCAGTCGGCCGGCAGACACCGGTCCAGTTGTCCCAGCACCCGGACCAGGGCCGGGGCGGGAAAGCCGGCGGTGTAGATGACGACGCCGGCGTCGGGAATCTCCCGGACCTGGCGCTGGAAGCTGGCCAGGTTCTCGATGGTCAGCAGGTAGGGGACGGGGGCACTGGCCTGGATCTGGTTGACGGCATCCGGCGACAGGCCGACAAAGGGCCGCAGGGCCGTCAGATCCCAGTGGGCGCTGCCATAGTCCAGGACCAAGGGCCCCTTGATGAACAACGCCGGCGGAAATTTCTCCAGCCCCAGAGCCCGGAAGAGGTCGGCGTCCGCTTGCCAGGGCGACCAGTCGGGATTGCGGCGCAGCAGGCCGCCCAGCCGGCCCAGCAGGGACTCGACGGCCTTGGAATCCCCCAGCAGGCGGACGCTGAAGCGGCGCAGATCCAGCCCCTCCTGTTCCCCCGCCGCGACGGCGCGGGCGATCCGAAACAGGTTAATGGCGGCGGTGGTTTCGGCGGGTGGGATGCGAAAGGGACTGTGGCCCAGCCGCCACTGGGTCAGGGCCTCGGCAAAGGCGTCCCGGAGCCAGCCCGGGGCATCGGCCATGACTTCGGCCAGTCCCTGGGAGATGGTCCGCGCCTGGACGGCGGTCCGGGAGACGCCCAGCCAGGCCGCCAGCAAATCCGGGTCCTTGATGCGGATGCGTCGCAGGTCCTGAGAGGCGGTTCGGCGGCCCCATTCCAGGGTCACGCCGCCGGCGGCCTCGGCATTGGCCAGGTAGGCATGGAGGGCGTCGCGCTCCTCCAGATCGGTGACCTCGAAGTAAGCGTGGGCGGAACGGTCGCCAATGGGCACCGAATCCCGGCCACCCCGGTCCACCTGGGCCAGCAGCTTTAGCAGGAGGGCGCGGGCGACCTGACTCATGGGCCGACCACTCCCTTGACGCCCCCTGTCCCGTCGGGGCAGGGTGGTTGAGGGCGGCTATGATCCCGAGGGGTACGGGCGGAAGGGGCTGTCTGGCTCATGGGGCTAACGGGCGCGGGAGATAATGGTATTAGAGGAAGACCGACGCCCCCGGATCCAGGTCCGGGCGCAGCGTTGGGTTGTCGGCGGCCAGGGCGCGGCGGGCCTCGGGCTGGATGTACTCGGCGTCGATATGGACGCTGCCGCCGTCCCGATAGACGTTGACGATGGTGTCCACGTGCTCGGCGATCTGGCCATATTTCTCGTCGGGGGCGGCCAGCAGCACCTGGAGTCCCAGTTCGTCCAGGAAACCGAGGGCGCTGACGGTGTTCTGCAGGTCCAGCTTGGAGAAGGCCTCGTCGAAGACCGCCAGGGCCATGCCGCCGCGCAATCGACCCTCCTGATCGCGCTCGAGGCGATAGGCGGCGGCCAGGGCGGCGCCGATGGCCACGTAGAAGGGCGACTGGTGCTCGCCGCCGGAGCCCTTGCCGAGGCGCCGGGAGAGGAGTTCTGGATTACCGCCGCCCTCCCGGTCGTCGCTCATGCGCACGTCGAAGTGGTAGTACTGGCGGTAGTCCGCCAGGCGCTCGTCCCAGCCCCCGGTATGACCCTCGCCCCCCGCGGCCTCCATGAGCAGGTTGCGGACCCGGGCGATGGCCGCGCGGTGGGGGTGGTTGGGGTCGGCGGCGGCGTCGAAGAGTCCGCCGACGTCGCCGCCCTGCTCGGGGGTCCAGGCCAGCACCCAGTCCAGAATCTCCTTGAGGTCCGGCGCGGGCTGCTTGATGAAGCTGTAATACTGGCCGTGAAAGGGGCGGCTGCGCAGGCTGCGGTTGAGCTCCTTGCGGCTCTCCTCCAGCAATTGCAGGTTTTCCTGGAGCTTGCCGACAAAGTCGCTGCGGAAGGCGTGCTCGGCCTCGCGCAGGGCGTTGTCCGCCTCCATGACGTAGCGGGCCAATTGGGTCTCGCGCACCTGGGTCAACTCGCGCACCACCCAGGCGGCGAGGGTCAGGGGGTCGTCGGCGGCGCCGCTGGCGGGTTTGTGGTCGGGTGATCAGGCGGCCCAGTAACTCGTCAGGCCCTCCCGGGCATTGGCCCGCTGCTTGATCGCCGTCTTTTCCTGGCTACCGGCCCGGCGCTCGGCCTCCGCGCCCAAGGCCCGCCAGGCCGCGGGACTCTCCTCGGCAAAGGGCTCCTGGGTCTGAAGCTCGTCGAGCCGCTCGGACGCCAGGGCGGCATCGAAGCTGGCGGCGTGCTGGAGGTCCCGGCGGCGCTCGGCGACGGCCTGGGCGTCCCGTTCCAGGGTGGCGAGGCTGGCCTGCTCCGCCTGACGTTTGAGTTCCCGGTCGGCCTGGTCCCGGGCCGTCCGCTCCCGCTCCATCGCCAGGGCATCGCGCTCGGCGGCGCGGCGCTTGACCTCCTCCTGGAGCCGCTGGAAATGGGTGTCATCCCGCAGGGCCTGTTCCTGGGTCTGGAGGCGATCAAGTTCGGCCTGGGTCGCTTGCCGGGTGGCCGTCAGGCCCACCAGGTCCGGGAAGCCGCGCAGGCGCTCGTTGAGCGGCATCAGTTGCCGCTCGCGCAGGTCCTGGATGGCCACCTTCTCGCCCTGTTTGCGGTAATGAGCCGCCTGGTCCTGGTCGAACTGGGCCTTCAGCGCTTGCAGCCGCAGCCGGCGGGCCTCCCGCCCCAGCATGGGCTCAACGGGAGCCAGGCGGACCACGGCCCCCCCCGAGGCGAGCATGCCGTCGGCGGTGATGGCCCGCTCCTGGCGCAGCAGCTCATCCTCGGTTTCCACCCGCGCGATGTTGCCGGCGCGCTGGATGAGATAGGCCCTGGCGTGGGGGTCGTCGCTGATCGCCACTTCCGCCAGGCTGCCGGGGCTGGCCTGGCCCCGCCACTGGGCGGTCTTGAGGGTGTTGATCACCCGGCTGCCGTGGATGGCGAGCCGTTTGCCCTCCCGCCGATAAAGGCCGATGGCCTCGCGCACCTGGGTTGGGTCCACCAGCAGGGCCTCGCGATGGCCGCCCAGAAAGGCCTCCAGGGCCTCGCGCCACTGCTCGTCCGCCAGGTCCACCCGGTCGCAGAGGGGCACGGCAGGGATGCCGTGATCCGCGAGCAGGGCGATGAGGCGCCGGGTGGCGGGCCTGAGGTCGCTCTCCCCCTGTTCCAGGCGGGCGATGCGCTCGCGCAGGGACTGGAGGGCCCGATCCATCTCGCCTTCCTCGCGGACCAACTGGTCGTAGCGCGCCGCCAGCCGGTCCACCGCCGCCGCGACTTGCGGGGCGAGGCGGTTCACGGCGGTCATGACGGCCACCGGGGACTGGGGCCAGGTCGCGGCCAGCAGGCCCTCGTCCCGGTGCAGCAAGGGGGGGAGGCCGTGCAGGGCCTGGATCAGGGCGGTGTCGTCGAGTTGCTCCGCCTGATCAAGCAGGCGATGCACGGCCCCCAGACCCAGTCGTGCCTGGTCGATGCCCTGGTTGGCCGCGTCCAGGGTCTTGCGGGCCGCCCGCATCTCGGCCTGGAGGCGCTCGCGCTGCTGTTCCAGGTCGGTGGCGGCCAGGCGGCGGTTGGCCTCGGTCAGGGCGGCGTCGGCGTGTCGCCAGTGCTGGTCCAGGTCTTCGAGGCGTGAACCGAGCTGGTCGATCTCGGCGGCGAGGCGCTTCAGGGTCTGGCGCAGGGGCTCCTGCTCCGCCTCCAGGGCATTGAAGGCCGCCTCCTGTTCGACCCAGCGCCAGGCCAGGCCCAGCCGGCCGGCCCCCTCGGCGCGCTGGTAGCCGCGATCGATGATGACCAGGGCCTCCTCGCGCTGGTGGGCCTCGCGGGTGCGGGTCTGGATGTCCCGGTAGTGGTGCAGGGCCTGTTGCAGGGAGCGCACCTGGATGGACCGCTCCTCCAGGATATGGCCGCGCACGAAGTCCGAGACATTGCGAATGGGGGCGAAGGTGATGGCGTTGCGGAAGGCGCGCAGGAAATGGGGGGCGTCCAGGGGGCGCCGGGGATCGGCGAGCAGGAAGCAGAGGTGGCGTTGGTATTCACCCACCAGGGCATGGACCCGGAAGGGCTCGCCGCCGCGCCTGCGCAACTCTTCCCGCAGCCGCTTCCAGGGTTTGGGGCTGGCGCCAGCGGGGGTCCGGTCCACCAGGTCCGACAGGACCAGATCCAGGCCGGGGGCGATGAAGCGCCCGTCGATCACCTCCTGGGGCTCGTCCAGCCGGGCGTGCAGGGCCAGGCCGATGCTGGTGGCGTCACCCGTCTGGTCGTCGCGGAACACCAGGGCCAGGTAGCTGATGGCCTGGTCCCGGGGGCGGAATTCCTGGGACAGGTCCGGATTGCTGGGATCGCGTACCACGCCGAGGCAGTAGTCGCGCAGGCTGCGGGTGCTCTTCTCCCCGGCGCTGGCGTTGGGATTCCACCAGCGTTTGTCGCCGCCCACCAGCACCGCCTGGATGGCGTCCAGCAGGGACGATTTGCCCGAGGCATTGGGGCCTATGACCGCCGTGTGGCCGACGATGTCGATGCTCGCCAGTTCCAGGCGATACCAATTGATCATGAGGAGGCGGACCAGGCGCTTCATGGGGTAGGCTCCCCAGGCGCCCCGTCATCCGGGGCCTCTTCACGGGCGTCCCACGCCTGGCCCGCTGTGTTCAGCATCTCATCGGTTTCCGGTTCCTCGCCGTCCGTCGCCAGGTCACCCCCATCCGGGATATCCGGGGCCTCGTCGAGGGCGCCGATGAAGGCCGCGAGGCGCGTCTGGACCTGGTCGCCGGTGACCAGGCGAATGGTGGGCAGGATGCGGATAACGGGCAGGCCGTCCTCGGCCTCCTCCCGGGTCTCGATCAGGGAGTAACGGCGCAGTCGGCGCAGGATGTCCCGGAAATCCGAGATGAGGGGCCGCTTGCGCTTGAGCAGGGTCTCGTAGCGGCCGAGCAGGGCCTCCGCGGGAGCGTATATGCTGCCCTCCCGGGCCTCGAAGCGCGCCATTCCTTCCTCGTAGAGCAGCCGCAGACACAGCAGCATCAGGCTGTCCACCAGGCGCAACTGCTTGAAACCCTCCGCATCCCCGGGCAAGAGGCCGATGATGCCAAAGGTATCGTCCCGGTGCAGCGTCCAGCCCAGGGCGTCGAAGAGATTGCCGAAGTAATCGAAGTGGTTGACGATGAGCCGGTAGGCATCCCGGTCCACCGGCCGCTCCAGGAGCAGGAACTGGCGCTTGAGCAGGGCCCCGGCGGCGGCGCGGAAGTCATGGGGCTCGGCGCCCCCGGCATGTTCGCAGACCTGGCGCAAGTCACGCAGCATCGGTGTCTCTCCCGGTCAGGGTCGGGTCCCGCCGACGCCAGACGGCGAAGTCGGGACAGCGGAGCCAGTCGTTGGCGATCAGGCCCTCGCGGGTTTCGATCCGGTAGGCCTGCCGCAGGCGCCCGGCCCCGGGGAGGTAATTCAGGTGGCGGGCATGGGTGAAGGCGATGAAGTCCTCCACGCTGGCGATGGTCATGGCGGCCCCCTCGACCCGTCCTCGGCCCGCCAACTGGCGCTCCAGATAGAGGGCGATGCGCTTGGGGTCGATGCGGCGGCGATCCAGGTAGGCGCGCAGGGCTTGTTGCCGAGCCTGCGCCGCGGGGTCCACGGCGCGACTGACGAGGAGACGGGGCTCCGGCGGGCGGCGGTGGCGGGGGGCCTCCTTCAAACTCCGGGGCCCCACCGGGAGCACGTCGATGAGGGGCAGGGCCAAGGGGCTGACCGCCTCGTCCGCCAAGCCCGCCAGGCGGGGGCCCAGATCCCGGAGGAGGGCGGCGATATGGGCCGCCAGGCCGGGCTGGGTGCGATCCAGGTAGCGGACCGTGTCGGCGACGCGCCGCTCCACCCGGGCGCGAAAGCGGTCCAACCGTTCCAGGTGGCCATCGAGCTGTTCGAAGACGTCGCGCAGTTGGCGGATGTCATCGTTGATGGCCCGGCCGGCGGAGGCGGCATCGGCCTCCCCGGTCTGCTCCAGATAACCCGCCACCAGGGCCTGCTTGCGTTCCTGGTCATATTCCAGCTCCCGCACCCGTTGCAGGATGTGCTGGCGGTAGCGGAAGGGATTATTGCGGGTCTTGAGACGCTTGTAGTCCTGGACCAGGATGCGCTCCACGAAGTCCTCGAAGAAGCGGCTCAGGATGCGGCGATGGTCGTTACAGTTGGTGATGTCCTCTAACAGCATCTGGAGCCCGTGGCTCATGGTGTTCAGGTGCTGGATAAAACGGCGTGCTTCCCGGGCCGCCTGGCGCAGGGCCAGCACCTGGGCTTGGGGTTCTTCCCAGGCCTTTTGCACATTATTGAAGATGGACAGGACCATGCCGCCGTAGAAGACCCGGTCCGGCCTCGCCACCTCCATCAGGCTGCCCCAGAGGGTACCCACCGCCGGGGGCACCGTGACCCGTGTCCGATAGCCCTCCTGATCCACCTTGATCCAGCCGGTGGCCAGCAGGCGGCGATAGACCAGGGCCGCCGGGGTGACCTCGTGCTCACTGGCCAGGGTCGGGGGCGTAGGCAGGGCCTCCGCGTCCGGCTCCTGCTCCTCCTGCCAGGCCACCGCCATGACCGCCAGCCGTTCCTCGATCTCGTGGCGCACCGTCTCCCGGGAGGGGAAGACGTCCGCGTGAATCTGATCGAAGAACAGCGGGTAGAGGTCCAGCAGCAAGGCCCCATAGGTGCGCCGGTTGGCGCTGGCCAGGGGCGAGAAGAGCCGGTCGGGGACGCGGTCAAAAAGTTGGGTCATAAGGCGTCCCCGACCAGGTCAGGCGCGCGGGCCTGATGCTCAGGCGCTCCGCGGCGGAATGATTTCCTTGAGGATGAGGTGATCGATGACGATCTCGGCGAGCTGGTCCGGGGTCTGTTCGCCACCGGCCAGCACCAGCTCGGGAGCCTCGGGAGCCTCGTAGGGGTCATCGATGCCGGTGAAACCCTTGAGTTCGCCGGCCCGGGCCTTTTTGTAGAGGCCCTTGGGGTCGCGCTGTTCGCAGATCTCGATGGGGGTATCGACAAGGATCTCGATAAATTCACCCGGGCGCAGGGTGCCGCGAATGCGGTCCCGATCGATGCGGTAGGGGCTGATGAAGGCGGTCAGGGCGATCAGCCCGGCCTCGCAAAAAAGCTGCGCAACGGCGCCGATGCGGCGGATGTTCTCCTCGCGGTCGATGGCGGAAAAGCCGAGGCCGAAGCGACTGGCGAAATCCGGGCCATGGGTGTCGCGCAGCATGGAAGGCCCGGCGTTGAGCCCGTGGCGCACATTGTCGCCATCCAGGACGGCGCTGTGCAGACCCAGGCCATGGAGGCGGTGATCCAGGGTGTTGGCGATGGTGCTCTTGCCCGAGCCGCTCAGGCCCGTGAACCAGATGACACAGCCGCGGTGACCGTGCAGGGCCTCGCGGCGTTCGCGCGTAACCTGATGTTCATGCCAGGTTACGTTGGTTTCGTTCGACATGGTGGTAAGGGATTCCGCAGGTTGGAGGTTAAAACAGGGACCGCATCATGGCTTGAAAGGGGCTTTCCTTGCAACCCTGCGGGAGCCGCCCCGGCAATTCCAAACTGTCAGCAGGGCAAGCATGGAACGGACGTTTCGGGCTATTTAAGCTTCACTTGGCGACGCCCGACCTTGCATGTCATGGATGCATCCAATCTGGGCCTGCGCCCTTGTCTGTCAACCAAGCCGACTGCCTTCAGGCGCCCCGGCGCGGTTTCAGGATCCGATCATTCTCTCCTACATACCGCTTCAGGCTTGAACTAAACAGGATTAGTCCTGTCCTAATTAGCGAATACGGAGGAATCATGTTGCGCATCGCCAAGCTCACCGATTACGCCATCAGCCTGATGGCCCACATGGCCCGTTCGCCCGGCCGTCAGGTCAGCGCCCAGCAGTTTTCGCTGGAGACTGAACTGCCGGTGCCGACCGTGGCCAACCTGCTCAAGCGGTTGTCCCGCGCCGGGCTGGTTTACAGCACGCGCGGCGTGGCGGGCGGCTATGGTCTGGCGAAAAACCCCAAGGACATCACGATGGTGGATGTCATTACCGCCATCGAGGGCCCGGTGGCCTTGACCGAGTGCGCCCTGGGCGCTGGCAATTGCAGCCTGGAGGCCGGCTGTACCACTCGCGCCCATTGGCGCCTGATCAACCAGGCCGTGCGCGTGGCCCTGGAATCCGTGAGCCTGGCCGTCTTGGCGTCGCCCGCGGCACGGACACGCGAAACGGGCATCAGGATGCCACGCAAACAGGCATAAGGAGGAGAAAAACATGGACAACCTGGAATTGCAACGACACCTGGACACGGCCTATCGGTGGGGTTTCGTCACCGACATCGAGCAGGACACCCTGCCCATGGGCCTGAACGAGGATGTCGTCCGCCTGATCTCGGCGAAGAAGGGCGAGCCCGCCTTCATGCTCGACTGGCGGCTCAAGGCCTACCGGCACTGGCTGACCATGACCGAACCGAAATGGTCCAGCGTGCGCTACCCGGCCATCGACTACCAGACCCTGCACTACTACTCCGCGCCCAAAACCAGGGATGGCCCCAAGAGCCTGGCCGAGGTCGATCCGGAACTGCTGCGCACCTACGAGAAGCTGGGCATCCCCCTGGCCGAGCGCGGTGCCCTGGCCGGCGTAGCGGTCGATGCGGTGTTCGACTCGGTATCCGTGGCGACCACCTTCAAAGACAAGCTGGAACAGCTCGGCATCCTCTTTTGCCCCTTCTCCGAAGCGGTTATCAAATACCCTGAACTCGTGCAACAGTACCTGGGTTCGGTGGTTCCCTACACCGACAACTTCTTCGCCAGCCTGAACTCGGCGGTGTTCTCGGACGGTTCCTTTGTCTATGTGCCCAAGGGGGTGCGCTGCCCGATGGAACTGTCGACCTATTTCCGCATCAACGCCCGCAACACTGGCCAGTTCGAGCGCACCCTGATCATCGCCGACGAGGGCTGCTATGTGAGCTACCTGGAGGGCTGCACGGCGCCCACCCGAGACGAGAACCAGCTCCATGCCGCGGTGGTCGAACTGGTCGCACTGAAGGACGCCCGGATCAAGTATTCCACGGTCCAGAACTGGTACCCCGGCGACGCCGAGGGACGCGGTGGCATCTACAACTTCGTCACCAAGCGGGGCGACTGCCGGGGCGAGCGTGCTCACATCTCGTGGACCCAGGTCGAGACCGGCTCGGCCATCACCTGGAAATACCCGAGCTGCATCCTGCGCGGCGACCACTCGGTGGGTGAGTTCTACTCCGTGGCTCTGACCAACCACCACCAGCAGGCCGACACCGGCACCAAGATGATCCACATCGGCCGCGACACCCGCAGTACCATCGTGTCCAAGGGCATCGCGGCCGGTCACGGCAGCAACGCCTATCGGGGCTTGGTCAAGGTCCTGGCTACGGCCGAGGGCGCCCGCAACCACACCCAGTGCGACTCGCTCCTGATGAGCCCGACCAGCGCCGCCCATACCTTCCCCTACATTGAGGTCAGGAACCCGGGCGCGACCGTGGAGCACGAGGCCACCACCAGCCGGATCGGCGACGACCAGTTGTTCTACCTGAGGAGCCGTGGCCTTGACGAGGAAGAGGCGGTCAACCTGATCGTCAACGGTTTCTGCAAGGAAGTCTTCAAGGAACTGCCCATGGAGTTCGCGGTGGAGGCCCAAAAACTGCTCGCCGTCAGCCTCGAAGGGGCGGTCGGCTAAACCGGAACAAGGAGATAGCGATGCTCGAAATCAAGGATCTGCACGTATCGGTCGACGACAAGGCCATCCTCAAGGGCATTGACCTCACCGTGAAGCCCGGCGAGGTCCACGCCATCATGGGTCCGAACGGCTCGGGCAAGAGCACCCTGGCCCAGGTCCTGGCTGGACGCGAGGGCTACCGGGTGACCCAGGGCAGCGTGCGCTACCTGGACCGCGACCTGCTGCCACTCAGCCCCGAGGCGCGTGCCCGCGCCGGCATCTTCCTGGCCTTCCAGTACCCGATCGAGATTCCCGGCGTGGCGAACGCCCAGTTCCTGCGCAGCGCGCTCAACAGTCAGCGCGGCTACCGGGGCGAACCCGAGCTGGATGCCTTCGATTTCCTGGAATTCGTGAAGGGACGCCTGGCCATGCTCCAGATCGACGACAGCTTCCTGTACCGATCGCTTAACGAAGGCTTCTCCGGGGGCGAGAAGAAGCGCAACGAGATCCTCCAGATGGCGGTGCTGGAACCGCGCCTGGCCATCCTGGACGAAACTGATTCCGGCCTCGACATCGACGCCCTCAAGGTGGTCGCGCACGGCGTCAACGCCCTGCACACTCCCGATCGCGCTATCGTCCTGGTCACCCACTACCAGCGCCTGCTCGAATACATCGTCCCGGACCGGGTCCACGTCCTGGCCGAAGGCCGCATCGTCCGCTCCGGCGACCGCGACCTGGCCCTGGAACTGGAGGCCAAGGGCTACGGCTGGCTGAACATCCGGGACAACTTCGAGGAGATCTCCAAACCATGACCGCCAACACGCCCTTCATCGAGGCCCTGCGCCAGATCGAGGTGCCGGGCTGGCTGGCCGGCGAGCGTGGCGCCGCCCTGGACCGTTTCCTGGCGACCGGCATGCCGAGCGCCCGCCTGGAGGCCTGGAAGCACACCTCGCTGTCCGCGCTGGAACGTACGGTTTTGCATTCGCCCTCCTCGGTGGTGGGCGAGGCGGTGTGCCCGGACATCGCGTCCTATCCGGGCCACGCCCTGATGTTCCAGAACGGCCAGCTGCGCTGCCAAGGCACCTATCTGGCCAAACAGATCGCCGGTACCCTGCAAGTCCTGGCCGACACCCAGGCCGTGCACCAGTATCTGGGCCAGGTGGCCGACGACACCGCCCTGGCCAACCTCAACCTGGCGCTATGGCAGGATGGTGCCCGCGTCCACGTACCCGCCGGTGACCATCTCAGCCTGCCGATTTTCGCCCTCTACGGCGCCGCCGAGGCCGGGACGATGCTCTATCCGCGCACCCTGGCGGTACTGGAACAGGGTGCGGAGGCCATCCTGGTCGAACACTTCCTTGGCCAGACCGATCAACCCTACTGGCAGAATGCCGTTACCGAAATCGTCCTGGAAGACAGCGCCCGCCTCACCCACCTCAAGGTAATCGAGGAAGGCGCGGCCGCGACCCACACCAGCCTGACCGCGGTTCGCCTGGGCCGGGACAGCGAATACCGCGCCCTGCACATCGGCCTGGATGGCGCCCTGGCACGGCACGAGATCACGGTCCAGATGGCCGGCCCGGGTGCCACGACCCGGATTGACGCCTTCGACCTGGCCGACGGCCACCGCCATGCCGACCTGCATCTGCGCATCAACCATCGTGCGCCCTCGGGTACCAGTCGGGTCGCCTACCGGGGCCTGGCCGAAGGCCGCGGCCGCGCCGTGTTCGACGGCCATGTCGTGGTCGACCGCGCCGCCTGGAAGACCGACGCCCGGCAATCCTGCCGGGGCCTGCTGCTCTCGCCTCAGGCCGAGATCGACGCCATGCCCAGGCTGGAGATCTATGCCGACGACGTGAAGTGCGGCCATGGCGCCAGCATCGGCAACCTGGACCGGGACGCCCTGTTTTACCTACAAAGCCGCGGCATCGATCTCGCGCTGGCGCGTCAGTTGCTGGTGCAGGGCTTCGCCACCGGGGCCCTCGGGCTGCTCGACCACCCCCACCTGCGCAACTGGCTGATGCCCCGCCTGATCGCGGCCATGGCCCGGCGCACTCTGATGGAGCCAACGCCATGACCGGCGACCTGCGCGAACTCTACGAAGAAGTGATCCTGGAACATAATCGCCACCCCAGGCATTTCCCCGAGAACCCGCCTGGCAGCAACCATCACGCCCACGGCTTCAACCCTCTGTGCGACGACGAGATCGTGGTCCACCTCAAGGTGGCAGACGGCCACATCGCCGAAGCTGGCTTCGAGGGCGCCGGTTGTGCCGTGGCCATGGCCTCCGCTTCCATGATGACCGAGGCGATCCAGGGCAAGACCCTTGCCGAGGTCGACGGTCTGTTCGATCGGGTGCACGCCATGCTGGCCGAGGACGGCCCGGCCGATGCGGTCGGCAAATTGAAGGTGCTGTCGGGGGTCAGGGAATTCCCCATGCGGGTGAAATGCGCCACCCTGGCCTGGCACACCCTGCGAGCGGCCCTGGACAACCGCGGTGATACCGTGACCACCGAGGAAGCCGTGGTTGCCACGTGCCCGCAACCCGAGCCCAGGACGATGCCATGAACCTGCTCCGCGATCCCTCCCCCGAGGACGACCTGCGCAGTCACGTGATCGCGGCCCTGCGCCGGATTCGCGACCCCGAGATCCCGATCAACATCTACGACCTCGGCCTGGTCTACGACCTGGAAATCGACGACCTCAATCGGGTCACCATTCGCATGACTCTGACCGCGCCCGCCTGCCCGGTGGCCCAGTCCTTTCCGGCCCTGGTGGAGGACGCGGTTGAAGCAGTGGACGGCGTAAGCCGCGCGAAGGTGGAACTGGTCTGGGAGCCGCCCTGGGACACCAGCCGGATGGACGAAGCGGCCCGGTTGCAACTGGGACTCTATTGATGAACGACTGGATTGAAGTGGCCCGCATCGACGACTTCCCCATCGGCGCGTGCCGGGTGGTGCATGCGAGCGGGGTCCGGATCGCTGTATTTCGGCTCGAATCCGGCTTTTACGCCATTGAGGACGTCTGCACCCATGATGGCGGTGAACTGGCCAGCGGCACCCTGAATGGCCGCGAGATCACCTGCCCCCGTCATGGCGCCCGCTTCGACATCACCACCGGCGAGGTCACCGCGCCGCCGGCCTACGAAGCGGTCGCCGTGCTGCCCGTGCGGATCACGGCTGGCCTGGTCGTTGTTCGCGACGACCGCTGGGATTGAACGCCGTGCCTTGCGTTGGCAAGGTACAACGGAGGGCGTCATGAGCGACACCCGTAGCGAGCGCGACAGCCTGGGCATTGTACAGGTCCCGGCCGACCGCCTTTGGGGTGCCCAGACCCAGCGTGCCCTGGAACACTTCCGGATCTCCTCGGAAACCATGCCGGGTCCGCTGATTCTGGCCCTGGCCGAAGTCAAGAGGGCCTGTGCCCAGGTCAACCAGGACCTCGGCTGGCTCGATCCGACCCTGGGCCAAGCCCTCGTGGCGGCCGCCGACGAGGTGCTGACGGGTCGGCATGACCGGGAATTTCCCCTGTTGGTCTGGCAGAGCGGCTCGGGCACCCAGACCCACATGAACCTGAACGAGGTCCTGGCCAACCGGGCCTCGGAACTGCTTGGCGGCAGCCGCGGCGAGGCGCGCCGGGTGCATCCCAACGACCAGGTCAACCTTGGCCAGTCCAGCAACGACGTCATCCCGACCGCGATGCACGTGGCCGCGAGCCTGGAATTGACGCACCGGCTGCTGCCCGCCCTGGATACACTAGGCGCGACACTGGACGGCAAGGCGCGCGAATTTGCCGACATCGTCAAGATCGGCCGAACCCACCTCCAGGATGCCGTACCCCTGACCCTGGGCCAGGAGTTCTCCGGCTACGTTGCCCAGTTGGATCATGCCCACCAGATCATCGCCGCGACCCTGCCGGCCTTGCTGGACCTGGCCATCGGCGGCACGGCGGTGGGCACCGGGTTGAACAGTCCTGCCAGGTTTGGCGACCGGGTCGCGGCAGAACTGTCGGCGCGCCTCGGACTGCCCTTCCGGAGCGCCGTGAACAAGTTCGCCGCCCTGGCCGCCCACGACGCACTGGTCGCGGCCCATGGCGCCCTCAGAACTCTGGCCGCCGCCCTCACCAAGATCGCCAACGATGTCCGCTGGCTGGCCTCGGGGCCGCGCGCGGGCCTGGGCGAGTTGCGCCTGCCTGCGAACGAGCCCGGCAGTTCCATCATGCCGGGCAAGATCAACCCGACCCAATGCGAGGTCCTGGCCATGCTCTGCTGCCAGGTCTTCGGCAACGATGTGGCGATCACCTACGCCGGCGCTTCAGGAAATTTCGAATTGAACACATACAAACCGCTGATCGCCCATGCCTTTCTGCAAAGCGTGCGCTTGTTGGCCGACGGCATGACCAGTTTCGAGGCCCACTGCGTGCGCGGCATCACGGCCGAACGCGGCCATGTGGCTGACCTGCTGGAGCGCTCATTGATGCTGGTAACCGCGTTGACGCCCCATATCGGCTACGACCGCGCCGCCGCCATCGCCTGCCGGGCTGACCGGGATGGCATCAGCCTGCGCGAAGCCACCCTGGCCTCGGGCCAGGTCACGGCGGAAGAATATGATTGCTGGGTCCGGCCGGCACGCATGGCGCGGCCACACCCGGATCAAGCTTGAGGAAGGTCAAAAACCCTTAACGATCAGTGAGATGGCCTCCACGACGTGCTTCTTGACTATCTTGGCCCCCTTTTTTCCTTGGGCGACAGCGTGTTCTGTAGTTTCGCCTGCTTGTTGGCGTGCTGGGACTTGGACATGGTGTTACCTCCTGATCACGTTGGAGGTCTCCCCGAGAAGGCGTCGCGGACGAACCGGCTTTGCGTTAGCCATGCGACCCACGCAAGCTGGGGTCACGGCTGTTTGCCATAGCGGTCATTCCCGGCCATCCTAATTCAACGAGCTTGGGTTCAGGGTCACTTGGCCGCTGATCATCGGGGGCGCTTGTGGCCGAAGCGCCGGGTCGGGCGTCGGCCCCGTCCTCCATCCAGGCCGTACATCAGTCAGCCATTTATCCTGGTGATTACTGGAGAGCAAGATGGAAAACCGACATGCAGGCGAAGTCACTGTCGTGGATATCAAAATGCCCTTTTGGTCCATGGTGGTGTTCATGGTGAAGGCATCGATTGCCGCCATCCCGGCGGTCATCATCCTGACCCTGGTGGGATCGCTGGTGATGCACATCCTCGGCGCCCTCTTCGGCGTGCCGGTCCGTCACCTTTAAGGACCCGGCCATTGGAAACCCTATCGGAACGCTTCAACGCCGCCCTGACCCTGGCCGCCGCCGCCCACCAGGGGCAAATCCGCAAGGGCACCGAAAACGCGGTGGGCCTGCCGCTGCCCTACATCACCCATCCGGTGGCCGTGGCCGCCCTGGTGCAGCGTTATGGCGGCGGGGAGGACCAGATCCTCGCTGCCCTGCTCCATGATGTCCTGGATGATGCTGGACCCGCTTGGGCGAGGCCCATTCAGGGGGACTTTGGGGTCGAGGTGCTTGCCCTGGTGGAGTTCTGTACCGATGGCCTGCCGGATGCGGCGGGCCTCAAGCCGCCCTGGCGCCCGCGCAAGGAGGCCTACCTTGCCCATCTGCGGGCCGCCGAGGGTCCCGGTGTGCTGGTATCCGCCTGCGACAAGCTGGCGAATCTGCAGGCGATCCTGCTGGACCTGACTGAACTCGGCGAGGGCGTCTGGGACCGCTTCACAGGGGGCAGGGAGGGCTCGCTCTGGTACTACCGCGAATTGGTCGCCGCCTTTTCCGGACGCGTGCCGGAGCCGCTGGCCGAGGCGCTGCGGCGTGAACTGGCGAGGGTATTGGAGCTGACGGGTGCTGGCGGTCTGGAGCATTGATGAAAACCCAGAACTGCATCAATGTCGGATTGTTCCATGGATTGAGCCAAAAAAGGCCCCGGCGCATCTGCACGCTGAGCGAGAAATCCGGTCCTTTGGCTGTTCGTTAGCCGTTGTGCAGGTCCAATTGTTTCACAATATCAGCTAGCGATGTCGTCGCCGCGGTCGCTTCGCTTTCCTTTGCGCTGCGGAGATCCTGTAAATCCTGATAATATTCAATCACTTCCGTGACGGCACGAAATTCGTTGATAGGGAGGACGACATATTCGTCCGCGCCGTTCTGTCCGATAAACTGTGGATGCAAATTCATGATTCACCCCTTCAAGTAGACATGCCTTCTATGCATGACGCGATAAACGACTATCGTGGTTTCTTCGACCTCGAACAGAACCCGATAATTGCCAACGCGCAAGCGATATTCGGGCGTGAAGTTTGTGAGACGCTTGATGTCCCCAGTTAGCCCCCCTTCAATTTCGTTGAGCTTAGAGGCAATTCGAACCGCTTCCTGTTTTTGTAGCCCCTGCAAATCTTTGATTGCATACGGCTTCAACTCAACCTTCATGTAGGCCATCTACTTGCATGATGCGCACGGAGTAGACTGGGAGGATTGGTTCTGATCCTTTTTCCCCGTCGTTACTTGTCCCGAGGCAACTCGCCGTCTTTCTGTGATGCCTAACGAGGAAGCTCACCGGCGGCAATGGAGCGGAGCGGAATTACCGTCCGGTGGAGCGTCTCGTTAGCCCTTCTTCTAAAGCGCAATGACTCGTTCAAGGAAATCTCTAGCCTTTGTTTCATCTATCTCAGCACTTGGCTGTTCGATGAGCTTGTTGATTGCTTTCCCCTCGAATTGGGACACGCCCCTCGAATTTCGTCCTGCCCAATGGCGCAATAGAATCGTTGCATCGAGCAAGTCTCTTTGGAACATAGAAACT
>JBASIS010000168.1:0-3265 GCA_049654905.1 Chromatiaceae bacterium
TAACGCCAGGGCGACATCCATCACGCGCCAACCCTGTCCGAGCAGGATCACGGCGTTGATCCGGTAGGCCTCGCGTACGTCGCGCACCCGCCGGTGAACCACACGCAGTTCAGCGAGTTCTTGAGGAATGAGTTGGTAATCTTGCATAAAAAATTACAAAGCTATCTGCCGGGTTACCGAGTTAGCAAAAGCCGATTTTTGAAATAGGACCAGTATATATACCCTGCTTCATAAACAATTCCGGGCGTTTCTCTTGCCACTCTTTCAACGCCTGAACGGGCGAGAGGTGTCTTAACGCTTTCTGGGGGATCTGATGATTGTACAACCGGACGTAACGAAGGAGGGTCTCTTCCAGGCGCTCGGCAGCATCAAAGTGCGTGGTCGCCAGTACCTCACCGATGGAGCCATCCCAGCCCTCGCCCAGGCCACTGGTCTGCGGATGGCGCGGTTTCACGAGTCGATGCGCGATCCCATGGTGCTCGCAGGTTTGAGCGAAGCGATGACGCTCCAGGGGATCACGCTCGCCGGTGGCGCAAAAGCAATCCGTAAACTCCTTGCCGTTATCGGTCAATACCTGTTGGATCTTAAACGGGGCCTTCTCGACAAGGCGCTGGAGAAAGGCGGCAGCATGGGCTGCGGATTTTTCACTCAGAATTTCCACATAAACCCATCGCGAAGCACGCTCAATGGCGACGAAGAGATACTGATGCACGGCTTCGTCCGCTGGTTCCGGCAGATACTTGACATCGACGTGAACGAATCCAGGTTCATCATCCTTAGAGGATTTTTTCGATTTTTCGCCGTCTTCCGGTTGCGGTATCAGCGCCTGGAGATGCGAGACGCCATACCGACGCAGGCACCGATCCAGACCCGAGCGCGACACGTTGGGATTGATGAATTCGCGCGTCACCGCCAACAGATCATCCAGAGAAAGGAACAAGGTTTTGCGTAACTCGATGACAACCCCTTCCTGGGCAAGTGTCAGGGTCGCATGGATGCGATGGGGACGATGGGAGGCATCCAGACCGTCTTCACGTTGCCGCCATTTCCGGACCGTGGCACGATTCAAGTGGTATTCGCGCGCCAGCTCGCGTTCCGACTTTGTGGACTCACGAAGTTCCTGACGGATGGCCGGCGTCGTCCGCGCATTTTTATGCAGATTTAAATTCATGGATACTGTACCTCCAGTCAGTCATTACCGTCGCCCGATGCGCCGCTGGGCGAGTGCGGTGAACCTCTCCCCTTCCCGTGCGGAGCAGCTCTCCCGCTAAGAATAACGGATAACTCCCTATCGGTATATAATCAGACGGGGCTGGACAATTATAAAGGAGAAATGAAATTGGAAGCCGTCGCCGTCATCGACTTTGAGACCACCGGCATGTCACCGGGTTACGGGGCGCGGGCCACCGAGATTGCCGCCATCATCATCCGCGACGGCCAGATCGTCGACCGCTATCAGAGCCTCATGAATGCCGGGGTGTCGGTACCCTGGTTCATCACCCAACTGACCGGTATCACCACCGCCATGGTGCGCCAGGCGCCTCCGTCGCGGCAGGTGATGGCGGAAGTCGCGGACTTCGTGGGTGAATATTCCCTGGTGGCCCACAACGCCTCCTTCGACAAAAAGTTCTGGGACGCGGAACTGGCCGCGATTGGGCATCACCGCCAGCAGGATTTTATCTGCTCGATGCTGCTGGCCCGGCGCATCCTGCCCCAGGCGCCCAATCACAAGCTCGGCACCCTGGTCGATTTTGCCCAGCTGCCGGTCACTGGCCGCTATCACCGGGCCGAGGCCGACGCCGAAATGACTGCCCACTTGACGCTCTATATGGAACGGGAACTCCGGCGCCGCTTCGGGCTGGACTCGGTGTCATGGCAATTGCTGGCCCGCATCCAACAGACCCCGGCCAGCCGGCTGCGGGATTGCGTGGGGCGTTATGCCGAAGGCTCGTCAACCCGGATCACCGTCTAATCCGCCGCAGGATCGGTTACTTGCGCTCCACGCAGTAATTGCCGCTTGAGTAAAAGCCCGGCGGGCAGGCGCCGAGTTTCTCCACGACCTCCTTGGCGTTGTCGCGCCCGACGCAGTAATTGCCATTCGAGTAGTAGCCAGGCGGACAGGCCCCCTGCTTCTCGATGACGGGGTTGGCGGTTTTCCGTGGCACGCAATAGTTGCCCGAGGAGTAATAGCCCGGCGGGCAAGCCCCGTCCTTGGGGATAGGTTTGACATCAGCGGCCAGGGCGCTGGCGACCCACAATATCAGGCTGACGGCGCCTATCTGACTGAAAAGCATGCGACTTAGCCGGGCAGATGCGCAACGGGGGCGGTAGAAGCGGAACATGAGCCTATCCTCTCTTGAGTTGCGGGAAGGGCATTAGACCTGACGGATCCGTCACGGGCTGACGGATACCCCGGCCTGGGGAGCGGCGGCGGGCGCCGCCCTGTCGGGACCGGGTTGCGTTGCCGGGTGCCATTATAGGGCGCGGTCCGCCATCCCGTCCGCTGGTCCATGCTCGTGCGACAGAGTCTGTCATTGGGTTAAGTTATTCTTGGCCTCTGCCTTCCCATCCGCCCCTGCCCCAGGAGCCCGCCGTGACCGCCACCCCCACCCCCCCCGGCCTGATGCTCGTCCATGGCAACCAGCCCGAGACCTTGCGGGACCTCCTGGTGACCTGGATGCGGCGCTATCCCCTGGCGCCCCTCGAACCGGAGATCATCCTGGCCCAGAGCAACGGGATCGCCCAGTGGCTCAAGCTGGCGCTGGCGGCCGATGCCACTGATGGCGCGGGCGAGGACAACCCGGGCGGTGGCGGTCTCGGCATCGCGGCGGCGCTAGAAATCTCCCTGCCGTCCCGCTTTCTGTGGCGAGTCTATCGGGCGGTGCTGGGTCCCGAGGCGGTGCCGGAAACCTCGCCCTTCGACAAGTCGCGGCTGGTCTGGCGCCTCATGCGCCTGCTGCCGGAGGCCATGACCCGGCCGGAATATTCGCCCCTGGCCCGGTTCCTGAGCCAGGACGCCGACCTGCGCAAGCGCTTCCAGCTCGCCGAGCGGCTGGCGGATCTCTTTGACCAGTATCAGGTGTATCGCGCCGACTGGCTGGCTGCCTGGGCCTCGGGGAAAGACGTCCTGATCGATGCCCGCGACAAGCGCTCCCCCTTGCCCGAGGAGCAGCGCTGGCAGGCCCAGCTCTGGCGCGACCTGCTGGCGGATGTCGCGGCGGGCGCGGGCGACCCGGCGCACCGGGGCAACCCCGGAGCCGCGGAC
>JBASIS010000169.1:0-5494 GCA_049654905.1 Chromatiaceae bacterium
CGCCTGGATGGTGTGTTCACCCACCGCCAAACCATCGGTTTGGCAATTTACAGTAACCGCAGGACCAACAACCGGTATGATATTACAGTTAGGAAGGGGAGCACCGACAGTAGGTGTGCATGGATTCATGGCGTCACCGAACGTCGCGTCAGCGAAAAAAGTGACGAAGGCATCGCAAGTAGGTTCACCCATACCACCACAGGCATCAGATGGGGGGTTCTGAACCGTTGCGGTAAAGGTGACGTTGGTTCCAACAACCTGTGGACTCGCGGGATTGGCCGTCAGGCCAGTGACGTCTGCCTGGGCTGGGCCACTCAATCCGAGCATCGCGCCTGACGCCAGCGCGGGCATTATCAACCTGTATAGCTGCTTCCGCTGATGGAGGCTTTTGCTGATCTCTTCCCTAGTCTCGCTCATAAGATTTACCTGCTGTTTTTGAATCAAAAGGGGTGCCATCACGCTCGCCTGGGCTCTGCCTGCACACCCCCAAGCTTCGTATGCACTTTATTTTGCAACATCAGGTTAGCATAAAATCGCAACACTGCAAACTTCCGTGGCCCTTGATGCCACGTGTTGCTTTCTTGCTACATGCTCGGTTGCAGTGGCCGCCACTCCAAGCAGCCGGCATTGCGGCGCCGCCCCGGCCACCTGATCCTCAGGCCCCGCGGAGGGGCTGCCGAGGGCTCCGCTAGGCAGGGTCAGGAGGGCGGAATAGCCCGACCTCCCACAATGGCCGCTGACACCAGTCAGGGACGCGGTTTTTCCGCTAGGTTGGCGTCTGACTTTGGGTATGATTAAGGTTGCGAGGGGGTAGGGTCCGGCGGAGGCGCTTGCCGCGTCCGCGCGAGCATTTTGATCGGATTATCACGGCAGAGAGAGCGAAGTCATGACGGATTGGACGTCCGGCTACATCACGGACATCAGCTATACCTTTAACTACAGCGGGTACTTGAATCCGCTCTGGTTGCGGCTGCCCCTGTTGAATTTGGGCATCGCGCCGCCCGAGGGCAGGGCGGCCTGTGAACTCGGCTTCGGCCAGGGTCTCAGCGTCAACCTGCATGCCGCCGCCGGCACTTGCGAGTGGTGGGCGACTGATTTCAATCCCGCCCATGCGAGCGTCGGGCAACATCTGACGGCCACCGCTGGATTGGAGGCGCGGCTGTTCAACGAATCCTTCGCTGAGTTTTGCCAACGACCGGACCTGCCCGACTTCGACATCATCGGTCTGGACGGCGTCTGGAGCTGGATCACGGACGAGAACCGGACCCTTATCGTCGACTTTGTCCGGCGCAAGCTCAAGCCTGGTGGCCTCCTCTATATAGGATATATCTCTCAGCCCGGCTGGGCAGAGGCAGTCCCGTTGCAACGACTGATTGCCGAGGCGGCCGAGACCCTGGGATCACCGGGGCAGGGCATCGTCGGTCGGCTTGAGACCGCCCTCGCGTTCATCGACCAGTTGCTGGCGACCCGCCCGGCCTACGCGGAGGCCTATCCGCGGATCGCTGAACGCCTCGCGCACATTAAGGGCCAGAATCGCCAGTATCTGGCCCATGAATACCTCAACCGCAATTTTCAGCCCATGCATTTCGCCGACACCGTGCGGTGGCTGCGTCCGGCCAAGCTCGATTTCGCCTGCTCGGCCGATTACATCCGGTGCATCCCCTCCCTGACCCTGACCGAGCAACAGCGTGAATTCCTGGCCCGCATCCCGGATCTACTGTTTCGCGAAACCGTGTTGGACATCATGACCAACTCTAGTGGCCGCCGCGAGTACTGGATCAAAGGTGGGCGCCGGCTATCGCTGCTGGAGCAGGCGCAGGCCTTGCGCCAGGAGCAGGTGGTGCTGGTGGTGCCGCGCTACGATATCACTCTGGACCTTAAGACCCACCGGGTCACGGCCAGCCTGGATGCGGCCATCTACGCCCCCCTGCTGGACACTCTGGCCGATCATCAGCCCAGGAGCCTTGCGGACATTGAACAGCATCTGGCCGGCATACTCACCCTTCCCCAGGTTAAGGAAGCCGTCATGGTGCTGGTTGGCAAAGGGGTGCTCAAGCCTGCGCAGGACGAGGCGGTATCAGCACTCTGCCGGCCTGCAACCGACCGGCTCAATGCCCAGCTCCTGGATTTTGCCTGTGGTCACGGCGAGGTTGCCTATCTTGCGAGCCCGTTGACCGGCGGCGGTATCCCGGTTTCCCGCACCAGCCAGTTGTTCTTGTGGGCCGCCGGACAAGGCGGTTGCACGACAGCCGAGGACTGCGCGGCGCTGGCATGGCAAATCCTGTCGATTCAGGGTCAGTCCGTCCAAAAGGGTGGCGTGTCGCTGCCAACCGCCGAGGAAAATCTGGCCGCCCTGACCGAGCAGGCCCGCGCCTTTGTGGCCAAGGAGTATCCGGTGCTGCTGGCGTTGCAGGTTATCGGTGCCACGCCCTCCGAGGACGCCCCGGCCTATGTCATCGCCCCGGATTGAGTAATCCCTAAAGAGACTCTCCCCGGGATTAGCGGGCCAGGCCAAGCTCCTGGCACAATCGCAGCACCGGACCGGCCTGATTCATGCTGTAAAAGTGCAGGCCCGGGGCGCCACCCGCCAGGAGGCGGCGGCAGAGGCCGAGGACTACCTCGTGACCAAAGGCGCGGATGGCCTCGATATCGTCGCCCAGGGCCTCCAGGCGTTTGCGGACCCAGCGCGGGATCTCGGCGCCGCAGGCATCGGAGAAGCGGGCGAGTTGGGAGAAGTTGGTGATGGGCATGATGCCGGGCTGGATGGGGATCTGGATACCCCGGGCCGCGCAGCGCTCGACAAAGCCAAAGTAGGCGTCGGGGTTGTAGAAATACTGGGTGATGGCGGCATTGGCGCCGGCCTCGACCTTGCGCTGAAAGTTGGCCAGGTCCTGATCGGCGTTGGGGGCCTGGGGATGGACCTCGGGGTAGGCCGCGACTTCGATGTAGAAGTGGTCACCGGTCTCCTGGCGGATGAAGGCCACCAGTTCGTTGGCATTGCGAAAGTCCCCGGCGGTGCCCAGCCCCATGCCGGAGGGCAGATCACCGCGCAGGGCCACCAGGCGGCGAATGCCCTGGCCTTGGTAACGCTCCAGGATGCCGCGGATCTCGGCCCGGCTGGAGCCGATGCAGGCCAGGTGGGGGGCAGCCGGTATGCCCCTGGCCAGGAGCAGGTCCAGGGCCGCGAAGGTGCTGTCCCGGGTGGAGCCGCCGGCCCCGTAGGTGACGGAGAAGTACTCCGGTCCCACGGCATTCAGCAGGTCGATGCTGGCGGCGAGTTTGGTCATCCCCTCCGGGGTCTTGGGCGGGAACAGTTCGAAGCTGAAAGCGGCTTGGTGGGGAGGGGGGGCTGGCATGGGTGCTCCTGTCGGGCGCGAGAGGATTGCCTCGGGGCAGGGGAGAGTGAAGGTGTTCCTGGGCCTCGGGTACGGGGGCCGTGGGGGAGGAGATTCCTGACCCCCTGTGCCCGCAAAGCCATTGGTGCCCGGAGTAGGGGGACCCGCCCCTGGCGAGGCGGGAGGCGCCATAACCCCAGGGGGCCCCGGCGCCTTGATCAACCCTTAATATCGATAGTATTCAGGCTTGTAGGGGCCTTCCACCGGCACGCCAATATAGTCGGCCTGGGACTGAGTGAGCTGACTGAGGTGGACGCCGATCTTGCCCAAGTGCAGGCGCGCCACCTCCTCGTCCAGCTTTTTCGGCAGGACATAGACACCGATCGGGTACTGGTCGCGATGGTTGAAGATTTCCATCTGGGCCAGGATTTGGTTGGTGAAGCTGTTGGACATGACGAAGCTGGGGTGGCCGGTGGCGCAGCCCAGGTTCACCAGGCGGCCCTTGGCGAGCAGGATGATGCGCCGGCCGGTGGGGAAGATGACGTGATCCACCTGGGGCTTGATCTCGTCCCAGACGTAGCCCTCGATGGAGGCGACGTCGATCTCGTTGTCGAAGTGGCCAATATTGCAGACGATGGCCTGGTCCTTCATGGCCAGCATGTGGTCATGGGTGATGATGTCGAGGTTGCCGGTGGCGGTGACGAAGATGTCCGCCAGGGGCGCGGCCTCCTCCATGGTGACCACCTTGTAACCTTCCATGGCGGCCTGGAGGGCGCAGATGGGGTCAATCTCAGAGACCCAGACCTGGGCGCCCAGGCCGCGCAGGGACTGGCAGCAACCCTTGCCCACGTCGCCATAACCGCAGACCATGGCGACCTTGCCGGCGATCATGACATCGGTGGCGCGCTTGATGCCGTCCACCAGGGACTCGCGGCAGCCGTAGAGGTTGTCGAACTTGGACTTGGTGACCGAGTCGTTGACGTTCATGGCCGGGAAGAGGAGGGTCCCGGCCTTGGCCATCTCGTAGAGGCGATGGACGCCGGTGGTGGTCTCCTCGGTGACGCCCCGAATCTCTGCGGCGAGCCGGGTCCAGTGCTGGTGGTCGCGCTGGAAGGTCCGGCCGAGGACGCCGAGGATGGCGCACCACTCCTCGTTGTCCTGGGCGGTGGGGATGGGGACGGCGCCGGCCTTTTCGTACTCGACACCCTTGTGCACCAGCAGGGTGGCGTCGCCGCCATCGTCCAGGATCATGTTGGGGCCGCCGCCGTCGGGCCAATTGACCACCTGCTCGGTGCACCACCAGTATTCCTCCAGGGTCTCGCCCTTCCAGGCGTAGACGGGGACGCCGCCCGCGGCAATGGCGGCGGCGGCATGGTCCTGGGTGGAAAAGATATTGCAGGAACACCAGCGCACCAGGGCGCCAAGCGCGACCAGGGTCTCGATGAGGACCGCGGTCTGGATGGTCATGTGCAGGCTGCCGGTGACCCGGGCGCCCTTGAGGGGCTGGGTGGCCGCGTACTGGTGGCGTAGGGCCATGAGACCGGGCATCTCCGTCTCGGCGATGGCGATTTCCTTGCGGCCCCAGGCGGCCAGGGCAATGTCGGCAACCTTGTAGTCGGTAAACTCACTCATGCTAGTCAACTCCCGTGATTATCAGAGTGAGCGCCGTTGTCAGGGTTGGCCACCACCGAGCCTGGCCCCTGCTGGGGTCGCAGCGCTCCTCGGCGTGGGGCGAGGAAAAAAATGAGCGCCTAAAGCCCGGCCGCGGCCCGCAGGGCCTCCGCGCGGTCGGTGCGCTCCCAGGTGAACTCCGGCTCCTCGCGCCCAAAGTGCCCATAAGCCGCGGTCTTGAGGTAGATGGGCCGCACCAGATCCAGCATCTGGACGATGCCGTAGGGGCGCAGGTCGAAGTGCTCGCGCACCAGTTGGGCGATCCGCTCCTCGTCGATCCTGGCGGTGCCGAAGGTCTCGATGGAGATGGAGGTCGGTTCGGCCACGCCGATGGCGTAGGAGACCTGGATCTCGCAGCGGTCGGCCAGCCCGGCGGCGACGATGTTCTTGGCCACGTAGCGCCCGGCGTAGGCGGCGGAGCGGTCCACCTTGGATGGGTCCTTGCCGGAGAAGGCGCCCCCACCGTGACGGGCGGCCCCGCCGTAGGT
>JBASIS010000170.1:0-36099 GCA_049654905.1 Chromatiaceae bacterium
TCCTTCCCGTTCACCGCCCCAGCCGGACCGTCTCCCTAACTTCATCCCCCCGTCTTGGGTGGGTCTCTCCTCAAACAGGAGGCGACATCTATCCTGACACAGGGGCGGTTGCCGAGACCATCGACCATTACTTCTCTCTCGGGGCCCACCTGAACGCCCGGGACCGCAAGGCCGTGCGCCGCACCGTGTCGGGACTGGTGAAGATTCTGTATCCGCACGGGCAAGTCTCCCAGGCGGACCCCGCCGAGCTGCTGGAGTTGGCCCTGGAGGGGCGCTGCCGGGTCAAGGGGCAGCTCAAGAAGATGGGCTCCTTCGAGTACTCTCAGACCTCCTTCAGCTATCTAGTCAACGACACCGGGGAGGAGAAGTTTGTCGGCGTTGCCGAGCAGGGTGGCCGCGGCTTGATTTCCCCGGATCCCCTGCCGCCGGGGACGGTTTACACGGCATCCGTGAGTGGGGACGGCACCGTGGGGCTCTATCGGGTCGAGGTTTCGCTGTCATCGGGCACCGGCAAGCTCAAGCCCGCCGGTGGGGTGAGTGGGGCGATGAAGGAATCGGTGAACCGGGCCTTCAGTTACCTGTCGGCCAACAAGAACCCCTTTGGGGTACCCCGTGAACTCGACACCTCGGATTTTCACGTCGAGGTCATCGATTTACGGGGCAACGGGGTCGAGGCGGAGATAGGCGTAGCCTTCTTCGTGGCCGCCTAATTCTACTTTGTCAGATTAATACGGCTACCCATCGGCGATGGATTCATGCACAACAACTAATTGTTCAAAAAGGGTAAATCACGATGATGTCGTGAAAATACTGTCACCCCTTGCCTGGCAAAGGTCCTTCAGGGCCTGCCTGCGGCGCTCAGCGCCCATCTGGCGCCGTTCTCCCGGTTTTTCCGCT
The DNA here is from genome assembly GCA_049654905.1 of Chromatiaceae bacterium. Classification (GTDB taxonomy): domain Bacteria; phylum Pseudomonadota; class Gammaproteobacteria; order Chromatiales; family Chromatiaceae; genus M0108. Next base: position 898 of record JBASIS010000170.1, read on the forward strand.
CTTGTACGCGCGACGCCACGGCGACCTTTGGCGGCTATCTGCGCGGGTTGTTCCAATCGGAGCGGGCCAACCTGTTGCGCATGAGCGACGTCAACGCGGTCGACCATCAGTCGATGCAGCATATGCTCACCGAGGGGGCGGTCGACTGGGGCGGATTCGGCGATCACTTGGCTCAAGAGGCCAACGTGCTGCTGGGCAGCGCGCAGTCGGTGTTGTTGATCGATGACAGCGGCTTTGCCAAAAAGGGCGAGCGCTCGGCCGGGGTCGCCCGGCAGTGGCACGGCCGGCTGGGCAAGGTGGACAACTGCCAGGTGGGCGTGTTCGCGACCCTGTGTCGGGGGGAGATGGCCAGCCTGGTGGACGCCCGGTTGTATCTGCCCCAGGCGTGGGCGGACGACGCGTTGCGTTGCGCGCAGGCCGCCATCCCGGAGGACGCCCGTGACTACCGCAGCAAGACCGCGCTGGCGCTGGAGATGGTCGCTACCGCGCAGCGGCGCAGGCTACACTTCGGATATGTCGGCGTGGACGGTGGCTACGGCAAGGAACCGGCCTTTCTGTACGGGCTCGACGGATTGGGCTGCCGGTTCGTGGCCGATGTTCATTGCCATCAATCGGTTTATCTCCAGGACCCCGCTCCGCAGGTGCCCGCGTGGTCGGGACGGGGGCCACGCCTGCGGCTCGCCCAAGCGCAGTCTGCCGCGGTGCGCGTTGACCATTGGGCGGCGGCCTAACCGGCCGATGCCTGGCAGCGCCTGTGCCTGCGCGGGGGCGAGAAGGGGCAGTTGGTCGCTGAGTACCTGCACACCCGCGTCTGGGTCTGGGACGATTCTCAAGCCCAGGCCCGCTGCTGGCAGCTGTTCGTGCGGCGCGAAGTCGGCGCCACCGAAATCTCCCACTATTGCCTGTCCAACGCCCCCGAGCACACCCCTTGGAACGAACTGGCGCGCGTCCAGGCCCAGCGGTTTTTCATCGAGCACCGCTTTCGCGAGGCCAAGCGCGCATGCGGCCTGGCCGACTATCAGGTGCGCCGCGGGGATGCCTGGCATCATCCTATGGCCTTGGTGAGGTTGGCGACCCTGTTCCTGGTCAAACAGAAAATCCAGGGCCGGAACCAGTGGCCGATGCTCTCGTGCAACGACCTGGTGACGGCTCTGACCCATCGGCTACTCCGTCGCCAGCTGACCGCTGAAGACTTGGCCGAGATCATCGCCAAGCGCCACCGTCTGCGGCAACAGGCCAAGGACTCTCACGCCAGGCGGGCGGCGGCGTTGGAATGAAACTGACAAAGTAGAACTATTCGGCATTGCGCAAGGTCCCGCCGCAGCCCGCGCTGCTGGTGCTTGGCGACTTGAGCATTCAGGGCAACATCAAGCCGGTGCGTTCCCTCACCGAGCCCCTCCAGGTTGCCATGGACAATAGCGGCAAGCGGGCACTGATCCCGATCGAGAACAAACGGCAGTTCCTGGACGTGAACGCGGATGTGCTGGAACAGGTTGACCCCATCTTCTTCGGCGATATGCGCCAGGCGGCATTCAAGGCGCTGGGTCTGACGTGACCCGGTGTCGAGCGTTCGGAGCCGCGGGCCATAGGCTCCGGGTCTGGCTCAGGCCTGGGCCCTTTCCCGCAATCGCTTGACCTGAAACAGGGTGTTGCGTTCCTCTTCTTCCAGGGAGGACTGGATGAAATGGATGGTGCGGCGGTAGAGGGGGATGATGTTGTATTTAAGGGCGTTGACGCGCTTTTGGGCCTTGCGCTGCTCCTCCATCAGGCGGTGGAGGGCGATCTCCACCTCCCCGAGGCGGGCCAGGGTGACGGCCAGGTCCGCCAGGTTGGCGCGGGTGTTGTCGAAACTGGCGTCGGTGCCCAGCAGGCCCACGGGCTTGAGGGGGAGGCGCTCGGCGGAGACCGCCGGGTACTCAACCCCCAGGCTGCGGCGCGGCAGGATATCGACCCGCAGGGCCAGCTCGGAGCCCAGGGCGGCCTGATTGATGCCGCGACTGCCCATGCGCAGATGGGTGATGGACAGGCAGCGGTAGGCCTCGGCCACGGCCGCCTCTGCCTCCTGGCGCAGCCGCCGGTACTCGCCGATGCGCTCATAGACCAGGCGGGTCAGCAGCTCGCGCTTACGTTCGAGCAGGTCGTGGCCCTCTTCCAGGAACTTGACCTGCTTCTTGAGCTTCAGCAGGGTGTTCTTGGTCGGCGGGACCTTGATGAGTTGTTGGGCCATGTCAGTCCGTCCGCCCGGCCATCAATCGGAGCCCTGGTGGTACTTGGCCAGGTCGGTCTCGCTCAGGCGGGTCAGCATATCGCGCGGGAAGCTGGACATGAGTTCCCAGGCCAGGTTGAGGGTGGCCTCGATGGAGCGGTCCTCGGCCTCCCCCTGGCCGACGAAACGCTGGTCGAAGGCGTCGGCGAAGCGCAGGAAGCGCTTGTCGCGCTCCGACAGCTCATCGGCGCCGATGATGGAGGCCAGGTTGCGGGTCTCCAGGGCGCGGGCATAGAGGGCGTAAAGCTGGGCGGCGACCCGGGGGTGGTCCTCGCGGGTGTCGTCCTTGCCGATGCCATCCTTCATGAGGCGCGACAGGCTCGGCGAGATGTGCACCGGTGGGTAGATGCCCTGGTTGTGCAGCTCCCGCGATAGCACGATCTGGCCCTCGGTGATGTAGCCCGTCAGGTCCGGGATGGGGTGGGTGATGTCGTCCGAGGGCATGGACACCACCGGCATCATGGTGATGGAGCCGTGGCGCTGGTGGATGCGCCCGCAGCGCTCGTAGATCTCGGCGAGGTCCGAGTAGAGATAGCCGGGATAGCCCTTGCGCGCCGGTACGTCGCCCTTGGCGGTGGCGACCTCGCGCAGGGCCTCGGCGTAGTAGGTCATGTCGGTCATGACGACCAGGACGTGGCGGTCCAGGTCGTAGGCCAGGTACTCGGCGGCGGTGAGGGCGGTGCGGGGCAGGGTCAGGCGCTCCACCGGCGGGTCGTCCGCCAGGTTGATGAACATGACCACGTTGCGCAGCACACCGGAACTGGCGAACTCGTCGCGGAAGAACTTGGCATCGGCGTAGGAGACGCCCATGGCCGCGAAGACGATGGAGAAGCTGGTGTCCTCGTCCTTGAGGCGGGCCTGGCGGACGATCTGGGCGGCCAGGCGGTTGTGGGGGAGGCCCGAGCCCGAGAAGATCGGCAGCTTCTGGCCCCGCACCAGGCTGTTGAGGCCGTCGATGGTGGAGATACCGGTCTGGATGAACTCGCGGGGATAGGTGCGCGCCGCCGGATTGATGGCGGCACCGGTGACGGGGCGGCGGATATTGGACAGGATCGGCGGCCGGTCATCCTTGGGCTCCCCCAGGCCGTTGAAGACCCGGCCCAGCAACTCCGGCGACAGGGCGATCTCCACCGGTTCGTCCAGGAAGCGCACCCAGGTGGACTCCAGGTCCAGGTCGTCCGTGCCCTCGAAGACCAGAATCAGGGTCTCGTCGTCGGCGGCCCGGATGACCTGGCCATTGCGTCGGGTGCCGGCGTGATCCCGGATCAGGACCCGGTCGCCAAAGGCGACCCCGGGGGTGCGTTTCATGACCAGCAGGCCGCCGCGAGCCTCGGCGGCGGTGCGGTATTCTTTGATGCTCATGGCGAATTCCCAGCCTATGCGTTGGTGGCGGCCTCGTCGGGCTTGGCATATTCCAGGCGCATCTTCTCGAAGACGCGTCCGACCTCTTCCCGCAGGGCCTCGATCTGGTCCACCTGCTCGCTGTTAAACATGGACTTGCAGCGCCGTGCCCGGGCCATGAGGGGCAATTGCTGCAGCTCCTGCACCGGCACGCCCAGTTCAATCAGGGTCGCGCCGCGTTTGAAGATGAAGATCACCAGGTCGAGCAGTGCGAACTGCTTGCGGGGCGAGCAGAAGGTGTCCACCTCGTCGAGGGCGCTCTGCTGGAGCACGCCCTCCTTGATGAGGGCCGCCCCCTCCAACTCCCAGCGCTGGGCGGAGGACAGGGCCTCGGGCCCCACCAGGTTGACGATGCGCGACAGCTCGGCGTCCCGGGCCAGCAGGGCCAGGGCCTCGGTGCGGCGGCGCTCCCAGTCGCGGCTGATCTCCTTGTGCCACCACTCGGCGGCGGTGTGGACGTGGCCGGAGAAGCTGGTCACCCAGTCGATGCTAGGGTAGTGGCGGGCGTCCGCCAGCTCCTTGGACAGGGCCCAGAAGGTCTCGATGATGTCCTTGGTGTGGCTGGTGACCGGTTCGGAGAAGTCGCCGCCCGGGGGTGAGACGGCGCCGATCAGGGTCACGGAGCCAGAACCCGCGCCGTAGGTCTCCACCCGCCCGGCGCGCTCGTAAACGGCGGCCAGGCGCGAGGCCAGGTAGGCCGGGTAGCCTTCCTCCACCGGCATCTGACCGAGTCGGCCCGAGACCTCGCGCAGGGCCTCGGCCCAGCGGCTGGTGGAGTCCGCCAGCATGACCACGTCGTAGCCCATGTCGCGGTAATACTCGGCCATGGTGATGCCGACATAGACGGAGGCTTCCCGCGCCACCACCGGCATGTTGGAGGTGTTGGCCACCAGCAGGGTGCGCTCCATCAGCTTGCGGCCGGAGTAGGGGTCGTCGAGCTGGGGGAAGGTCTCCAGCACGTCCACCAGCTCGTTGCCGCGCTCGCCACAGCCAACATAGATGACGATGTCGGCGTTGGACCAGCGGGCCACCTGCTGCTGGACCACCGTCTTGCCGGCGCCGAAGGGCCCCGGGACCGCGCCCTTGCCGCCCTTGAGCTGGGGGAAGAAGCTGTCGATCACCCGCTGGCCCGTGATGAGGGGGGCGATGCCGTCATCCCGCCGCAGGTAGGGGCGCGGCTTGCGCACCGGCCAGCGGTGGAAGAGCTTGAGGCGATGGGTATGGCCCTGGGCGTCGCGCAGGTGGCCAATGGTCTTTTCCAGGTCATAGTCCCCGGCGGGGGCGATCTCTTCCAGTTCGCCGCTCAGGGTCGGGGGCACCAGGATGCGGTGCAGAATGGTCTGGGTCTCCTGGACCGTGCCGAGGACGGTGCCGGGGCCGATTTTATGGCCGGGCTCCAGCTTGGGATTGGGTTCGAACTCCCAGATCCGGGCGCGGTCCAGGGCCGCTATGTTCAGGCCCCGGTTGATGTAATCGCCACATTGGAGGGCGATCTTTTCCAGGGGGCGCTGGACACCGTCAAAAATGCCGCCGAGCAGCCCGGGGCCCAGTTCCACCGACAGGGGCCAGCCCAGGCCCGTCGCGGGTTCGCCGGGGCGCACGCCATCCGTGGATTCGTAGGTCTGGACGACGGCCTCCTGGCCGCGCAGGGAGATGACCTCCCCGAACAGCCCCAGTTCGCCGATCCGTACCTGCTCGCCATTACGGACGCCGGGCAGGACGATGGTGACGATGGGGCCATTGATCTCGCGGATATAGCCAGTGCGGGTGGGTTCGCTCATGATGTCAGCCGCCGAAGAGGTTGCCGGTGTCGAGGCCGCCAGGCAGCAGCCGCTCCAGGATGACCTGCTGGATCCTGGCGCGCAGCCGTTCCAGTCGGCCCTCGAAGGTGTTGTCGACCCGGATGCGGTTGTCCGCGCTCGCGACCCGCGCGCCGCCCAGGCAAGGGATGGGATGCTCTGCCAGACGCAACTGCTTGTCCGGCGCGAGGCGGTGGGCGAGGGTCTCCCATTCGGGCGCCAGGCGCTGACGGTCCCGGGCATTGACCTCCACCACCAGTTCCTCGGCCTCGATCGCCGCCGCGGCCTGAATCAGATAGTGCTCCAGGGTCAGGTTGTAGGCCGCATCGTCCGTCATATAGGCTTGCAACCGCTCGCGCAGTCGGCCCTCCACGTCCGTCACCAGGTTCCAACGCACCCGGTCGAGCTGGCTCTGCATCCGCAGTTCGCTGGCCTGGACCTGCTGGCGGAAGGCCCGTTCCCCCAGGGAGCGGGCGATGGATTCCTCGCGTTGCTCGCGCAGCCGAAGGCGCTCCGCCGCCTCGCGCAGGATGGTGTCGCGGCTGCGCTGGGTCATTTCCCGGTAAGCGCTGGCGAGTCGTTCGGCGCGGGCGATGAGGGCCCGTTCGAGTTCTTCTACCTGGTTCACGATGAATCCCGTGCAAGTTTGGCTAGGGGTGCGATACCAAAAAGGATGGGGCCTGGTCGCGGCGGACCCGTCGGGGAGGGGGCGGTCATGTCGCCCCCGCGGCCTTGCCGAACATGGCGTCGAGTCGATCGGCCACGTCGCTGGCCAGGCGGTGTGGCCCCTTCAGGCGCGGCACGGCGGTCACGACGATACGTCCGCCCTCGGCGCGTACCCGCTCCAGGCCCGGAATTTTGGCCCGCATCAGGGTCTCCTCCACGATGGCGAAGGCCTTGTCGCCGCGGCGGATCAGGTCCTGGAAGAGCTGGTCCACCTCCTCGTGGCTCGGGTCCGGGTGGGTCTCGAAACCGATCATGCGGAAGCCGTCCGCGAGGCTCTCGTCGCCCAGGAAGAGCATGCGGGTGACCTGTCCGGTGTTCGTCTCGCTGGCCATGGGCCTGGCTCCCGGCGACTAAGGGATCTTGTTCAGCAGCAGGATGCTGACCACCAGGCCGTAAATGGCGATACCCTCCGCCAGGCCCAGGTAGATGAGGGTCCGGCCCAGATTCTCGGGCTTCTCCGTGATGGCGGCCAGGGAGGCGGCGCCGATGGGCCCTACCGCGATGCCGGCGCCGATGGTCGAGAGGGCGGTTGGGATGCCGGCGCCGATGATGGCCAGGCCCATGCCCGTGGAGATCTCGTTGACCACCGCCACCACCTCACCGGTCTGGGCGAAGGCATCGTTGATGCCCAGGACCAGCAACCCCAGTTGGGCGAACACGAAGGTCACGAGTTGGGTGCCCATGGCCGGTGCGTACCAGGGTCGAATGCGGCCGGCGAGGGCGGGGCGCAACTCAAGGACCAGGCCGCCGAGGATGAGGCCGAGGATGGCGAAGGACATGAGGCCGACGAGCCAGTACATGATGAACTCCTGTGTTATTAGGGCGGGTTAGGGCAGGAAGGGTTAAGGGCGCCGGCCCCGACCCTCATGAGGCGGAATAGGGATGACGGGGCGCTTTTCATGGCTTTTCCCCCGGGGCAGGCCCCAGCCGCAGCGGAGTGAAGGCATGACCGTCGCCGGAGAAATAGCGCGCGAACCCCTCGTAGAACTCCAGACGGAGCACCTGGATCAGGACGATGCCACCTTCCAGGACGATCATGAAGACATTGCCCAAGACCAGGGTCACGCCATGGCCGAAAGGCCCCATCATGCCAGCGAGGGTAAAGACGGCCAGGGCCAGGGCTGCGTGGTTGAGACTGAAGGCCGCTACCCGTAGGAAGGAGAGGGTGTTGGAGACATAGCCAACGATGGTCTCCAGGGTCTCGATGAAGACCACCAGCACCTTTTCCGCGGGGGGGGCATCCAGGTGGCCCCAGCCGTGCCAGGCCAGAGCGCCCAGGGAAAAGAGGATCAGCAGGAGCGGGCCCGTACCGAAGCCTTGCCCCTGGCCGATACCCAGCCCGCCCCAGGCCAGAGCCAGGTAGAAGATCAGATTGACCAGGCCGTGCTGGCCGAAGAGGGCCCCCAGCCAGTTGTCGATTACGGCGCGATTGTAGATGGCCAGGACGCAGGCCAGGGCGATGAAGAGGACGCCCCAGCCCAGAGCCAGTCGCAGCATGAGTAAGGGGTCGTGCAGGGGCGACATCCAGAGGGCCGGCAGCCAGTGCTCGAAGCCGAAGACGCTGCCGAAGAGGAAACCGAAAATCATGGACGAGGCCCCCGCCAGGACCCCAAAGAGGTAGAAGCGTCCCAGTTTGGCGCGAAAATACCAGGCCAGCCCAGCGATAACGGCGCCCTGGCCCACATCGCCGAACATGGTTCCGAACATGAGGAGGAAGGTGGCCGCGAACAGGGGGGTGGGATCGACCTCACCGTATCGTGGGATGCCATATTGATGGACCAGCAGGGCAAAGGGGGCCAGGAGGCGCTTGCGGGTTGGCACCGTCGGCACCAGGGGCCTTTCCTCTGGCAGGGGGTCGCGGCTGGTGAGGGCGAAGGGCAGGCTGAGGGTCTCGCGCAGCCGCTGCTCCAGTTTCTTCACCGCGGACGCCGGGACCCAGCCCGTGAGCTGGGCCAGGGCGCCGCGGCCGTGGATGGCGGCATCAAGCTGGACCAGGGGCTCCGCCAGATGCAGTATCTCGCGGTTGGCGAGCAGGCGTTCCAGAAGACCGGCGGACCAGGCCGCTAGCCGTTCGCTCAGGGCCTGGCGTTGGGCGGCGGTGGCCTCGCGGCGGCGGGTCAACTCGGCGCGCATCACCTGGGGCTCGTGGTCCAGCTCTGGGGGGATGGGCAGGTGACGGAAGCCGGCGCTGCGTAGCACGGATTCGAGTTGGGCCTCCTTGTCCCCGCTGGGGCCGACGATGACGACATGGGCATCATCGCCGGTCACCATGTACTGAAAGAGCAGGTGATCCGCCAGGCCCACCGCCCCTTCCAGTTGACGCAGGTTGGCGTAGGGGACAACGCCCACATAGAAATCCAGGAAGCGCGTCTTGCTGCGCAGCATCCCCAGGTCGATATTGAGATCCTCGAAATTGCTCAGGGCCGACTGTTGTTCCCGGATCAGACGATCCTCGTCATCGATGGCGCGGAATTGCTCTTCGTAATGGGAGGTCTCCTCCCAGACACCGCCCAGCCAGTTATTGGTCGCCACCAATTCTTCCTCGGGGATGACGCGGGGGTTGAGCGGCGCGCTCTCGGTCGGGAGGGGGATCAGCTTGGCGATCTTTTCCAGGCGGGAACTGGCTTGCCGCCAGGTGTCCCGATAGGGCAGGCCGGGCTGGCCATCGAGGTCGTCATGTTCCGGCGCGCGGGCGTCGGCGTGGAAGCTCTCCAGCTCCGCCAGGGTCAGGGAGGCCTGGGGCAGCTCCTCGCCCAGGACCAGGATGCGGACGTGCTTCATAGGGGTTGGCCGCAACATCCGCTTTTACCCCTGGCTTGGGTGCCGGGTGGGGGACAGGGTGACGGTGTCCATGGCTCAGGCCGACCTGCCGGACTTCATGGGGCAGCGGGGATTCGCTACCTCGATGGCGATCTCCACCAGCTCCTCGGGGAGTTCGAGTAGCCGTCCCTGGAACAGGGAGAAGAGGGCGAGCAGGTCCTGTTCCCGCTGGATCAGATAGGCCAGGGCGCGGGCCACGCCGGAATGACCGCGGCTGATGACCTGCCGGGCTTCCTCGCGGACATGGGCGTTCAGGCGCCGCTGGACATCCACCAGGTCGAGGCTCCCGGCGAGCTTGGTATCCAATGGCGCCGGCAGGGCCGTCAGCACCTGGGCGAAGGTTCCCAGATTGACCAGGGCCAGCAGGCGGTCGCGGTGCATCCGGCCCAGGGAAGGGACCAACTGGAAAAAGGTCTCGCTGGGCGAGAGCTGGTAGGAAAATCGAAAGCGCAGCAGCCAGAGGATATCCACCCGGTCGAGGACGGCCCCGATCAGATGACGCAGGGAATGGGTACCCGTGTCCTCGAAGGGGGCGATCTCGCGGACCAGACCGGTCAGATATCGCTGGTCGATGGCCGCCTCCAGGGCAAAGGGTTCGTGTTTGCGCTCATAGACCTCCCGGGCCTGGCGGGCAATGATGCTGTAGGGTCCTCCCTCCAACTGGCGCAGCAGTTCGAGCACATTCTCAGCCTGGAAAAGCTGGTCCTGTTGGGGTAGCCGCAGGTTGGGCGGGAGTTCGTAGAGGTTGGCGGCGATCTCCTTGCGATCCAGGTCGAAGAGTTTGCCACGGATGAGGGTCTTGAGATTGGACAGGGCATAGTGACGACCCCAGTCGAGGACCAGGGTCCGCTCGATCGCCGACATGGGCAGGATCAGGATGCGCAATTCCGAGAGCAGGGTCTTGATCAAGGCCTGCTCCACCGCCCGGCTGCGGGTCTTGATCGGGAGCTGACTGTCCAGGGCCGCCGTCAACCCGAAGATCTTCGCCAGTTCTTCTAGTGGGCGATGGGCCAGGGTCGCGAGGGTGCCAGGGGTAAAGAGGCGCGTCGCCATCGCCGAGACGCGCGTGTTGAGATAGGCCTGGTGCGCCGAGTGTTTCATGGCTGATGCGTGACTGATTCAGGAGGCCTGTCGGGGGGAATCCAGATTCAGTCCACCTTCAGTCCGCCGCCAGGAGGAGGTCGAAGGCCGCCACCAGGGCATCCTCCTCCCGTTCCTCCGCCATATTGCGGAGTTGGACATGGCGCTCGTCATAGCGGCGCTTAAGTTCGGCGATCGTCTGCTCGGCGCGCTCCTCGGATTTCTGGATGTAGCCCTTGTGCAGGTCCGGAATGCGGGCCCGGAATCGTTCTTCCTGAGCCTTGGCCTCGGCCACCGCTGCCTGAACCAGGCGCTCAGCCTCTTCCTCCGCCTGCTGCGCCAAGCCCTCGGCACGCATCTCGGCTTCCAGAAGTCGTTTGAGGGTGTCGTCCAAGGTGGCGCCTCCCGTAGAAAATTAGTAATAGATTATATTACGTGTTCCTCAAGGACTCTTTCGCCCAAGCAGGAATTTTCTTGCGCCAGGTCAATATTTCCCAGGAGGAATGATAATTATCGATCGCCAACCGCCAGGCCAGGGTAGGGAGCGGGCCCCGCCGCGATCCAGCGGGGTGGGGAATGCCGGGGGGCCTCGGTCAGACCCCGCCGCTGCGATGGATGGTCTCGTAGTAGAGCTTCTCCAGGGCGAGCTTGTGCCGGGTCTCTTCGCTGGCGAGGTAGCGGAAGAGGTCGCGGATGGGGCCCTCGGGGGCGGTCTCGGTGAGTTCGGCATAGTGCAGCATGGCGGCGTGCTCGCGGCCCATGGCGTATTGGAGGACCGCTTGGTCGTCGGGGTTGTCGCCCAGGTCGGGGAGGTGGATGCAGTCGGAGAATTGGCTGTCGCTGGCGGTGCGCTGGACCTCGGCCTGGATCTGCTCGGCTAGGTCGTGGCGCTCGGCCAGGTCGCGGAAGAGGGCGTGGTGGGCCTGTTCCTCGGTGGCCAGTTCCTCGACCAGGTAGCGGATGCGCTTGCTGACCTTGGGGATGAGGTCGGTGTAAAAGTCGCGGGCCGAGGCCTCGAAGGAGGTCGCGACCGCCAGGATTTCGCCCAGACTGGTCTTGCCGCGCAGGAGTTGGATATCGTGGGTGCCTTCGGTCATCTGGGGGTCTCCCGTTCACGGAGGGCGGAGTGGATGCTGGCGGCGACCCGGTGGCCGTCGGCCACGGCGGTGACCACGTCCGGACCGCGCACCATGTCACCAGTGGCCCAGAGCCAGTCCTCGCTGGTGTGACCGCCGTCATCTGTCTGGAGGCGGCCGCGCTGCCAGGCGAGGCACTCAGTGAGATCATCACCTAGTAGGCTAGTATCGGTCATCTGGCCGATGGCCTCCACCAGCATTTCGGCGGGGTGGCATTGCTCGTCGGACGCATCGTAGGTGGGGGCAAAGCGGCCCTGGTCATCAAAGATGGCTCTGACCCGCCAGGTCTTGAGGCCCGTTACCCGGCCGTCCTGGATCATGACCTCCCGGGGACCGCGGGCGGCCAGGATCTGGATGCCTTCCTCGCCCGCCTCGCGGATCTCCTCCGGGTCGGCCAGGAAATGCTCAAGGTCCTCCAGGGCGGTGATGATGACCCGGACTTCACCGTAGGTCCGCCGCTGCAGGCGTGCCAGGGTGCGGGCTATGTCCATGGCGACGTTGCCGCCGCCGATGACCAGGGCCTGACGCGGGGTGCCAAAGTCCACGCCAGCGGTGGCCTGGCGCAGCAGGTCCACGGCCTTGCGCACGTCCGGGTGGTCGCTGCCAGGGATGCGGGTGGCCCGGCCCAGGTGCAGGCCCAGGGCCAGCAGCACGATATCGTATTGCCCGCGCAGGTCCGCCAGGGTGAGATCACCGCCGACGCGGCAGTTGCAGCGGATCTCCACTCCCACCGAGCGGATGATGTCGATGTCGCGGTCGATGGCGGCGTAGGGCAGGCGGTACTCGGGGATGCCCCAGCGGGTCATGCCGCCGGGCTGGTCCTGGGCCTCGAAGACGGTGACTCCATGGCCCAGGCGGGCCAGGTCGAAGGCGGCGGTGAGTCCCGCCGGACCGGCGCCGACGATGGCGATCCGGCGGCCGGTGGCCGGACCCGGGCCGCCGACAATGGCGCGCACCCGCTCCGGGGTCACCTGGTCCAGGAGGTGGCGCTTGAGCCAGCGGATGGCGATGGGGTCGCCCTCGTGACGGGCGGCGCAACTCGTCTCACATTTGTGGGTACAGACCCGACCGCAGACCGCCGAGAAGGGATTGGTCTCGTAGAGCAGGCGCACCCCGCGCTCGTAGTCCCCATCGCGCACGGCGGCGATGTAGTCCGGGATCGCCATGTGGGTGGGGCAGGTGGCGATGCAGAGGCCGCAGGAGACGCAGCGATCGGCCTCCTGGCGCGCCGCTTCAGGGTCGTAGCCCTGGACGATCTCGGCGAAGGAGTCGAGGCGAGCCTTGGGCGTCAACTCCCCCATCGGGATGCGGGCCGCGGCGGTCAGCCGGTGGCCGGCGGGGCGATGATAGCCTAGGGCCTCCCGATCCCAGGAATGGGTGTCCAGGCCCGGGGTGAAGCGGAAGGCGTCCGGGTCCCCGTCCACCCAGGTGTAGCTGTTGGACATGGACAAGGATTGGGTCATGCAGACATCGACGCAGAGGGCACACCAGCAGCAACGGCCATAGTCGATGCGGGGGCGCAGGCCCGAGTCGCCCAGGCGGGTCTCGATGCCCGCCACCGGTACCATGTCGATGGCGGCGTTCTGGCAAATGGCCTCGCAGGTCCCGCAGCCGATGCACTTCTCCAGGTCATTCTGGTGGAAGCCGCGATAACGGGGGGCGCCGGGGCGGTCCCGGAGCGGGTCGCGGATGGTCACCGGGTCGCGGAAGAGGTTCTTCCAGGCGGTGAAGGGGGAAAGGACGTCGCGGACGCTCATCGCTCGATCTCCGGCGGATAGGTGTGCAGGGACACCATGAGGGCCGCCACGTCGGCGATATTACAGTTGACGATCAGGCGCTCCAGCAGGGCCATGGCGTGGGTGTAGGAGGGGCCACGCACGTTCACCCGGCGTGGGTAGCCGCTGCCGTCGGTGACCAGGTAATAGCCGTATTCCCCCCGGGAGCACTCGCCACGGACATAGGTCTCACCGGGGGCGATCTTCCAGTGCAGGACGTTGGGGATGCTGGCCATGAAGGGGCCCTGGCGGGGCATGCGGGCCAGGATCTGGCGGATCAGGTCGATGGACAGCAGCAGGTCTCGGCGGCGCACCTCGGCACGGCTGTAGATGTCCGAATCCCGACCCGTCACCGGCTCGAAATCCAGTTGGGGATAGACCAGGTAGGGGAAGTCCATGCGCACGTCCCGGGGGACGCCGGCGGCGCGGGCGTTGGGGCCGGTGACGCCGTAGGGGTCCAGCCAGGCGGGGTCGATGATCCCCTGGCCGACGGTGCGCCGTTTGAAGACGGCGTTGTGGAACATCGTCTCCTGGACGTCCTGGAGGATGCCTTCGATCTCCCGCAGGGTCTCGGCCATGCGCGGCTCGAAGCCCTCCGGCAGGCCATCGCGGACCCCGCCGGGGAGGATGAACATGTGGTAGATGCGGGCGCCGGTCAGTTCCTCGAAGCGGTCGAGCATCAGGTCACGGCCATAGGTGGTCCACTGGCCGATGACCCCCAGGCCCAGGGCGCCGGCCTGGCCGCCCAGGTACATGAGGTAGCTGTTGATACGGCCCATCTCGAGGATGAGGGTGCGGATCCAGTTCGCCATTTCAGGGACCTGGATGCCCGCCAGTTCCTCCACGGCGGCGGCATAGCAGTATTCGTTGAAGTCCGGCTCGGGGACGCAGATGCGGCAGACGATGGGGAAGCACTGGATAAAGGTGCGCCGCTCCATCAGCTTCTCGAAGCCGCGGTGCAGATAGCCCACGTGGACCCGGCCCTCCACGACCTCGTCACCGCAGACGGTGAGTTCCACCGCCATGTTGCCGGTGATGCCGGGATGCTGGGGACCCTGCCAGAGCTTGAGGTACTTGCCCGAGCTCAGATCAATGTCGAGGCTGCCATCCGGGCGGGTGGCGGGGTACTGGCTACGGTCGGGAGTGAGTAGGCCCATGTCAGCCTTTGCCTCCCGTGGCGGGCGGCTCGGCGCGGGGAAGCGTCGGCGGGTAGAGTTGTTGTTGCATGTGGGTCGCCGGGTCCAGGGTCTCGCGGCCGGGGCGCTGGGCAAAGGCCTTTCGGGCGTATTTCAGGGTATCGAAATCGCGCCGGTAGGGCGGAATTTCGTGCCAGCCCTCCAGGATGAAGTCCTCGTGGAGACGGGGGCTGCCGGGGAAGTCGATGCCGAACATCTCCCGCAGTTCCCGCTGATAGGTGGTGGCGGTGGGCCAGAGGTCGTGGATGCTCTCCATGCGGGCCGGGTCCCGGGGGATGCGCACCCGCAGGCCCAGATTCAGGCGCGCGGCGCGGTTACAGAGCAGGTAGGTGAGCTGGAACTGACCCGCCTCCAGCCAGTCCACGGCGGTGAGCAGGACCAAGTGGCTGAAGCCTTCCCGGTCCCGCAGGTGCAAAAGGGCCGGACGCAGATGCGTGGGCCCTAGCTCGATAAAGGCCAGGTCCGGCCGCTGAGCGATCAGGTCGCCGGCGGCGAAAATGGCGCTCAGGTGCCCGTGAATCTCAGTAAAACCATTCCGCATCATGCTTACCAGTTGTAGTCCGGCATGTCCCAATCCTGGATGACCTGCTTCTGATTGGCCTTGTACCAGGCAAAATTTTCCGCGTACTGGTTGGCCCCCTCGGCCTTGCCGGCGCGGATGAGCCCCTTGAGGTCCAGGAAGCCGGCGAGCAGGGCCTCGGGTCTGGGCATGCAACCGGTGATGTAGAGGTCCACCGGCAGGTACTGGTCCAGACGCTTGATGGTGTTATAGGAATCGAAGTACATGCCGCCGTTGATGGTGCAGGAGCCCAGGCCCACCACGTACTTGGGGTTCTGCATCTGCTCGTAGGAGCGGATGACCCGCTTGAGGGTCTTCACCGACAGGTAGCCGGAGATGACGAAGAGGTTGGCCTGGCGGGGGGTGGGCCGCCACTGGATGCCATAGCGGTAGGCGTCGAAGCGCGGCGTCATCAGCGGGCGCATCTCGATGGCCCCGCACCCGGTGCCGAAGCCGAGGATCCAGATGGATTCGGACCTGGCCCAGTTGAAGAGGTCCTCGATGATCTGGAGGTAGGCCGGGCGCTGGACCTCGGGCAGGGCCTCGCAGTAGTAGTCCCGCAGGGGCTCGACCTCGAATTCGACCCCGTCCGGGCCCTTGACCAGGCGCTTTTGCAGTTCCGGCTTCAATGATGTCAGCTCCTTCATACCCACAAGACTCCCAACACGCCCAGCGGCACCGCCCAGACCAGGAACCAGCGTATCGACTGCTCGACCCGAAAGCGCGGGAAGACGACGCCGACCAGGACCGAGACCATGGAAATCAAAAAGACCTTGAGGAAGAGGATCGGCCACGTCGTCGCCCCGCCGAAGAAGAGGTTCATGTAAATGATGATCTTGGCGATGGGGAAGATGGCCCGGTTGGTCTGCATCAGGGCCAGATAGGAGGAGTGGTACTCCGTCGGCGGACCGATGGGGATCTCCTGGGGCGCCAGCACCAGATCGAAGGGCGGGCGCATCATGGAGCCGAGGAAGGACAGCATGGCCGCCGTCACCGCCAGGGGATTGGTAAAGAGAGTCCAGTTCAGGAACCCGCCCTGCTGGGCGGCGACGATGTCGGTCAGCGACAGGGTCTGGTATTGGAGGGCGACGGCGAAGACCGCCAGACCGAAGGGCAGTTCTGCGGCGGTGACCTGGGACAGGCCGCGGCTGACGCCGATGGCGGCATAGGGGTGGCCGCTCTCGCCAGCGCCCAGGGCCATGCCCAGGGTGCCGAAGAAGACGAAATAGAGGGCCAGGATGAGATCGCCGGCGAAGGACAGGTTGGCGAACATCTCGCTGCCGTACAGGGTCGGCACGAAGAGCACCAGGCCGATGCCCCCCGTCAGCCGGAAGACCGGCCCCAGGTAGAAGTGGACGCCGTGGCTGATGGAGGTGCGCAGCCCGTAGTTCTTGATCAGATCCACATAGTTCTGCCAGATGGGGATGCCGTGGCGGCGCCCGACCCGGGCGGCGATCTTGGCGATCAGGGCATTCAGCAGCAGGCCATAGTTGAAGACGATGAACAGCGTCAAGAGGGAATAGGGGATCTTCATCCAGTCAAGGTTCATGGCTGGACCCCCAGGCCCCACAGCAGGACCATGACGGCAAAGGCCAGAAAGTGAAAGGCATAGGTCTGGCCGTTGCCAGTGTAGAGGCGTCGCCCCAGATCGCCCGCGGTGTGCAGCAGGTCGGTGAGGGTCTCCCAGAAACGGGTGGCGAGGGGCAGGGTGAGGAAGCCCAGAGCCTTACGGTAGGGGGCGAAAAAGTTCCAGGCGAAGTGGGTGGTCTCCGGCCGGAAGGGACGTTCGGCGGCGAAGGCGATATTGAACTGCTTGACCTTCTGGGCGCGGCGGTTGACGAACAGCAGCCAGGCGAAGACCGTCGTAAAGATGATGCCGATGATGATCATGATGGCGACCGGGTTCCAGTAGCCGTAGTGGCTGGAGATGACCAGGCCCTCCCACTCCAGGCCGCCGTTGGGGAAGAACTGGCCGATGTAGGCGTCGACCCGGCGCAGGGCCAGCCCCGGGAAGAGGGCGAAGGCCATGAGCAGGGCGACGAACAGCATCTGCGGTAGGACGATCCAGAAGGGGGCCTCCCGGACCCGCCGGTGCTCGTCCTTCAGTTGGCCCAGGAAGATGGTGTGGATCAGCCGGAAGAGATAGAGGAAGGCGATGGGACCGGCGAGGAAGAGGATCACCAGCGGCAGCCGGACCTCGGTGTCGAGGATGGCGTTGTAGAAGATCCAGCGCCCGCCGAAACCGGACAGGGGCGGCACCCCCGAGATGGCGATGATGCCGATGAGGACGGCGATGAAGGACAGGGGCATGAGGGTGATGAGACCGCCCATCCGGTACATGTCGCGGGTGCCGGTGCGCTTGGCCACGCCGCCCACCGAGAGGAAGAGCATGGACTTGTAGATGTAGTGGTTGACGACGAACATCAGGGCCATGAGCCAGCCCAGGTGGTTCATCAGGCCCAGGCCGAACATGGCATAGCCCATCTGGCCGATGGAGGAGTAGGCGAGCAGCCGCTTGGCGTCCTCCTGGAAGACGGCCAGCAGGTTGCCGATCAGGGCGGTGCCGGCGCCGATCCAGAGCAGCAGGTGGGTCAGCTCGACGCCATAAAGCTGCTGCTTGCCCATGGTCATGAGCAGGATGAAGAGCCCAAAGAGGCCGGCCTTGAGCAGGATACCCGAGACTATGGGGGACACGTCCGTCTCCGCCTCGGCGTGGGCGCCGGGGAGCCAGATGTGCAGCCCCAGGGCAGCGGTCTTGGTCATGAAGCCGATGGCCAGCAGGGCGAAGACCCAGCCCGAGAGGGGTGTGGGCACCTGGGCAAGGGCGGCCAGGGCTAGCGCCGGCGCGCCCTGGGCCGCCAGGGCGAAGCCCGTCAGGATGAGAAAGGCGCCACCCAGGGAGAAGAGGAGGTAGGACAGGGCGTGGGGCTCGGAGGCCTTGCCGCGCAGGATGAGGAAGTAGGAGCCCAGGGTCAGCAGTTCCCATGCGGCGAAAAATTCAAAGCTGTCCTCGGCAAGGAGGAGGATCGTCAGGCCGGCGTACATTAGCAGCGCCGAGGGGTAGAAACCGATTCGCCGGCCCTGGACATCGTAGCTGGCGAGCAGGGTCACGGCTCCGCCGACCAGGAAGATGATGGCGAAGATGAGGCGCAGGGGGTCGTACAGGTCGTAGCTGGCGGCAAAGAAGGCCAGCAGGCCGGCGATGGCCAGGGAATTCTTGATCCAGGCCGGCAGCCATTCCAGCAGTAGGAAGAGGAGCGCGAAGGCCAGGGGCCAGGTCAGCAGCAGTTGGTTCTGACCGGACAGTTCGCCCCAGACATAGCCCAGGCCCCAGGCGGCGGCCAGGGCGGCGAGGATGGGGATCAGTTTGTGGTTGGGGCAGGCGAGGGGCGCGGAGCCCACCGGTGCCGCGACCGGGAACGGGCGTTTGATGGCATACCCGAACCAGCGGAACAGGTAGCCGGCCTCGATCAGTGTGCCGAAGAGGATCAGTCCCAGCAGGGCCAGCCGGTCCTGGGCGGCGAGCAGGTGGACCAGTTCCCACTTGGCGTAGAAGCCGGGGAAGGGCGGCAGGCCGGTGAGCAGGGCGAGGAAGCTGACAAAGGCCAGGATGAGGAGCGGCCGGCCGCGCAGGATGGCCCAGTCGGTGAGAGTCCGTCCCGGGACCAGCCCGGAGAGCCAATAGAGCCCCGCCTTGGCTATCGCATGGGCGGCCAGGACGCCGCAGGCGATGAAGAAATAGCGGTCGCCGAGGATGTCGCGCTGCCCAATGATCACCAGCACCAGTCCAGTCTGGGCCACCGAGGAATAGCCGAGCAGGCGGCGGTCCTGGTCCTGGGGCAGGGCCAGCAGATGGGCGGCGAGGAAGGTGATGAGGCCGATGCCCGTGGCCACCGGCAGCCATTCCGCCCCGCCGATGCCGAGCAGTTTGTCCACCGCGAAAAGGGCGGCGGTGCCGCTGGCGGCGGCGAAAATGGCGGAGAAGGCGGGGTGGGCCGCTTCGTAAATGTCCAGGGCCCAGCCGTTGGCCGGGAAGGGCTTCAGTTCGGCCACCAGGGCGATGAGCATCAGCAGGAAGGCGATGCCCCCGCCGGCCTGGGTGATCCAGGCGCTACCCGCGCCCAGGGCGGAAGCGGCTCCGGCCAGGCCATCCAGGTTGAGGGTGCCGCTGGCGTGGTAGGCAAAGATGATCCCGATCAGCAGCAAGACGGAGACGAACTGGGCCATCAGCAGGTACTTGAAGCCCGCCGCCAGGGCCCGCTCGTCATCCGACAGCAGGATGAGACCGGCGGTGGCAATGGCGATCAGTTCCATGAAGACGAAAAGGTTGAAGAGGTCGCGGGTGAGGATGATGCCGTTCAGGGCCAAGATCGCCACCAGCAGCACCGCCATGGCCCGGTGACCTTGCGCCAGCAGTTCAGCCTTCAGGTAGAGGGCCGACAACAGGCCGGTCAGGTTGACGATCAGGATCAGGGCGGCCTCGGCCAGTCCGAGCCGCAGGTTGATGGCAAAAGGCGGCGGAGCGCCGGCGGTGAGGATCTCGACCGGCCCGGTCTGCCCGGTCACCAGGGCCAGCAGCCAGAGGGTGGCCAACCCGGCCATGAAACCCAGGGTGGCAAGGCTGATGGCCCAGGCGGCAAAAGGCCGCCGGGGGCCGAGCAGACCCAGGAGGAAGGCGGCGCCCAGGGCCGTCGCGATGAAGAAGATGGGGCTTAGCATATCGGCAGCCGGGCGAGGGTTGGGCTGCGGCTCGCCGTTCCCGAGCCGCCGTGTCGAACAGGGTAGGGGTTTACCATTTCAGGTCCGTGAACTTGGCGATATCCAGGGTGCGCCGCTTGGTGAAGAGCTGGTAGGCGTAGGCGAGCATCAAAGCCGTGGTACCCAGGCCGATGACGATGGCGGTGAGCACCAGGGCTTGGGGCAGGGGGTCTATGACCCGGGCGGCGGCTTCGCCGGCGGCAAAGGTGGTGTCGAGGATGGGCGCCGTGCGCCCGCGCAGGTAGCCCACGGCAACGATGAGGATATTGACCCCGGTGCTGGCGAGGGTGAAGGCGACGATGATGCGCAGCAGGTTGGGTTGGGTCAGGGCACCGTAGAAGCCGATCAGAATCAGCAGGAAACCCGTGGTTAGGGCGATCTGGGCAAGGTCCGGCATCAGGATTCCTCCGTCTCGGACAGGCTGGCGAGGATGGAGGAGAATTCGGCGCCGACCTTGAGCCCGATCAGGGCCGAGATGAGGGGGATGGCTCCGGCGGAAAAGAGATCCCCCAGGGTGCCCAGGGGCAGGATGCGGTTGTCGAGAAAGCCCCCGGCCAGGATCAGGCCCAAGAGGCCAATACCGACGAAGAGCAGACCGGAGAGGGCCTCCAGACCCGCGATCAGGCGGTGGCTGAAGCGCTTGAGGGGCTCGGCCAGCAGCAGGAGCAGGGTCGCCGAGGCGAGGATGGCGCCGCCCTGGAAGCCGCCGCCCGGCGTCAGGTGGCCGTTGGCGAAAACATAGACCCCCAGCAGCAGGATCATGGGTGTCAGCAGGTGGCTGCCGGTGGTCAGCAGTTCGCCGACGGGCAGCGGGGCGCCCCGCCGGCCGGAGTTAGCCGTGCCCGGCCGGTCATTTGCCCCGGGCTCCGCCCACGGTTCAGCCACCGGTCGGGACCCCTGCCGCGCTCCAGGTCCCGCCAGGACCAGGCCGACGATGGCCGCCGCCAGGAAGAGGACGGTGACCTCCCCTAGGGTATCCAGGCCGCGGTAACTGATGACGATGGCGGTCACCAGGTTGGCGGCGCCCAGGTCCGGGGCGGTGCGCTCGGCGTAGTAGATGGCGGTGGGGTTCAGGGCCGGGTCCGGGGTATAACCCACCAGCAGGTGGGCGAAGAGGGCACCCAGGACGGCGAGCAGCAGCAGGGCGGCCAGACGCTTAATCACGGTCGTCAACCTCGGGTCCGCCGCGCCGCAGCCGGCCCAGCACGAAGAAGAAGAGGAA
The DNA here is from genome assembly GCA_049654905.1 of Chromatiaceae bacterium. Lineage (GTDB taxonomy): Bacteria > Pseudomonadota > Gammaproteobacteria > Chromatiales > Chromatiaceae > M0108. Next base: position 21,636 of record JBASIS010000170.1, read on the forward strand.
GGTGGTCAGACCGCTGCCGATGGCGGCCTCGGTCATGGCGACGTCCGGGGCCGCCAGGATCAGGAAGAGCACCGAGGCAAAGAGGCTCACCAGGCCCGAGGCCAGGATGGCGATCGGCAGGGACCGGCCGCTGATGGCGACCAGGGCCGCGACAACCATCGCCAGGCCCAGCAGGCCGGCCAGGATCAGGGTCAGGTTGCTCATGGGGCCTCCCCGGTATCTTCCGCCAGTCGGTCCACTCGGGTCAGGGGCGATTTTTTCAGGCCGACCCGGTGCGCCGCCCGGGCCAGGATCTGGGACGAAAGGGGGTTGGTAAAGAGGATGAAGAGCCCGATGAGCAGCAGCTTGAGGCTCCATTCGGGGTGCAGGCAGCCGACGCCGGCGAGACTCAGGAGGGTGCCCAGGGTGGTGGCTTTGGTGCCCGCCTGGATGCGGTTGAAGACGTCGGGCATGCGTACCAGTCCCAGGCCGCCCAGCAGCAGGAAGGCGGCGCCCGCGACCAGCAGCAGACCGCCGAGCAGATTGAGCGGCGTGACGGGCAGGAGGCTTGCGTCCATCAGAGTCCTCCCTCCAGGTAACGGGCGACCACGATCACCCCCAGGAAGGAGAGGAGGGCATAGATGAGGGCTACGTCGAGGTAGATGCCGCGGCCCTCGACCAGGGTGGTCAGCAGGATGCCGGTGATGGCGATGATGGTCAGGACGTCGAAGGCGACGACCCGGTCCGCCGCCGTGGGACCCTTGAAGAAGCGCCAGAGGGCCAGCAGGAAGGCGACCCCGGCCAGGCCAGCCGCCAGGGCCAGGAGGAACTCAACCATACATAACCTCCAGATAGCGCTCGAAACCGGCAACGATGCTAGCCGTGGCCCCTTCGATATCGTCGTGATCCATTTGTACCCAATGGACGTAGAGCCACTCGTCCTGGAGTTCCACCGTCAGGGTCCCCGGTGTCAGGGTGATGGAACTGGCGAGCAGCAGGCGCCCCATGCGGCTCTTCAGCCGGGTGCGCACCTTGACGATGCCGGGGCTCATGGGCAGCCCCGGGGACAGGACGACGGTGGCCAGGCGCAGATTGGAGCGGACCAGTTCCTTGAGGAAATACAGCAGGTAGAGGGGCGCCGCCCCCAGGGCCGCCGGGGTGGCCCTGAATTCGGTCAAGGGGGAGAGGCGGCTGCGGAACAGGCCAGCGATCACCAGCGCCGCCACCACGCCCAGGAGGAGGACATCCGGGGCCAGGGAGGCGTTGAGCATCAACCAAAGGGTAAGCAGGATGAAGTACAGCGGGACCATGAGTCGATTGGGGCCAAAAGGGGCGAAGAGGCTGTCACCGACCGCCGCCAGGTAAACCAGGGGCGTGGAGAGTGACGGGGAGGGCACGGGGCCAGCATTAATCAGACTAACCAGTGTGCCATCGCCTCAATATTTTAGCTAATGCTAATATTCTTTCGTTACCTTTTCGTGAAGATTGCAAGGCAATCGTTGTCTTTGCGATTGCGCAATGACACCGGGGGCTACTTCCTATAATTTTGCTCGGGAATGGCCCGGGCCGCTTCGGCTCTTGTCCTGGACGAACTCCCGAGAGGCCCATCAGCGATGGATACTTTTACGCGTAACTACAGCATCGGTCTGGCGTCCCTGGCGCTGGCCCTGGTCCTTTTCTGGCTCTATTCCCTCTGGACACCCCGGGTTTGGGAACTGAATGAGCTTCTGGAGGCAGAGCCGGTAGTGGCCGCTTACCCCTATGCCTTTCGGGTGGTTGAGTTCAACGATGGGGTTGCCATCCTCTCTACCCCACGGTCCTTCGCCTTTCCGGCTGTCCGCTTTCTGCCCATCCTCTACCCGGAGTTGGCGAATCTGGCCCAGGAGGAACCCCGCATGGTCGCTGCGCAGGAGCGTCTCATTGACGCCCAGAAGGGGGCCATGGAATTGGTCCAGAAGCAGCCGGACGTGCGCCAGGTCCGCTGGATGCTGGATGTCGGTTGGCTTGCGGACCATGGCATCCAGGTCCAGCAGACGGATATCGAGGAGGCTACGCCCTGAGGGCCAGGGGGATGGTGACCTTGATCCGTCGGCCTCCACCCCCATCCATGAGACAGCTATCCGACGCCCAAACCCCGTCGGATGAATTTACAGAAACCCTAGCTAAGGCCAATTGAACGATGCGTATCGCGATTACCAGCCAAAACTTCAAAACCATCACGGGCCATGCCGGCAAAACCCGCCGCTTTCTGGTTTATGAGACGGACAGCCAGTGCCTGCCAACCGAGGTGGAACGGATCGACCTGCCCGCGGAGATGTCTCTGCATGCTTACCATGGCGAGGATCATCCGCTCTTCCTTGCCGGGCTTGAGTCCCTGATCACCCAAGGGGCGGGCCAGGGGTTCGTGCAGCGCCTGAGCCGACACGGCATCCGGGTGTTCGTTACCAGTGAAGCCGATCCGGTGCAGGCCGCCTCCCGGGTGGCGGCGGGACTGCCCCTCGCCCCCGGGCTCCCGCACGACCACGATCACGGCCACGACCATGTTCCGGATCACGGCCTCGGCCAGGTTCGCCTGGCGGGACTCGGCCAGCCGGCCCTGTTTGTCCAGCCCAAGGGTGCATGAAGCCCCATCCCGCCGTGTTAGATGCGCGCCCGACCCCTTCCCGCAGGGTGGGTGCAGGTGACTTGGTCACGGCCAGGGAGGCTGTTCCCCCCCATTTTTCATTGTAAGTTCCACCCAACCCGAGCCCCCAGAGGCTCCACAAAAACCCTAGTACGGAGATTAGTCACATGAATTTCACCAAGAACGCTGGCACCATTGACCGCGCCCTGCGCGCCATTGTTGGCCTGCTCCTGATCGGCCTGACTCTGACCGGCATCATTGGCGTCTGGGGCTGGATTGGTGTCGTCCCTCTGGCGACCGCCGTCCTCGGCTGGTGCCCGGCCTACACCCTGCTGGGCATCAAGACCTGCCCGACCAAGAACTAAGTGGCAAAGCCCGGCTGCGGCCGGGCCCTGGTCACATCCTTAATCCCTTGGAGGATCCGATGTTCAAGTCCACTTTCATTACCGGTCTCCTGCTGGCCTTCATGATGCTGCATACCCAACCCGCGACCGCGGATCTTGATCGGAGCCAGGTTTTCCAAGTGGCATCTCCGGGGCATGCCTTGATGCTGTGCGGGTGATAGGTCATTGCCCAGTGGGAACCCCAGGGCATGATCGAGCTGCTTAGCTTGATGCTCCTGGTGGCTATCGTCGCGATCCCGGTGGGCGTGCATCTGGGCTTTCGTGCCCCGCGGGTGCGCGAGCAGGGGTCCCCCGCTGATTTTGGCCTCGCCTTCGAGGAGGTCCGCATTCCCACGGTGCGCGGCCGGATCTTGTTTGGCTGGCTGCTGCCGGCGCCAGGCGCCAAAGGTACCCTGGTCCTCTTGCATGGCTGGGGGAGCAACGCGGAACATTTGCTACCCCTGGCCGCACCCCTGCGGCGAGGTGGCCTGAACATCCTGATGTGCGACGCCCGCAACCACGGCAATAGCGATGGGGACACCTTTTCCTCCCTGCCCCGCTTTGCCGAGGACCTCGGCATGGCCATCGCCTGGCTCAGGCACCATCACCCGCGCCGAGCCGCGCGCATCGCCACTCGGTCGGCGCCGGTGCGGCCTTGCTCGAGACCTCGCGCAATTCGGCCATCGCCGCCGTCATCAGCATCGACGCCTTCGCCCATCCTGCCGAGGTGACCGAGCACTATCTGCGCCCTCTGCATCCGCCGGCCTTCGTCACTCGCCTGGTGATCCGCTATGGGGAATGGGTCATCGGCCATCGGTTCGACGTCATCGCCCCCATTAATACCGTCCGCCATATCGACTGCCCGATCTTACTGATACATGGCCAGGACGACCGCATTGTGCCGGTGGCGGATGCGCGCCGCATCCTGGCCGAGTGTCGCGCCCCCGGGGCTCGCTTGCTGGAGGTGGCGGGGGCGGGCCATGATTCAGTGGACCGGATCGATCGGCACATCCCGGAACTGCTGGATTTTCTGGACGGGGTGCGTCGGGGCTAGGCGGGGATCCGCGGTTGCGGGGACTTGCCTCGGTTGGCAAGGTGATTTCTGAGCGTCAGGCTAGGGATTGACATTTGTATATTAGCATATAATAATATTCATAACTTCACGCAACTTCTTGGGAGAGCCTCAATGCTCAAATCTACCTTCATCGCCGGCGGTTTCGCCTTTTTGCTCGCCAGCGCTACTACTCAAGCCGCGGCCCTGGACGACGCCAGCGCCCGGCAACTGGAACCCGCCCTCAATGGCGAAGTCTCCGCCACGGGCCTCTTCCCCTCTCAGGAGATGGAAGATGCCTTCAATGACTATTTGGCCTGGACCAAGACCGAGGGTCTGAGCCGCCTGGCCGCCTTCGAGCCGGTTGTCCGCGACTTCCCGGAAGGCCAGGGTTCCCTGTCCGGTCGTTTTCCCAATCAAGCCATGGAAGATCAGTTCAAGGAATACCTGGCCTGGACGGGTGAAGGCCGTTCCGGTCTCTTCTACGCCTTCCGCGCCGTCGAATTCAACTAATCGCCTGAGGTGGGCCATCCCACGGCTGCCCTTGATGCTTGGCGTTTTTGGGGGGTCCGGAGTTCTCAGGCTGGCTAAGAACCAAAACCCGCGCCGGATAGCGCGGGTTTTTGCTTGCCTAAGGCGGATGAGCGCTTAATTGAAGGGATGGGGCCGCGGGGTTTTATCGGAAGACGGCGGCAGGATCGGCAACAGGAAACTGGGCTGATCGCCGGTCAGGGTCTTGAGGAAGGCCACGATCTGGGCATTTTCCTCCGGGGTGAACGTTTTGCCGAGCTGAATACGGCCCATGATCTCCACCGCCTCGCCCAGGGTGTCGGCGGCGCCGTCGTGGAAATAGGGGTAGGTCAGGGCGACGTTACGCAGGGTTGGCACCTTGAAGTTGAAGCGGTCGGCGTCCTTACCGGTGACGCCGGCGCGGCCTTCGACTTCGGAAGTCCCCTTGTAGGGCTCGACCACGCCCATCTTCTGGAAGGAGTTGCCGCCCACCGCCTCGCCATTGTGGCAGGCGACGCAGCCGCTGTTCTTGAACACCTGGTAGCCCGCCAGCTCTTCCTGGGTCAGGGCGTCATCCTTGCCCAGCAGCCAGAGGTCAAAGCGCGAGTTGGGGGTGACCAGGGTCTTCTCGAACTCGGCGATGGCGGCGGTAACCTGATCGATGCTCATCTGGTCGGTGCCGAATACCTGGCGGAACTCGCGCACATATTCGGGGATAGACCAGAGCACCCCAATGGCCAGGGTATGAGAGAAGGCCATCTCACCCGGGTTGGCGATGGGGCCGCCGGCCTGCTCCTTGAGGTCCGCCGCGCGGCCGTCCCAGAACTGGGCTACGTTCAGGCTCGAGTTGAGCACGGTCGGGGAGTTGATGGGGCCTTGCTGCCACTTGTCGCCGATGGAGGTCTTGATATTGTCCGTGCCGCCCATGGATAGGTTGTGGCAGGAGTTGCAGGAGATGAAGCCGGAATTGGACAAACGGGGGTCGAAGTAGAGCTTCTTGCCCAACTCCACCATGCCTAGGTTGATGGACTGCGGCGGGCGGATGGGGGTGATGGGCTCGTCCCTCATGGCCGAGGCGGTGGCGGCAAGGCTCACGCTGGCCGCCAGAAGTGAGAGGGTGAATGTCGTCAGTGCCTTCATCGAGTGATCTCCTGCGAGCGCGGGACTAGCCGGTTGACCCGGCCAACGAGGTTTTGGAGCGGTGAACTCCGGGGATAATTTATGGGCGGCCACCCTCTGGTGGGGTCGGTAAACTACCAGTTCTTCAGGGTTAGGGAACGCGGGGTCCCGATCGCCCCACCTTTGAGCACAGGGATGATTCTTGAGGGTTTCAGAGTTGCTTTGCATTGATTTTTGACAATTGAAGGCGGTGTTGCGCAGGTAGGCCCAGAGCCCCCTGACCAGGCCCGGTTCATGGGCCCAGGCGACCCCAGCCGAGGAGGTTGGCGAAACCCCGAAGCATTTCTGGCTTGCAATCCGTGTCCATCATGGCCCGATCTACGAAATCCGGGCTCCTTGGCGCCTCCGAATCTCCCGCTATAGTTCAGAGTATAAGAGTATCTGAATATACTGTTATTAAGCTGGCCTCAGCCAGCGGGAGTTAGTCATGAAAATTCGCGCCTGGATATTCGCGGTCGGTTTGACGTCCGGCGTCTTGCTAACGGCGATTCTGACCTGGTTAGCCTTGCCGAGTCTCATGATCGAGACCCACGAGAGCCGCCTGTCGGTTGATGACACCATTGCCGAGCTCACCCGCGTCGCTCAGGAGACTGGATGGGGGGTCCCCAAGATCTACGATATGCAGGGGTCTCTAGCCGCCAAGGGTTACGCGGACGCCGGGCCCATGAAAATCATGTCCCTCTGCCAACCCCACCATGCCCACCAGGTCCTGGCCCAGGATGAAAACAAGCGCCTGGCCTCGATCATGCCCTGCCGGTTCGGGGTCTATCAGACCAGCGACGGTAAGGTCTATATCTCAGGCATGAACATCGCCCTCATGAGCCGCATGTTCGGTAGCGCGGTGGCGGGCCCCATGCAGCAGGCCGCCGCGGATGAAAAGGCCATGATCAAGACCGTCATGCGTTGATGGCGGCAAGCGGGTACCGGCGCGGGGGTACCGCTAGCGGCAACGCCGACCCAGGGGGGCCACCGGTCCCGCCATGGGTCGGAACAGCCGTCCTTCAGCGCGCAGAAAGTGGACGAAAAATTCGAACAGGACCAGGCGGGTGGTCTGGACGAAGACCACCAAGCCCTCCAGGACGATGGCGAAGAGATTGCCCAAGATCACCACCAGCCACCAGCCCAGGGGGTGCTCCACGCCCTGGGCCAGGGTCATGATGGTGTGGGAGAGGGCGGCGTGGGCGAGGGCGAAGGCGCCCACCCGGGCGAAGGAGAGGGTGTTCAGCAAGAGTTCGAACAGACTGTAGAGCAACCGCCCCAAGGCCCCGGCCAGGGCCTGGATTCCCGCCCCGCGGCACTGCCAGAGGCTGCCGGCGCTGAAATGGAGCAGGGCCAGGCCGGCGACCCAGAGGGCCTGGGGATAGGCCAGGCTAACCAGCAGCGCCAGGTACAGGCCCAGGACGGCCGCATCCACCGCCAGCCAGGGAACCAGGGCCCGGTTCCAGTGGGCCTCAAAACCGGCGAGGACCAACCCCAGCAGCAGGAGCACGACGCCAAAGGCCAGGGGCACCGTCAGGACGACGATGGGCTGCTCCAGGGGCTTGAGCCAGAGGGCGGGGATCAGGTCGTCGAAACCGAAGAGATCGCCAAAGAGCAGGCCAAAGGCCATGGCGGCGAGTCCGCAGGGCAGCAGAAAACGGATGTCGGGCCAGCGGTTGCGGAACAGCAGGGCGAAGAGAACCAGCAGCAGGCCATGGCCCACGTCGGGAAACATGTAGCCAAAGAGCAGGGGCACCAGCAGGGCCAGGAGGCCGCTCGGGTCCACCTCCCTGGCGTCAGGGGTCCCCCAGAGCATGAGCAAGGGCCGGTAGGGTTGGGCCCACCAGCTTTGCAGGGTGGTGACCGGCGGTGGCGCCGAGGCCGGTGGGTCCGGGAAGCGCACCACCACCTCGATGCCAGCCCCCCAGAGGGCCTCCTGCAGGCCATCCAGATCCTCGGCGGTGGTCCAGCCGGTGACGTGGCAGAGTTCCTGGCCGCCGAGATAGCCGGCCGCCTTGTCCAGATACCAGGCCAGGGTGTCGATATCGGCCCGGGCGGCGGCGATGCTGGGGTCGGCGCGCAACGCCTGCAGGGGCCTTTCCAACCGGGCGATCTCGCGCTCAATGTCGGTGAGGTGGACATGCAGGCGGTGGATGCGCTCATCCGGCGCGCCGGACAGCCAGGCGGGGATGCCGACTTGCTCGCAGCCCTTTTCCACCACCAGGTGACGGATGACGGCACGCTGATCGGGCATGCCCATCATGAAGGGAAAGTCGTGCCGCGGCCCCCGGACCACCAGGGTGGTCTGGGCGGCGACGGCCTCGCTCTCCTCGAGACGGCAGGTCTTGGGGCAGGCGAAGAGACACTTGCACAGAAAGCGGGTCTCCCGGAAAAGGCCATCCAGGTCCACGCCATCCCGCCGCATGGCGCGCAGGGCCTCGTCGAGGAGGCGCAGGTCCTCCCGCTCCGCCTGCCGCTCCGCTATCTGCTCCTTGAGGTAGTCCAGGCGGGCACTCCAGACACGCAGCCGGTGCAGGGCCTGGTTGGCGACATGGACGGGATTGCCGAGCAGGGCGCTGGGCCGGTCACGGCTTGCAGGTAGATCCTCCAGGTGGCGGACGATCAGGTCTCGCCCGCGCTTGACGAAATAGCGCAGCTTGTGGGTATTGAGGGGGTCCGCCAGGCGAGGGTCTATCTCCAGCTCCACCACCCCGGTTCGGGCGAGGATTTCGGTGGCCCGGACCGTTTGTTCGTGAGGGACATAGGTCTCGAACCAGCGGGCTTGAAGGGGGCGCAGAGAGAACATATTACTAATTTAGCAGATTCGTACTTTGGCGTTCGCCGGGAATCAAAAAAGGGCCTTGCGGCCCTTTTCCATTCGCCCCTGCGCGAGACCCTAGCGATCCAGGTTCATGACTTTGTTCCAGGCGGTGACAAAGTCGGTAACAAACTTCTCCTTGGCGTCATCACAGGCATAGACCTCGGCAATCGCACGGAGCTCGGAGTTCGAACCGAAAACGAGATCGACCCGGGTGCCCATCCATTTGACCTGGCCCGAGGAGCGATCCCGTCCTTCGAAGAGGCCCTCGGTTGAAGAGGGCCGCCACTCGGTACCCATGTCCAGCAGATTGACGAAGAAATCGTTCGTCAGTGTGCCCGGAGTGCTCGTGAAGACGCCCTGGCTGGACTGCCCGACATTGGCATTCAGGGCCCGCATGCCGCCGACCAATACCGTCATTTCCGGGGCGGTCAGGGTCATCAGTTGGGCGCGGTCCAGCAACATCTCCTCGGCGGGCGTTTTCAGGCCGGCACGCTGGTAATTCCGGAAGCCATCCGCCAACGGCTCCAGGACGGCGAAGGATGCCGCATCGGTCTGCGCGGGCGAGGCGTCCGTTCGCCCGGGGGTGAAGGGCACCCTGATCTCATGGCCAGCCTGCCTGACGGCCTCTTCGACCGCCGTGCCTCCCGCCAGCACGATGAGGTCCGCCAGCGAAATCCGCTTGTTGCCGGATTGGGTGGCGTTGAAGGCCTGCTGGATGGCTTCGAGCTTCTGTAGAACCTTGGCCAGTTCCGCCGGCTGATTCGCCTCCCAGTCCTTTTGAGGCGCCAGGCGCAGACGAGCCCCGTTGGCCCCGCCACGCTTGTCGGAGCCCCGGAAGGTCGCGGCCGACGCCCAGGCCGTGGTCACGAGTTGGGGGATGGTCAGGCCCGAGGCGAGGATCTGGGCCTTCAGGGACGCCAGGTCCTGCTCGCCGACCAGTTCATGGTCCACCGCCGGCACCGGGTCCTGCCAGATCAATTCCTCGGCCGGTACCTCGGGCCCCAGGTAGCGGGCGCGCGGGCCCATATCGCGGTGGGTCAGCTTGAACCAGGCGCGGGCGAAGGCATCGGCGAAGGCTTCCGGGTCCTGGTGGAAGCGGCGTGAGATTGGCTCGTAGAGGGGGTCGAAGCGCAGCGACAGGTCCGCCGTGGTCATCATGGGGCGGTGCTTGATCGATGGGTCGTGGGCGTCGGGGATCAGGTGCTCCGGCTTGACGTCCCGCGCCTGCCACTGCCAGGCGCCCGCGGGGCTCTTCACCAGCTCCCATTCGTAGCCGAAGAGCATGTCGAAGTAACCCATGTCCCAGGTGGTGGGGTGCGGCTTCCAGGCCCCTTCGATGCCGCTGGTCGTGGTGCAGACACCCATGCCAGACCCGAACCTGTTTCTCCAGCCCAGGCCCATCGCTTCGAGGGGTGCCGCCTCCGGCGCCGGACCGACCAATGACGGATCACCCGCGCCATGGGCCTTGCCAAAGGTGTGGCCGCCGGCCACCAGGGCGACGGTTTCCTCGTCGTTCATCGCCATGCGGGCGAAGGTCTCGCGCACGTCGCGTCCAGAGCCTAGCGGGTCAGGGTTGCCATCCGGGCCTTCCGGGTTGACGTAGATCAGACCCATCTGTACGGCCCCCAGGGGGTTTTCCAGCTCCCGGTCGCCGGAGTAACGGCTGTTGGGCTTGTCGCTGGTGGCCAGCCACTCGGCCTCGGCACCCCAGTAGATGTCGTCCTCCGGCTCCCAGATGTCCTCGCGCCCGCCGCCAAAGCCAAAGGTCTTGAAGCCCATGGATTCCAGCGCGCAGTTGCCGGCCAGAATCATGAGGTCCGCCCAGGAGATCCTGTTGCCATATTTCTGCTTGATAGGCCAGAGGAGCCGGCGCGCCTTGTCCAGGTTGCCGTTATCGGGCCAACTGTTGATGGGTGCGAAACGCTGGTTGCCGTGGCCGGCGCCGCCGCGCCCATCGGCGATGCGGTAAGTGCCCGCGCTATGCCAGGCCATGCGGATGAGCAAGCCACCGTAATGGCCCCAGTCGGCGGGCCACCAATCCTTGGAATCCGTCATCAGGGCGTAGAGGTCTTGTTTCAGCGCTGCCAGGTCGAGCTTCTTGAATTCCTCGGCATAGTTGAAATCCCCGCCCAGGGGATTGGACTTGGCGGAGTGCTGATGCAGGATCTTGAGGTTGAGTTTGTTGGGCCACCAGTCCTGATTGGACTGAGCACTTACTCTGGTGCGGGCGCCGGACATTCCAGCAAATGGGCATTTGGCTTCGTTGGACATGGTTATCTCCTCGGGATGATAGCGTTACCGTGCGGCTAGGAGGTCATACCTCTCCGTCTATCGGTCTGGTTATTTGACAAGCTTTGTTTATGCGGGTTCTCCAGGGTGAGGGCATGGAGGGAATCGCCGGCACCCGCCAGTGGGGAGCGGCGAGGCATTTTCCGTCGCCAGCGAACGACGACGATAAAATTATTGGACCAGAGGCCGAGAAACATCGCCAATCGTTAAAACCGAGAATAGCCATCGGGCCAGACGATAAACGAGCCCTGATACCCGGTGCGCGGCTTGCTTCTCCAGTAAGTAAATGAGAAGCTTTCTCGACTAGCGTTTAGGGTTCTGGCGGTCACTGGTGCAAGGCGCCGAACCACGAGGTCCCTGGAGACGCGGGGCGGGCATCCGCCCATCGCCACGCAAGGGGGTAAGGTCTTGGATGAACGTCAGATTAAGCAGGCGGGGCTGAAAGTCACCCTGCCACGCATGAAGATTATGGAGATCCTGGAGACGAGCGGCGAGGGTCAGGGCGCGCGCCACCTGCGGGCCGAGGATGTGTACCGCATCCTGCTGACCCGGGGCGAGGTGGTTGGCCTGGCCACGGTCTATCGGGTCCTCACCCAGTTCGAGGCCGCGGGCCTGGTCTCCCGTCACAACTTCGAGGGTGGTCAGGCCTTCTTCGAACTCGAGCGCGGCGCCCATCACGATCACCTGGTATGTATCAAGTGCGGTCAGGTGGTGGAGTTCCTGGACGAGGCTATCGAGGAGCGCCAGCGAGCCATTGCGGCGGAGCATGGCTTCACCCTGGAGGACCACACCCTGAACATCCTTGGCCTTTGCCCCAACTGCCAGGCGGGGCACTGAAGACCGTCATGAACGGCAGCTTGCGGCCCCACAACCCATCACCACCGCCCAGGGTCCGCCCATGAGCCCCTCTGTCCCGACCTTTCCCCTCCAGGGACCCAGTTTGCGCGGCGCCCGGCGGCCCCGCGTGGCGATTGTCGGCCGGAGTGGCAGTGGTAAACACAGCATCTTCAATGCCGCCGCCAGCACCCGCACCCGGCACGAGCGTCTGGCCGGTATCGGACCCGCCTATGAGGAATGCCTGGTCGAGGTGGGCGTCGATCAGATCTCCCTGGTCGCCCTGCCCGCCATCGAGGGCTTTCACGCCCCGGACGAAGAGGAGCGGGTAACGCTCAAGTATCTCTTGTGGGGCGACCGCTGGCCGGCCATCGCCCAACATGAGGCCCATCTGCCGGCGACGGTCTTTGCCGCGCCCGATGTGCTGCTGATGGTGATGGATGCCACGGCCCTGGAACGGGATCTGGAGCTCGCGCTGGAACTGATGCCCCTGGGCCGGCCGATGGTCTTTGCGCTCAACCGCATGGACGAGGCGCGCGCCAAGCGCCGCTTTATCAATGTTCGCGCCCTGGCGGCCAAACTGGGCGGCCCCGTGGTGCCGACCGTGGCGCACATGGGCATAGGCCTGGCCGAACTCTTTACTACCCTGACCCGGGTCGCGCGGGAGACCCGCAGGGCCCCACCGGTCCCCTGGGTCCATCCACCCAGCCCGCACATCGTCGCCCAATGGGGAGTGGTTGCCGGGATCGCCCGCGAGTCGGAGGTGGCGGCGGCCTTCGCCGTGCCGGAGGCCCTGTTGACGCTGCAACTCGCCGAAAACGAGGATTACTTTGCCCAGGAGTTGCAGGCCCATTTTCCCGACGCTTATTCCTTGTTGCTCGCCGCCCGCGCCAGGGCCGACGTGGCCCTGCCTCGCCCCCTGGCGGAGGAGATCCACGCCGACCGGCATCACCGGGCCGCCATTCTCTACGAGGCGGTGACCCGCCCCGGTCAGGAAGATGAAACCCCCGCCTGGCAACGCTGGGCGGATGACCTCTTCCTGCACCCCCAATGGGGCTTTGTCGGCACCTTGGTGATCTTCGCCATGGTGCTGTTTTTTGTGTTCGAGGTGAGCGCCTTTCTCGACGGACTCACCGTCGCGCGCCTGATCGCCTGGGCCGAGCCCTGGCAGCCGACGGATCTGTTGGGCGTTCTGGCGCGGGCCGTGCTGGATGGCGTTATCGGCCTGGCGGGTATCGTCATCCCCTACATGATCCCGCTGGTGATGCTGCTGGTGGTGTTGGAGGAGTCCGGGCTCATGCACCGCGTCGCCTTCGTCGTCGATCGGGGCTTCCATCAACTGGGGCTGCATGGTGGCGTCGCCCTGCCGTTTTTGATGGGGCTGGGTTGCAATGTCCCGGCCCTGGCCGCCACCGCCGCCGTCACCCGGGGCCGCGACCGCACCGTGGCCTCGCTGCTGATCACCTTTCTGCCCTGTTCGGCGCGGTCCGCCATCCTGCTGGCGGTGGGCGGTAAGTATCTGGGTGGCTTCGGGGTGTTCGCCCTCTTCATGCTCATCCCCGTCGTCGTCAGCCTGGTGGGTAAGCTGCTCCAGCGCCGCTATCCCGAGACCACGCCGGGCATCATCCAGGAGATCCCCCCCTACGCCCTGCCGACCCTGCGCCAGGTGTTGGCCAGTACCTGGGATCGCAGCCGCGATATCGTCACTATCGTCCTGCCGCTGCTGGTGGCGGGTAGCGTGGTGCTGGCGCTGCTGGACCGCTATGGCGCCGATGCCTGGATCAACCTGACACTGACGCCCATCACGAACTGGTGGCTGGGTCTGCCCGTGGCGCTGGGGGTGCCGATTCTCTTTGGGGTCCTGCGCAAGGAGCTGTCCTTGCTGATGGTGTTTCAGGCTCTGGGCACCCAGGAGCTGTCCAGCGTGCTCGACACCACCCAGATCGTCACCTTCCTGGTCTTCCTGACCTTCTATGTGCCCTGCGTGTCCACCTTTGCCATGATGTTGAGGCTCCTGGGCCCGCGCGATGCCTACTACTCAGTCGCCCTTTCCATCGGGGTGGCCCTGGTCGTGGCGGCGGCGGTGCGCTGGCCGCTGGAGTTGATGGGGTGGCTGGTCTAGCTAATCCAGGCAGATCGGCTGGCCGCGCAGGCCCTGGCGTACCATGGCGCGGCGCAGATAGGCGATCTGGGTCTGGAGGGACAGGCCCTTGGGGCAGACGTCGTGGCAGCCGAGCAGGCTCATGCAGCCGAAGACTCCCTGATCGTCACCGATGACCCCGTAGTAATCCGCCTCCTCGCGCCGATCCCGGGGGTCGAGACGGAAGCGGGCGATCTTATTGAGCCCGGCGGCACCGACGAAGTCCTGGCGCATCTGCGCCGTGCCGCAGGCGGCGATACAGCAGCCACACTCGATACAGCGATCCAGTTCGTAAATCTGTTCCGCCAGCTCGGGCTCCATCCGGGCCTCGATGGCATCCAGGTCCGGCTCGCCCTGGAGGTGAACCCAGGTCTCCAGCCGCTCGCTCAGGGCGCGCATCCACTTGCCCGTGTTCACCGAGAGGTCGCCGATCAGTTCGAAGACCGGCAGGGGCAGGAGGGTGATCTCCGCCGGCAGGGCGGCCGTGAGGGTCCGGCAGGCCAGGCCCGGCAGGCCGTTGATCACCATGGCGCAACTGCCGCAGACGCCGGCCCGGCAGACGAAGTCGAAGGCCAGGCTGGGGTCATGCTCCTCGCGGATGTGGTTGAGGGCGATGAAGAGGGTCATGCCCGGGGCCTCTTCCAGGCGGTAATCCTGCAGGTGGGGGACGCTGGCC
>JBASIS010000171.1:0-13632 GCA_049654905.1 Chromatiaceae bacterium
GCGCTGGTCCTTGTCAGTCCCGGATCAGGGATCTGCGTCAGATCCGTCTCGCCCTTGGGGAGGGTAGCCTGAGTACGGAGCGCCTTCTGATTATGGTGGATCCGGAAGCGCAGGGTAGGGACGCCGAACTGGCGCGGGAATTCAGCGGCATGCAGGTGGCGCGGACGGATGCGGCGGGTAGGGAAGATTTGCTGGACCTCTTGGGTCAGGGTGAATCCGCCCTCGGCCGAATTTATATCCTTGATCCCATGGGTAATTTGATGATGCGGTATGCATCGGATGCCCCGGCGAAAGATACCCTTAAAGACATGGGGCGCCTCATCAAGGCCTCCCGAAACTGGATAAAAGGTGCAGGCTATGGCCACAAGTGAGATCACCCTGACCAAGTCCCAGGAACTGGCCTGGAGACGCTACTACGACCTGACCAAACCCAAGGTGGTAGCACTCATCCTGTTCACCGCTCTGGTGGGGATGCTCCTGTCCACCCCGGGGATGGTCCCCGTGCAGCCTCTGGTCTTCGGACTGCTGGGCATCGGGCTGGCATCGGCCGCCGGCGCGGCCCTGAACCACGTGGTCGATCAGCGTATCGACGGCATCATGGAACGCACCCGCAACCGGCCACTGCCCAGCGGCGACCTTGACGCTCCTCACGCCCTAGGCTTTGCCCTGGTGTTGGTCGCCTTGTCCATGCTGATCCTGACGACCCTGGTCAATACCCTGACCGCCGCCTTGACCTTCGCCGCCTTCATCGGTTACGCCGTGATTTATACGAGCTATCTCAAGCGGGCCACGCCCCAAAATATCGTCTGGGGCGGCATCGCCGGGGCGGCTCCGCCCCTGCTCGGTTGGACAGCCATCACTGGGGAGGTCAGCGGGTTCGGCTTACTGCTCGTGATGATCATTTTCCTCTGGACCCCCCCGCATTTCTGGGCCTTGGCCATCAAACGCCGCGTCGAGTATGCCAAGGCGGGTATTCCCATGCTCCCCGTGACCCATGGCGTGGAGTTCACCAAGCAGCAAATCCTGATTTACACCCTGATGCTCCTGATCGTCTCGCTCATGCCATTTCTAGGACATATGGCGGGGCTCATATACTTAGGTGGGGCCCTGGTTCTGGGTACACGCTTCGTCTATTTTGCCCTGCGTCTCTGGACCAGCGAAGGCGATGGTATGGCGATGCCCACCTTCCTGTATTCGATCCGGTATCTGATGTGGCTGTTCGGGGTACTCCTAGTCGATCATTATGTCATGGCGCTGATTTAGGTCCCCCGTGCGCGCGACGGGCGGGACGGTCGATGAAGGCCTTTATGATCACCAGTACGAAGAGGATCCCGCCTACGACTGCGAGCAGACCTCCGATCCCCATGACCCCCATGGCGGCCTTGGCCGACAAGGTGTCGAGGCCCTGAGCGGCGCCAGCGGTTTTGCGCTGGATACCCATGGCCCCGGAGGCCGCCAAACCGCCGATGTGCAGCAACTGCCCGCTGCCGTAGACCCAGGGTTGTACCCTCGCCATCCAGCCGGTGGGGGGAGCCAGACCAAGGGTGGGGAGCAGGTGGTAGGTCAGACCCATCAGGGCTAGGGTCACGCCGACGATGGACCCGTGGTAATGGGCCGGGATGATGGTATTCAGCCCGGAGATGGCCACCGCCAGCACCCCGCCGGCGGCGAATAGGGTCAAGGAGGCGGCGAGCGCCCGGGACTCTGGGCGCGGGGATTGGTCCCGGGTTGAGCCGCGGCGGCGGATCAGGGCGAGCACCAGCAAGAGGCCGAGGGGGATCACGGCCAGACCATTGCCAAATTGCATCAGGCGGGTAAAGGCGATCCGGGCTTCCCAAGTACCGGGGGGATAGAGGGTGTGAATCAGGGGTACGGCCAGGAGGGGCAGGACGCCAAGGATCAGGACACCCGAAAGCCAGCGGTCGGGCAAGGCCAGGGGGTACCCCAGGTCGCGGGCGAGCCAGAGCCAGGCAATCAGCATGATCTGGGTATAGACGAATTGGAGGACATGGCCGGGTCCCCAGAACAGGAGTTCGTAAGAGATCCCAGTGCCTGTCTGGGCCAGGTCGATCCATGACCAGATCAGGGAAATAGCGGCAATCAGTGCCGCGAAGGCGGCGGTTGCGCCGCCGACGGCAATGGGATCGATGAGTCTGATCCTTGGCAAGGCCCCCAAGAGATAGGCGGAGACCTGCAGTAGACTGCCAAGGGCGAAAAGACCGAGGCCCCAGAAGAAGACGGGGGCATCCAGGACGGGGACATAGTTGTTGAGCTCGCGTGTGCTGGCTCCCAGAAAGGGCGTGGCCGCGACCAGGAGGCAACCGAGGGTTGCTCCCGCCAAGCCGAGCCGCGACAACTCGAGACGGATGCCGGGGGCAAGGCCCCAGATCACCCCGGCGAAGGCGAGGAACCAGATCAGGATCGACTGATCGACGTGCACCACCAAGGCCGTGCGGAAGAAATCCTGGGTGGGGAAGAGCCACGCCAGTCCTGGGGTGCGTGCCAGGACCAGCAGGATGGCAAAGATCCCGGCCAGCGCCAGCGCCAGGACCCCGAGCCCCAGCCAGCCTCGCGCCAAGGGGAGGGCAGGGTGCCTCGCCACCGCCTCGGTATGCGCGCCCAAAGCCGTTTTCAGATTCGCCATGTCATTTACACCCAGATGTTGTCGAACGATTCATTCTAGGAGATGATCCCACGTGAAGCGAAGCAGATTTGCCGCCCTTGCCGCCTTGGCGGCGGTATTAGCCTTAGCCGTCATCATGCTGGGAGCTTATGTACGCCTATCCCACGCCGGGCTGGGGTGCCCGGACTGGCCGGGCTGTTATGGCCGTCTGGCCGCGCCCAGCCATCCCGAGGCGTTGGCCGAGGCCAATGCAGCCTTCCCCGAACGCCCGGTTCATACCGCCAAGGCCTGGAAGGAGATGGTCCACCGCTATCTGGCCAGTGGCTTGGGGTTGGTCATCCTGATCCTGGCGGGGTTTGCCTGGGCCGGGCGGCGCGCGGGTCTCCCCGTCGGCCTGCCCACCCTGCTGGTGGGCTTGGTCGTATTCCAGGGCTTGCTGGGGATGTGGACCGTCACCCTGCTTGTCAACCCGACTATCGTGACCCTGCACCTGGCGGGAGGTTTGGCCACCTTGGCCTTGCTGTGGTGGTTGACCCTGCGCCAGGGGCGATTCTTCTATGCCGTCGTCCCGCCTGAATTAGCGGCCTTGCGGCCCTGGGCCTGGCTGGGGTTGGGGCTGGTCTGCGTTCAAATTTTGCTTGGCGGCTGGACGAGCACCCACTACGCCGCCCTTGCCTGCCCGGATTTTCCTAGCTGCCATGGCGGCGAATGGTGGCCTATGGCGGATTTCACGTCAGGCTTCAGCCTGTTACGCCCCGTCGGCGTGGACTACGAGGGCGGGGTTCTGGACGGTCCGGCGCGGACGGCGATCCACCTGACACATCGTGTCGGGGCCCTGATCGTCTTTTTGTATCTCGGCAGCCTCGCCCTACTCCTGTTGCGTCGGGCCCGCTACCCCGTGCAACGCCACCTGGCCCGGGCCCTGATCCTCGCGTTGGTGTTGCAGGTGGGTCTCGGCATTGCCAACATAGTCACAAAGTTGCCGCTGGATTTGGCGGTAGCCCACAACGGTGGCGCCGCCTTGCTCCTGCTGACCCTACTGACCTTGATACATGCCTTGTACCCCTCCGGCGAGTCCGGACCGGACCGCGGCTACCGGGATCGGCTGGCCAGGGTGCGGGGTGCCTCATGAGCCCGAAATCGTCCCAGTCCGGCTTCACCGTACCAGTCGTCGTGGCGGTAGCTTTACTTGCGGCGTTGGTGGGGCTTTGGTGGGGTGCCGATTGGTATGGGCATCGCCGTGCGGGGCCGAGTCCCGGGGCCGTCCAACTTCAGGCCGGGACCGCGTTGCCTTGGCCCAAGGCACTGACTCCTTTCGTCATGACAGACCAAGATGGCCGCGAGATGACCGAGGCGGCACTGCGTGGCAACTGGACTTTCGCGGCTATTGGCTATACCACCTGTCCCGACATCTGCCCCATGACCATGGCAACCTTCGTTGCACTCCATCAGGGGATTGACGCGATGACGATGACGGACGGAGAGGGGCCGCGATTTCTTTTCATCTCCGTGGACCCCGAGCGCGACACCCCTGAAAGGTTTGCCCAATACGTCCACCATTTCCACCCCGATTTCCTGGGAGCCACCAGTTCCGAGGAGGTCCTTAAGAGGGTGACCCGTGATCTTGGCGCCCTTTATGCGCGAGTCAATGACCCGGGAAGCGCTCTTGGATATACCATGGACCATTCAGCTTCCATCTACTTGATCGACCCCAAGGGCCAGTTGGCCGCGATCTTCAGTGCGCCTCACGACCCGACACTGATGGTGCAAGACTTTATGGCCCTCGTCCACGCTGCCAGACCACAAACCAAATCCTAGGAAAATAATGGAGGATACCCTCATGTCACTTGCCGCAATGGCCCATCGGGACACCCGCCCCCAAGTCAATAAGATCACCTTCGACAACCCCTGGGCATGGCTTGCCAAAGGTTGGAATGACTTGATCCGCGCCCCACGCTTCAGCCTGCTCTATGGCGCCTTTTTTGTCTTGATCAGCTATCTGTTGACCCTTGGCCTGATGGCGGAGAAGATGTTCTTCATCATCCCGCCCCTGGCCGCGGGTTTTTTTCTGGTCGCGCCCTTGCTGGGGATTGGTCTCTACCAGATCAGCAAAAATCTGGAGAAGGGTAAGGAGTTGAAGTTCTGCCAGGCCATCGAGGCCTGGAAGCGTAACGAGGTGCAACTCAGCGCCATGGGCCTGATGCTCGTCATGGTGCTGCTCTTGTGGATGCTGGCTGGCCTGCTGGTGTTCGCCCTCCTCTACGATCTGCCCGTGCCGACCTTGGAAAACTTCATACCCGTGGTATTCCTGTCCGGAGACAGCCCGGTCTTTCTCTTATCCGGTATCCTGGTCGGTGCTGTCATTGCCGGCTTTACCTTCGCGATCAGCGCTATCACGGTCCCCATGCTGATGGATCGCGACGTCAACGTCCTAACGGCCATGCAAACCAGTATCGAGGCGGTACGTGTCAACTGGCAGGCGATGACCCTATGGGCCTGTTTGATCGTGATGTTCGTTGGGATTGGCATCATGACCTTCTACATCGGTCTACTGGTGACCATGCCCTTGGTGGGTCATGCCACCTGGCACGCCTACCGGGATCTGGTTCCATCGGACTGAAGCGATTAACCCTATGTCACATCAACTAAAATCCTCTGAATCCTACCCACCGCTCCCCATCCCGGAGCAAGCCTCGCTGGGCACCGACAAGGGTTCCAAGGTACTGATGTGGATCTCTGGCGTGGGTTTGGTGGCCCTGCTGATCGCGGTTGTGGTTGTCCTGTGGCAGGAAAAACCCGCAGCCCCACCCCCTGGGGATGCGGCAATTGCCCCCGCCTCCAGCCAGCCCATTCTCAGGCTCAGAGGCGAGGCACCAGGCCCTTCATCACCAGGTCGGTAAGGCTCACCACCCCCAGCACCTGCCGGTCCTGGACCACCGGCGCCCGGCTCAGGTCGAAGCGGTCGAAGAGACGGGCACAATAGCGGATGTCCATGTCGGGATGCACGGTAATGGCCGGCTTGACCATGATCTCGTAGATGTTGACGCGGTCCGGGGCCCGGTCCTTGGCCAGCACCTCCCGGGCGATATCGGACAGGACGACGATGCCCAGTTCATCGTTCTCGCTGCGCGGCTTGACGATAAGGGTTTTGGTATCGATGTGGCGCATGGCCTCCAGGGCGGCGGCCACCGTCGCCATGCCATCGACCTGGTCGAAATGGGGCTTCATGACCTCGCGGACGCGAATCAGGGGTCGGTTATTCATCGTGTGGTTGTCCTCCGCGAGGATGCCGTGAGTTTAGGGACCGGGTAACGGATTTAGTCGAGACTTAGGTGTGGGGTGCCGCCAGGGGCGCGGTTTGAAATTCGCGCTGAAAACGATCCAGATCCTGGATGGTGCCACAGACGAGGAGCGCGTCGTCCGGACGGATCTGGAAATCCTTGGCAAATTCCATCAGTGCCTGCCCGCCCCGTTCAATGGCGATGATGTTCGCGCCGGACCTTTCACGCACCTCGGTCCGCCAGGGATGCCAGCCTGCCAGGTTACCGACGCCCAGCCGGGTGATTCTGATACCGTTCTCAACGGGTACTAATTGCTCGTCGAGCAGGTGATAGGCCAGAATCTTGCCCGCCACCTCGCCTTCCGAGATGGCGAAGTCGGCGCCGGAACGGTACATCCGCTCGGTGTTATGGGTGCGGCTGACGCGGACGATCAAGGGCACTTCCGGGGCATAGTCGCGGACCGCCGCAGTGGCAAAGATGGCCTCGCTGTCATCGCTCAGGGCCAGGATGATGGCGCTGGCCTCGCGCACCCGGGCCTGCTTGAGCGTGGCGAATTCGAGTATGTTGCCCACGACATCAACCCCGGCGGTTAGCCGGATGTCGATGACGGTGCAGGTCTCCCCGACATCTTGTAGCATCTGCGCGACTTTGAAGCCGACGGCGCCGTAACCCGCGACGACGATCGGCCCGGAGCGTCGGATCGGCATGGCCATCCGTTCGACTTTCTCCAGATTGGCGAGGGGGCCCACCACGATCAGAATGGCCCCGGCCCTGAGCAGGGTTTCCGGGCCTTGAGTCGTCGTGAAGGCGCCGCCATGCCACTGTCCAATGACGGATACGCCGTGTTGGTGGCGGAGATGCAGTTCCCCAAGCCTTTTTTCGGCTAGGGGGCTGTCGGGGCGAATGCGAAACTCGGTGAGCCCGATGGTGGTGCCGAGGAGATGCATGCCCTCGGCGGGCGGGCTGATGCGCAGGCTGGCCCGCGAGGCGAGGGCACCGCCCAGCACGTGGGCGGGCGTGAAGACATCGGTGGCGCCGAGCCGCAGCATGGGCGCCCGATAGAGGGGTTCCCGGGCCAGTGCGAAGATCTGGCCCGTAAAACCCGCCTCGCGCGCCAGAATGGTACAGGTGGCGTTGGCGTGATCATTACCCAGGGTCACGACCGCCCGGGCGTCCTTGACGTTGGCCAGCACCGAGGGGTCTTGGCCCAGTTTGCCAAAAACCACGCTAAATTTGCGATCCCGCAGGGTTTGCGCCAATTGCATGTCTTCTTCGTAGATGACGAAGGGCGTTCCGGAGCGCTGAAATTCCACGAGCAGGGATTCGATGGCCGGGCCATGACGGTAAAAGAGGACCTTGCCCGCCATGGCCGGCAACTGGCGTGGCAGGCGCGTCTGGAATCGTTCCTCCAGGTAGGGCAACAGGAAAATAGGGAAAATCAGAAAGACCAGAAACTGCCCCATGATTTGGCCCAGGATGACGAAGAGCGCAAAGACCGGGTGTTGCCAATGGCTATCGTTGCCATAGCCGGTGGTGGTCAAGGTTTCAGACGCCCATTGCAGGCTTTCCAGAAAGGTGCGGGGTGACCCCTCGAAATGTTCCATGCCCGTCATATAAATCAGGGCCATGATGACGAGCGTGGCCGGCAGGGCGGCCACGAAGAGGAGCAAACGCTTGGTCGATCGCGAGATTTTTCTTGCCATGGGTGGATGAGGGCCGCAAGTTCAGAGGGTGGGTGGCTTCAGGCAGGGCCGAGAGGCTTGGCAAGAGGGGCTGACGATCGTCAGACCGCCAACCGATAGCCGATGCCCTGGACCGTCAGGATGAAGCGCGGATGCATGGGGTCGTCGCCCATTTTTTGCCGCAGATGACCGACGAGGACGCGCAGGTAGTGGGTGTCCTCCTGGTGGCCGCTGCCCCAGACCTCGCGGAGGATTTGCTCATGGGTCAGGACCTGGCCCTGGCTGGCCACGAGGAGGGCGAGGAGGGCGAATTCCTTGCGTGACAGGGGCACCGGGGCGCCATCGACCATGACCTCGCGCCGCCCCAGATCCACCCGCAACCCGGGTGATTCGAAGAGGGCCGAGGCCGCCGCCTGGCGCTCTTCCTTGCGCAGCAGCACCCGGACCCGCGCCATGAGTTCGCCGATGCCAAAGGGCTTGGTGACATAGTCGTTGGCGCCCGCGTCCAGGGCCTGAATCTTCTCGGTCTCCGAGGCCCGTACCGACAGGACCAGGATGGGAATGGCCGACCAGGCCCGCAGGCGACGGATGAAATCCAGGCCATCGACGTCAGGCAGCCCCAGGTCCAGGATCACCAGATGGGGGGGCGTGGCCGCGCAGAGGTTGAGGCCTTCCTCGCCGAGGCGCGCCTCCCACACCCGGTAGCCCTGAGCTTCCAGGCTGATGCGCACGAATTTGCGGATCTGGGCCTCGTCCTCGACGATCAGCAGGGTCTCGGCACCTTCCTTCAGTGCGGTCATGGCTTGGCCTCCGGACTGGCCAGGGGCAGGCTGAGCCGCATCCGGGTGCCCCATCCCGCCGCGCCCGGCAGGGCCCGGACCTGGCCGCCGTGGGCGCCGATCATGCCCCGGCAGATAGCCAGGCCCAGGCCGCTGCCGACGCGGTTGTCACGATCGCCGCGCCGTACCGAATAGAACATGTCAAACACCGTTTCTCGTTCGCTCTCCGGGATGCCAGGGCCCTGATCACGCACCTCGATCCAGACCTCGTCCCCGGCCCGCTCGGCCTGGATACCAATAAG
The DNA here is from genome assembly GCA_049654905.1 of Chromatiaceae bacterium. Lineage (GTDB taxonomy): Bacteria > Pseudomonadota > Gammaproteobacteria > Chromatiales > Chromatiaceae > M0108. The sequence continues at coordinate 8,668 of JBASIS010000171.1, forward strand.
TCCCTGTTCGGGGGAAAACCGCGCGGCGTTGTCCAGCAGATTGATCAGGGCTTGCTCGATCAGGGAACCGTGGACCCAAAGCAGGGGCAGGTCATCCGGGATCTGGACCTCCACCCGCAAACCCCCGAGGACGTCCGTGAGCCGGGCGATGGCGCTGGCGATGATGTCGTGCAGATCCACCCAATCCCGGTGCAGGCTCAGCTTGCCCTGACCCAGGCGGGTCATGTCCAGCAGGTTTTGGATATGGCGATCCAGGCGCTGGGCCTCGGCGGCGACCGTGGCCAGGAGCTCCCGGCGATCCCCGGGGCTGAAGGCCTCGCCATACTCCAGCAGGCTGGTGGCCGAGCCGATGATGGAAGCCAGGGGGGTGCGCAGATCGTGGGAGACGGAAGAGAGCAGGGCCGAGCGCAACTGCTCGGTCTCCGAGATCAGCTTGGCCTGTTCCAGATCCGCCGCCAGCCGGATACGATCCAGGGCCATGGCCGCCTGGTCGCACAGGCTGCGCAGCGATTCGAACCGGTCCGGATCGGGCTCACCCGTCAGGGCCACCAGACCGATAGTGCCTCTGTCGGTCGCCAGGGGGTGGATGACCCAGTCGCCTCTCACCACAGGGTTACGTCCCACCTGATTCCAGACGGTCATCAGGTCCTCCGGGGCTAGCAGCCGGTCGTCACCCCGTCCGCGGCGCTCTTTGGGCGGTTCCTTGCCCTCGGCGATCAGGATGCGCAGGGTGCCCTCCGCCCCGGGCTGCACCAGAGCCAGTTGATCGGCCAAGGCATCCAGTACCTCCTCCGTGCCCATGGCGGAGGCGAGACGGCGGCTGAAATCGTAGAGGTTCGAAATGCGCGCCAGGGAGGCCCGGCGCTCGGCCATCTCCTGGCGCATGCGGGAGGCCAAATTGCCGGAGATGGCCGACACCAGCAGAAAGAAGAACAGGGTCGTCACGTCCCCATCATCCGCCACCTTAAAGGTGTGATAGGGCTCGGTGAAGAAGAAGTTGAAGGCGAGGAAGCTCAGGAAACTGGCAAGCAGGGAGGGGCCAAGGCTGGCGCGGGAGGAGACCACCAGCACCCCGGTCAGAAAGAGGAGGGACCGGCTGGCATGGGGGAAAAGCCAGGGCAGAAGAAAGGCGAGGGCGACCGTAACCGCCACCACCATTACGGCAAAAAGATAGGGCATCAGGGATGCCCGCGCTGGGGGGCGAGGCTCGTAGGGTAGGATGGCCGGAGAGGAAAAGTCGGTTGAGGCAAGGATCGCACCGGCATAAGTCGCGGGGTTAATTTTTATATAATGTTTATATATTGCCCTGGTTACCAAACTCGGGGTGTAAAAATTTCATTAAATTTTTATATAATTTTTATATGACCTCCCTGGGGAGGGCCTCGATAATCCTTTCAGCCTGCTTGAGCTAGGGGACCCGGTATAGGGCTTAGGCCGGTCCTGGCTACCGCCGCGAAGGCGGGTATGCATTCTGGAAACATCTCTCCGCGGTCTTCGACCTTCATGCATTGGCGCGCCATTATCCGGCTATTCGGCATCTTATTGGTGCTCTATAGCCTAAATTTCCTGCCCTCGATTGGCATTGCCTATTTCTATGGCGATGGCCAGGAGGGGATCTTTTATATCTCGTTTCTCCTGACTCTGGTGGCGGGGACTCTCCTCTGGCTACCTAATTGGCATGCGCACCAAGAACTCTCGGTGCGAGATGGGTTCCTGGTGGTCACCCTCTTCTGGGTGCTCCTTGGTGTGGTCGGTGCCTTGCCGTTCATGATCGGCCTGCATTGGAGCCTGACGGACGCGGTCTTCGAGTCTATCTCCGGATTCACCACCACGGGCGCCACGGTCATCGCCAGTGGTATCGACCAACTGCCACCCTCTATCCAGTACCACCGTCAGCAACTCAATTTTCTGGGCGGCATGGGCATCGTGGTCCTGGCCGTCGCCGTTCTGCCCATGCTGGGCGTCGGCGGCATGCAACTCTATCGGGCGGAGACCTCGGGGGTCACCAAGAACGAAAAGTTGACGCCACGGATCGCCGAAACGGCCCGCTCCCTCTGGCTGGTCTATTTCGCCCTGACAGCGGCTTGCGCCCTGGCCTTTTGGGGCGCGGGCATGAGCCTGTTCGACGCCATCGGCCATTCTTACGCGGCGGTTGGGACCGGCGGCTTCTCCACCCATGACGCCAGCTTCGGCTATTGGAACAGCCCCCTACTCGACGGCATCGCCATCTTTTTCATGCTCGCCGGGGGGGCCAATTTCGCCGTCCATTTTCTGGTCTGGCAACGCCGGTCACTCTGGCCTCTGCTCCGGGATTCGGAGGTGCGGGCCTTTGGTCTCATCTTCCTGTTTTCGTCCCTCTTCGTCGCCGCCACCCTGGCCCTGACCGGGACTTACGACAATGGCTGGCAGGCCCTGCGCCATGGCGCCTTTCAGGTGGCTTCCATCTTGACCAGTACCGGCTTTACGACCGCGGTCTTCGCCGACTGGCCCCTCTATCTGCCCCTGGTCCTGGTGACCCTGTCCTTTATAGGTGGCTGCGCTGGATCAACAGCGGGGGGGATCAAGGTCGTGCGTATCCAGTTGTTGGGCAAACTCGGCCTGCGCCAGCTCTTTCTGCTCGCCCATCCCCAGGCCATAAGCCCCATCAAACTGGGCCGGCGATCTGTCTCGGATCAGATTATGTTCTCGGTCTGGGGCTTCTATGTCCTCTACATCTCCAGCACCCTGCTGTTGACCATCGCCATGATGGGAGCGGGTCTGGACTTCGTCTCGGCCTTCGGCGCCGTGCAGGCCACCATTAATCTTTGTGGACCGGGTCTGGGCAAGGTCGCCGTCACCTACGCCGAAGTGAATGACACGGTCAAATGGCTGGGCTCCTTCGCCATGCTGCTGGGCCGGCTGGAAATCTTCACCCTGCTGATCCTCTTCCTGCCGGCCTACTGGCGGCATTGATACCCGCCATGCCGCGGAATCGGGGCTAACAGATCATGAAAATCGTCATCCTCGGTGCTGGCCAGGTTGGCCGCACGGTCGCCCATAGCCTCGCCAGCGAGGATAACGACATCACGGTCGTCGATCGCGACCCCCAACTGTTGCAACTCCTCCAGGAACGTCTTGACCTGCGCACGGTCACCGGTTATGCCGCCCACCCGGAGGTACTGATCGAGGCCGGTATCGAGCACGCCGACCTCATCCTGGCCGTCACCAACAGTGACGAGACCAACATGATCGCCTGCCATCTCGCCTATACCCTGTTTCGCACCCCGACGCGGCTGGCGCGGGTCCGGGACCCCAACTATCTCGCCTACCCCGAGCTCTTCTCTGCCAAGGCCATCCCCATCGACTACATCGTTAGCCCCGAACGGCTGGTTACCATTTTCATTTTTCACCTCATCGAGCAGCCGGGCTGCCTCCAGATCCTCGATTTTCTGGACGGCCGGGCGCAACTGGTAGCGGTGCGGGCGCAATTGGGTAGCCCCATGGTGGGACGGTCACTGCTCGTCCTGCCGAGCCGGGTCCCCGACGCGGAGTGCCGAGTGGTAGCCATTTTCCGGCGTGGCCAGGTCATCATGCCGGAGGGTGCGACCCGCATCGAGGTCAATGACGAGATCTTCTTCCTGGCCGCCAGCCTCGACATTCCCCGCTTCGTCGGCGCCTTCCACCAATCCCAGGCACCTTATCGCCAAGTCATCATCGCCGGGGGCGGTAATATCGGCACCCAATTGGCGGAGCGCATCGCGGCGAATCACCGGGTCACCATCATCGAGCGCGATGCCGGGCGCTACCACTATCTGGTCGAGACCCTCAAGGAGGGCATCGTCGTCCTGCGCGGCGACGCTGGCGACGCCGACCTGCTGCAGCGACAGGACATCGCCAACACCGACGTCTTCTGCGCCCTGACCAACGACGAAGAGGCCAATATTCTTTCGGCGACCCTGGCCAAGCGGCTGGGAGTGCGCAAGACCATCGCCATCGTCAACAGCCCCAGCTACGTGGATTTGGTGCAGGACACCACCATCGATATTGCCGTCTCGCCGGCCCAGGTCACCATCGGCGCCCTGCTCACCCATATTCGCCGTGGTGACGTGGAGGCGGTTTATTCCCTCCGGCGTGGCGCCGCCGAGGCCATTGAGCTCACCGTCCATGGCGACAGCAAATCCTCCCGCGTCATTGGCCGCCCCATTGCCAAATTAGCGCTGCCCCCCGGGGTTAGCATCGGCGTCATCGCCCGCCAGAGCCAGATCATCTTCCCCCACCACGACAGCCGCATCGAGCCGGAGGACCGGGTGGTCCTCTTCCTGGCCGACAAACGCCAGATCACGGCCGTGGAGCGCCTCTTCGATGTCAGCTTTTCCTTCCTCTGATCGCCCGCCATGAATCCGGAAAAGGTGGTCTTCGCCTTCTTTATCATTCTGTCCCTGACCCTCAATTTTGGCTTCTTTATCGGCGATGTGGACAATCCAGCGCACCACGATGCCTGGCAACTCTTCGCCACCCTGGTGGTGAACGCCATCGCCACCGTGCTCAAGTTTGGCGACCGCAGCCAGATGGGGGCCGTACTCCTGGCCACCAGCCTGGCGGCCATGTTGCAACTCATCGCCGCCGTGATCGTCTGGACGGGGGCGGCCCATATCGCGCAAACCGGGCTGACGCCTGGGGTGACCGCTAGCATCGTCTCCCTGAGCGGCGGCGCCCTGATCGCCAATGTCATCTCGGTGGTGCTGTTGATCATCGAGACTCTCATGCTGCGACGCTGACAGCTGTCCTTCCCGTCGCGGGGTAAGGCGTTAGCGGCGCCCCGCGCTTTTCGTCGCGATTCCTACCGCCGCCCCCGCTTTAGCTGGCCTAATAGTGGCTGTTCCTATGTCTCGCCCTCGCTCCCAGCCAGCCCGGGGCGGCGTTTCTGTTAGAATCCGCACTCGCTTTAGCCTCCGGGGCTTGCCGAACCCTCGTACCCCTCAGCCT
>JBASIS010000172.1:0-6050 GCA_049654905.1 Chromatiaceae bacterium
GTCTATAATCACCACCTGCCACAGCGGGCCCTGGGTCATGTTTGCCCCGTGGAAGCCCTGGAACAGTGGCGGGTCAAGCAGCCTGAGCTATTCGTTTCGGAGATTAATAATCTCCCGGGGCTTGACAGGTAGCTGGGTCTGTCACCTTACCCCCGACCGGTCCGGACGGGCATTTTGGCCCCGTGCTCGCATGTGCCCCTCATGCCCTCTCACGTGCCCTTTCATGACCCAACCGCGGATTCACTATTAATGGGCTTGATGACGCCGATGAATTTCAAGTAGACGAACGTATAGATCGCAACCGCCAATACAATGCTCAGATACGAAAAACCAAGCAGCATGTATGATTGATAATAATTTACATGGCTATATACGGCCAATACTTCGAGCCCGACTAATACGCAAACCAAGCCCCACTGGCTTGGGTAAAAATCTGGTTTGGTGAATTGGTGGAGGAACCAATCCTTAAAAACAAGGATGCAAAACAACATCCAGCATAGGGCGAGGGAGAATAAAATCATAACCGAGGCAAATGCAATAGACGAAATATCAACCCCGAGCGTCTTATCGGTATAGCCCGCGATCTTGTAGATCGCTATGGCGAATAAGCAATTGATGGGAACGATAATGAAATGAGCGGGCTTCAGGGGTTCAGCCAGGTTTGCGCCATGACTCATCTGTGAAACCAATAGATACATCCCCTTGATTCCGTATATAAAGAGACCGATGCTGATTGCTATCAGCGTTAGGATGCTAGCGGCCCTTGCGACCTGAGTATCCGTCGTCGCCATCGTGATCCCCGATCCGGCGAGGGCAATCATTCCCCAGGCAAATACATCAAGTAGCCAGTTGTAGTTAAAAGCCACGATTTTTCCGTCACGAAAAATCCAGGTTTTTCCGATGGATGCCGAAATATACCCCAGTGTTAGAAACAACAAGGCATAGAGGTAAATGCCATGGCTAACCAATAGGGGTACATGTCTTGAAAAATCCGGGAAAAAGAAGGCAACGGGACCCAGGAGAACATTAACAGTCATGCCTAAGGCGACAATAGGGGAAAAAATACCAACATTCAATCCCGGGTCGGACAAAAAAATCTTTAGCTCATCACTCTTGCAAGACCACAGCAAAAGCTCCAGGGATATTTTTGTAATTAGAAAGAAGTGTAATAGAGTGGTCAATAACATAACCCCAACCAGCAATAGGCTCGCAACATCGTATCCATTGGCGAAATCATTGATGTTGATCAACTGTTCACGATGGGGGAAAGTGAACTGCATTAGTACAAAAGGCATGAGCGCAACCCCACCAGCAGCCAAGGCGGATTGAAACCTAAGAGGTGTAAACATCATGTACTCTCCACGAAAAAATCTTTGGGATCTGGCTCTGTTATTGCCACTCATACTAAATCCTGGCTAAGGGTAATATGCGTTTAACAAACAGCCATCCCGACAATAGGAAGGACCACGGAAGGTAAAGACCCTGTCCGGTACGACGCCTTGGCGCCTCAGATCCTCGTGGGTCTGGTCCATGACCCGCAAAGAGAGCATCGGCTTTTCTGGATTAACCCTGTTGATTTTCTCCCGCCTATTTCAGTGGGCGATCAGGGTGCGCCAGGTCGCAATCAGGGCATCCGCCGCAGTAGCGATATCCGCGTCCGAGGTGGGCTCGCCGATGCTCAGACGCACCGCTCCCGCCGCCCGCCCCGCGGGTATGCCCATGGCTCCCAGCACCCCGCTGACGGTATCCCCCTCTTCGTGACAGGCGGAGCCCACCGAGGCAGCTATCGCCGGTGTGTGGGCCAGCAGATCCCGACCGCTCACACCGGGGAAGGAACAGTGGAGGGTATTGGGCAGTCGCTCCTCGGCGTGGCCGTTGAGGGCTAGGCCGGGGACCGCAGCCGCGAGCCGCCGGTGCAGCTCGTCGCGCCGCTCTTTCAGGCGCCCGGCGCTGGCGGCAAGCCGGCTTTGAGCCAACTCCGCTGCTGCCCCCAGTCCGACAATATGCGGCACGTTCTCGGTGCCGGGGCGCAGGCCCTGCTCGTGCCCAGCCCCAAAAAAGATCGGAGCGATGGGGGTACCGGCGCGAATGTAGAGCGCTCCCACCCCCTTGGGGGCATAGAGCTTGTGCCCGGCGATGGTGAGTAGGTCCACGCCGAGGGCGTCCACATTGACCCCTATCTTGCCGACGGACTGGGCGGCATCGGTATGAAACAGTGCCCCGCGTGCGTGGGCCAGCGCCGCCAGCTCGGCGATGGGCTGCAGGGTGCCGACCTCGTTGTTGGCGTGCATCACCGACACCAAAAGGGTTTCGTCCCGCAACGCACGGGCGAGCTCATCGGGCGACACCCGTCCATACTCGTCAACGGTCAGCACCGTGACGTCCCATCCCTGGTCCCGCAGGTGCGCCATGGGCCGGGCGACCGCCGGATGCTCGACAGCGCTGGTGATCAGGTGTCTGCCGCTGCCCCGCAGGGCCCGAGCCACTCCCATGATCGCCAGGTTGTTGGCTTCGGTGGCGCAACCGGTGAAGACGAGCTCCCCGGCTTGGGTCCCGATCAAGGCGGCGATCTGTCCCCGTGCCCGCACTACCGCCTCCTGGGCTCGCCGGCCGTAGGGGTGGGCGGAGGACGGATTGCCGAAGTGCTCCCGCAGGTACGGCAGCATGGCCTCCGCCACCTCGGGCGCCACCGGGGTGGTGGCGTTGTAGTCAATGTAGATGGGGGGATTCATCGCAGAGCCTGAGCCAAGTCGTCGATCAGGTCTTGGGTGGCTTCCAGTCCGATCGACAGGCGGATCATGGCATCCTCGATCCCACGCCGGGTGCGATCCTCTGGGGTAAGCCCATGGTGGGTGGTGGTCAGGGGCTGGGTAACGAGGCTTTCGGCGCCGCCAAGGCTGGGGGCGATAGCGAACAACGCGAGGCGATCCACCACTGCGGTGGCCGACGCCCCATCGCCCGCCACCACAATGGTCAGCATGCCCCCGAAGCCCGTCATCTGGCGCGCCGCCAGGGCATGGCCGGGGAACGACTCCAGCCCCGGGTAGAGGACGCGCGCCACTCGTGGATGGGCCTCCAGGGCTCGAGCGACGGCCAGCGCCGAGGCGTTCTGGTGACGCACTCGCACCACCAGGGTGCGCAGGCTGCGGGCCAACAGGGCGGCGGTCTCCGGGGCCGGGGTTGAGCCCAGGTTCTTGCGCCAGGGCCAGACCGCGTCCAACAGCGCCTTCGCCCCCATGAGTGCGCCCGCCGTGAGGTCGCTGTGGCCCCCCAGGTACTTGGTGGCACTGTGCACCACCAGATCGGCGCCGAGGGCCAGGGGCTGCTGATTGACCGGGGAGGCGAAGGTGTTGTCCACCACCAGCAGCGCTCCTTGGGCATGGGCTTGGGCTGCGATGGCGGCGATGTCGAAGACTTCTAGCGTGGGGTTGCTGGGGGTCTCCAGGAACACTAGCCGAGGCCCTTGCGCTAGAAGGCCTTCGAGGCGATCCAATTCGTCGCCCAAGAGGAAATGGGTGGGGATTCCGAGCAGGGGGAGTTGCTGGCCGATCAGTTCCAGGGTGCCACCGTAGGCATCACCGATGCAGACGATGCCGGCGCGTCCGTGGGTTAGGAACACCGCAGCCTCGGCCGCCATGCCCGAGGGAAAGGCCAGTGCAGCCTCGGCGCCCTCGATCGCGGCGAGCTTGGCCTCCAAGGCCTGGATCGTCGGGTTCAACCCATAGCGGCTGTAGAGCGCGCCCGCCTTACGCCCTTCCACCACGTCCAGGATGTCGGCGGTGCAGGGGAACTTGAAGGTCGTCGTGGTGTAGACCGGCGTGTGTGGGCTGCCATGGGCATCGTCTAGCTCCCCGGCGTGAACGCAGCGGGTGGCGAGGGCGCTTTCGTGGGTTGTCATGGGGGTCACTCCGTAGCGGATGGGATTGGCGCGAAGGTCAGTGTTCGCCAGCCACTCCCTGCCGATGGGGTGGTCGGCGACTCTTGGGTGGTATGGTCTGCTTAACTTAAAGTCGTCAGGTAGGCCACCAGGTCCTCCGTCGCCGCGAGGCTCAAGGGCAGCGTGGGCATGACGGCCGTGAAGCCGGGCATGGGGAAGCCGGTAGGCTCGCGGATGGCACGGCGCAGCGCAGATATCCGGGCCAGTTGATACCACCCGCGAGGGCCAGGTCAGGGGCAAGGCCGTCGCCCCGCGCGTGGCGGGCGGGGCAGCCGTGCCGCGTATGGGGCGTTGCCCTTGGACGGGATTGCTCGTGGTAGGCGCCTCCTCCGCCCAACCGGGTACTCGGCCCGATGCCGGACCGGTTCAGCCGCCGCCAGGCCGCGAAACTCCTAAAAGCGTGCCATGGAGCGGGATGTCGGTGGCCAAGGCCCGGGACTCGGCCAATATCGACGAGCACGCTGCGAAGGGATGGGCCTTGACCCTCAGGCATGGCTCCATTCCTCCATCCACTGCTCCTGGGTCGCCTCCAGAAGCTGACGCAGGTCGGCGACTTGAGTCTCGTCGAGCCGATCGCTCAGGCTGTCCGCGATATCCTCGGGGGACAGGATGACCCCGTCGGATGGTGTGACGAGCATCTCGCCGACAAGCATTGCGGGCGGCGGCACGGTGGCGCTGCCGTCGCAAAACCGTACCTCGGACCGAAAACCCAAGGCCTGGTGCAGCGTCTGCGCGTAACGCAGGTAGAGGGAGCAGCGCCCGCCAGGGGGCTGCTTGGAGATGACCGTAATCTGGCTCATGGAGATACCTTGGTTCGAGGATGCGACAGGACCGCTCGGGGCTCAAAATACCAGCACCTGGTTTGCCACCAAGGTGCGCTCGGCCAACTCGTTGCCAGCATGCCCGGCAGGGCGGCCACCTCGCGCGGGTCGCGGTGGTCTGCGATACCGATGGTCATGCCCAAGTGCCCGCCGCGGGGCGCGCCACTTCCGGAGGGCCATGGCGGTGAAGATGCCAAAAAAGGCCCAAGACGGAGGGTCGCCTCATGGGTCTGGATGAAGCTATCCATGGTCGTCTGCCGCCAATTCCTGGTCGCAATAGTGCCGTGAGCTAAGTCTGGCAGAAGGGCGGGGTTCGTTCAACCAAAAAGTTGAACGTAAGGGTTCCGGCGTGCGGATGGGATCTCAGCGCGGCTCCGGGCTTTATCCGTGGCCCGGCAAACCGCTGTTGCAGCCGTGCCACTTCAGCGGGTCCGGACGGAACGGGCGACCTTGATGTCCAGCAGGACCCAGGGGGTGGCGTGCGGGATCAGATCAAAGATGTCGATCGGGCGGGCCAATTCACTCGTGGCCAGCATCTTGAGCTTTTCCCAGATGTGGGGTTCGTGCAAGAAGGGCGCGAGCCCCAGAGTCAGGGCGGCAACGACGAAGAGGGCGATGGGCAGGCGATCGATCCAGGCGAGCATAGGGGTGATAGATCCCGTGTGATTATATACCTAGACAGAGTTATCCGTTATTCTTAGCCAGGGAGGTGCTGCGCCTCTTGAGAGCAGAGGCACGCACGACGTCGCAACGATCCGCCCGGAGACCGGCCCACGATGAATCTGAACCTGCATAAGAACGCGCGCACCACCCCGGCTATTCGCCAGGAACTGCGGGAATCCATGAAGTCGGAACGCGAACTGGCCCGCGAGTACCACCTGAATCGCGCCACGGTGCGCCAATGGCGGCGCCGTGATAACGGTCAGGATGCCTCACCTCGTCCTCATCGTCTGCACACGACCCTAATACCCGCCCAAGAATTAGTGGTCATCGCGTTGCGTAAAACTTTGCTCCTGCCCCTGGATGATCTGTTGGCGGTGACGCGCGAATTCCTCAATCCCGCTGTCTTGCGTTCCGGCCTGGATCACTGCCTGCGCCGGCATGGCGTCTCGAACCTCCAGGTGACGATTCCACAGCCGGAAGGCGACGAGCAACCGCGGAAAACCTCTAAGAGACTGTCTAGTAAATAACCTCTTGATTTATAATGCGAAAAATCTTAAGATACACGATTATTTGCCTCCATGCAATTTTATTTGGAAATATAAATATGGTTTCAGCCGATAGCGAATTGA
>JBASIS010000173.1:0-14967 GCA_049654905.1 Chromatiaceae bacterium
GGGGCAAAGGGGCCGTCAGGAGGGCCAAAAAAAGCCCTAAATCGGTCAAATTGGGACTCGGGTACTGAAAAAAATGGCCGCCGTAACTGACGGGGAGGAATGGGAACATACTTCAGCGCTTCCTTAAGGGTAACATTTCGCGATCTTTTGGCCCACGACCGGCACCCTGACTTTGGTCAATCAGGCGCGGACCGGCCGCCAGGTCCCCACCAGCCCTCGCGGGGTATCAAAGCATGACCGATGACGTCCTTCTGGCCTACTGCACCTGCCCGGACGAGTCCGTGGGCCTTGCCCTCGCCGAGACCCTGGTCGGCGAAGGGCTGGCGGCCTGCGTGAACCTCCTGCCGGGGGTAAGGTCCATTTATGTCTGGCAGGGCAGGATGCAATGCGACGCCGAGGTCCTGCTGCTGATTAAAACCACCGCCTCCCGTTTTCCGGAACTGGCGGCGCGGTTGCGCGAGTTGCATCCCTACGACCTCCCGGAGATTATGGCGGTCTCGATCAGCCATAGCCTACCCGACTACCTTAACTGGGTTATTACATGTACCAACGCCACTTCCCCCGCCTCTGCCTGCTCTTGATCCTGGCGCTGTGCGCCACAGCCACGCCCCGAGCAGAGGAGGAATTTCTGTTGCCAGAAGAGGCCTTCCCGGTCGTGGCGGTAGCCGAGGGGCCGAACACCCTGGTCCTGAACTGGTCGGTGGCCGAGGGCTACTATCTTTACCGGAATAAGTTCAAGTTTCGCAGCCTGACGGAGGGCATCCGGACGGGCGAACCGCGTCTTCCCGCGGGCGAGAAGCGCCAGGACGAATTTTTCGGCGAGGTCGAGATTCTGCGTGGCGCGGTAGTGGTGGGGCTGCCCATCGAGCGGAAAACCGGGGGGGGCACCCGCCTGAGCCTGGAGGTCAGCTCCCAGGGCTGCGCCGACGCTGGCCTCTGTTACCCCCCGCACCGTCAGACGCTGGCCCTTGAGCTTCCACCCCTGGCCAGCGACGGCGGGGCGGTGGACAAAGCCAAACCTTTGGCTCCCAGCAATAAATCAGCCCTGACCCAGTCCCTGGGCCTCACCGCGCCGACCGAGGATCAGGCCCTACTCCCGGCCGAGGAGGCCTTCCGCCTCGCCGCCGAGGTGATAGGTCCGGATCGCCTGCGCCTCACCTGGACCATCGCCGAGGGCACTTATCTCTACCGTGACAAGTTGGCCCTCGGCCTGGAGGGGCCCGCGGGCATCAGCATCGGCCATTTCGAGCTGCCGCCCGCCGAATGGGTGAAGAATGCCGTCAGGCCCGATGGCAGCCTGGGGGACGTGGCCCTCTATCGGGAACGCATCGACCTGGACCTGCCCATTCAGCGGGGTGATACGGCGGCGACGACCATCACCCTGGTTGCCAAATTCCAGGGATGCGCCGATATCGGCGTCTGCTACCCCCCCCGCAAGGAGCGGATCGAACTGGCCCTACCCGCGGCGGCCGGAGCGGCCCTGACCGCGGTAGCCCCCGGCGGCGAGCCCCAAACGGCGCCAGCAGCCAGACTCGCCAAGGCTGACCTGACCGCAAGCCCGATCTCCACCGCGCCGGCCACCCCACCCCGGACGGCGACCGGCCCCAGCCCCCAGCCCAGTGCCCCCATCTCTGAACAGGACCGCATTGCCGCCACTCTGGCCAGCGGCAACGTCTGGGCGGCCCTTGCCCTCTTCTTCGGTTTCGGCCTGCTCCTGGCCCTGACGCCCTGCGTCTTTCCCATGATTCCCATCCTGTCCGGCATCATCGCCGGCCATGGCCCGGGCCTCTCCACCCGCAAGGCCTTCTGGATGTCCCTGACCTATGTCCTGGCCATGTCCCTGACCTATGCCATCGCCGGCCTGCTGGCGGGCCTGGGTGGCGCCAACCTTCAGGCCGCCTTCCAGGACCCCTGGATACTCTCCCTGTTCGCCCTGGTCTTCGTCGCCCTGGCCCTGTCCATGTTTGGCTTCTACGACCTGCAATTACCCTCCAACCTCCAGACCCGGATCGCCGCCTTCAGTCAGCGCCAGCAGGGAGGGCACCTGATCGGGGTAGCCATCATGGGCGTCCTGTCTGCCCTGATCGTGGGTCCCTGCGTGGCACCACCCCTGGCGGGCGCCCTCATCTTCATCAGCCAGTCCGGCGACGCCTTCCTGGGCTTCGCCGCCCTCTTTGCCATGGGCCTGGGTATGGGGGCGCCGCTCCTGGCGATCGGCACTTCGGCGGGCAAGCTGCTGCCCCGGGCCGGCGCCTGGATGGAGGCGGTCAAGGCGATCTTCGGCGTTGCCCTGCTCGGGGTGGCCATCCTCCTCCTGGAACGGCTGCTGGCGCCCAGTGTCGCCATGCTGCTGTGGGGCGCCTTGCTAATCTGTTCCGCCATCTACATGGGCGCCCTGCACCAGTTGCCCACCGAGGCCAGCGGCTGGCGCAAGCTGTGGAAAGGCCTGGGGCTGGTCACTCTGGTCTATGGCGCCCTCATGCTGGTGGGGGCGGCGGCGGGAGGCAAGGACACCCTCCAGCCCCTGCGTGGCCTTGGATTCGGGCCAGGAGGCACCAGCCCACCAGGCGCTGCCCCCCACGCGAGTTTCAAGGCCATCAAGGGGGTGGCAGACCTGGAGCGGGAAATCGCCGCCGCCCAGGCCAGCGGCCGTCCGGTCCTGCTGGACTTTTATGCCGACTGGTGCGTGTCCTGCAAGGAGATGGAGCGCTACACCTTCTCCGACCCCGCCGTCGCCGCCGAGATGGCCCGCTTCGTCCTGCTTCAGGCGGATGTCACGGCCAACGATGAGGAGGACCAGGCCTTGATGCAGGGGCGCTTCGGCATTCCAGGCCCGCCCGCCATCCTCTTTTTCGATCCCCAGGGCCAGGAACGGCGCGACCGGCGCCTGGTTGGCTTCATGCCCGCCGCCGAGTTCACCAGCCATTTGCAGGGCCTGCGCCCTTGAAGACGGGAAAGTTCGTGCTGGTGACCGTCCTGGCCGGGGCCATCAGCATCCTGATCGCCATCCTGGGTCAGACCTGGTGGAGTGATGAGAAAGCCGCCAGCCGGTCCTTGCCCGGTCTCCCCAAAAATGCCCAGGACCCCCTCCGGCACCTGCCCGCCTTTAGCCTGCGGGACCTGGATGGCCGGGAGGTTGCGAGTTCCGCCTGGGCCGGCAAGGTGGTGATCCTGAGTTTCTGGGCCACCTGGTGCCTGCCCTGTCTGAGCGGGATACCCTTCCTCCAGGAGGCGCACGCGGCGAGCGACCAGGTACGGGTGATCGGGATCGCCATTGACACCCAGGAGGAGGTGGCCCGCTATCTGGCGAATAATCCGGTCAAGTACCCGATCCTGCTGGGCGGGACCGAGGCCGTGGAGCTGTCCCGCCGCCTCGGCAATCGGCTGGAAGGCCTGCCCTTCACGGTGATTTTCGACCGCCAGGGCCGGCGGATCCAGGCCCACAATGGAGAGGTCACCCAGGCATTCCTGGCCGAGCATCTGGCGCCCTTGATCGCCGAATCCCCCAGGACCCCATCGCTGGCGAACTAAGGATAAAATCGCGCGGAACTGGACAGCATCTCGCTGAATCCGGAGAATCCCGTTATTAGTAATCCGGAGACACCCCCGGTGTCCTCAACCCCTTTTGGTGGCCAGGCCACGGCGCCTTCCCACCGGTTTTTGTTCATGGCATCCATCCTCGTGCTCAACGGCCCCAACCTGAACCTGCTCGGTACCCGGGAACCCGGTCATTATGGCCGCACGACCCTGGCCAGCATTGAGGAGAGCCTGCGGCGGTTGGCCGAGGTGCTCGGCCTGAGCATCAGCTTCCGGCAGAGCAATGCCGAGCATGAATTGATCGACGCCATTCACCGGGCCCCCAGCCAGGGCGTGACCTTCATCCTTTTCAATCCGGCGGCCTTTACCCACACCAGTGTCGCCCTGCGCGATGCCTTGGCGGCGGTGGCCATTCCCTTCATCGAGGTGCACCTGTCCAACGTCCACGCCCGCGAGCCCTTTCGGCGCCACTCCTATTTTTCGGACCTGGCGGCGGGTGTCATCAGCGGCTTGGGGGCCTTGGGCTACGAGTTAGCCCTGCGCGCCGCCGCTGACCGCATGGCCAGGGACCACACTCAGAACTGACGCGACACCCCATGGATATCCGCAAAGTCAAAAAACTCATCGAACTCCTGGAACAATCCGATATCACCGAAATCGAGATCCGGGAGGGCGAGGAATCGGTGCGCATCAGCCGCGCCAACCCCACGGGCATGCCCCTCTACATGCCCGCGGCCCCCCTGCCGGCATCGCCGCCCCTCGCCCTGGCCCCGCCCGACTTAACCCAGGACCCTTCCTCGTCGGGCGTGGACATCCCCGAGGGCAACCTGGTGCGTTCGCCCATGGTAGGCACCTTCTACCGCTCGCCCTCCCCCGGCAGCCGGTCCTTCGTCGAGGAAGGCAGCAGCGTCAAGGTTGGCGACACCCTCTGCATCATCGAGGCGATGAAGATCCTCAACCAAATCGAGTGCGAGAAGACAGGTACCATCAAGCGGGTCCTGGTCGAGAATGGCCAACCCGTGGAATACAACGAACCCCTTTTTGTGATCGACTAAAATAACGCGCCCCGGCAGCGAACCTACCCGACCCGATCGCCCAAGAGCGCCGGTTTCCCCTCATGCCCCCGACGAGCCGGGACCCAGCCGTCGCCACCAGTGCCCAGACGCGGATCAGATTGCCATGATCGAGAAGTTACTCATCGCCAACCGAGGGGAAATCGCGCTACGCGTCCTGCGCGCCTGCCGTGAACTCGGCATCAAGACCGTCGCCGTCCACTCGGAGGCCGACCGCGAACTCAAGCACGTACTGCTGGCGGACGAGACCGTCTGCATCGGCCCCGCCCCATCGGCGGGCAGCTATCTGAACATCCCCGCCATCATCAGCGCCGCCGAGGTCACAGACACGGTGGCCATTCACCCTGGCTATGGCTTTTTATCGGAGAACGCCGACTTCGCCGAGCGGGTGGAGAAGAGCGGCTTCATTTTCGTCGGCCCCCGGCCCGAGACCATCCGCCTCATGGGCGACAAGGTCTCCGCCATCCGCGCCATGCAGACCGCCGGCGTCCCATGCGTGCCGGGCTCCGACGGCCCGCTGGACGAGGACAAGAAGCGCTCCCTCAAGCTGGCCCGCGAGATTGGCTACCCGGTCATCATCAAGGCCTCGGGTGGGGGCGGTGGGCGGGGCATGCGGGTCGTTCACGCCGAGGCTACCCTCCTCAATGCCATCGCACTGACCCGGGCCGAGGCCATGGCCGCCTTCGGCAATCCCATGGTTTACATGGAGAAATATCTGGAGAACCCCCGCCACGTCGAGTTCCAGCTACTCGCCGATAGCCAGGGCCACGCCATCCATCTGGGTGAACGCGACTGCTCCATGCAGCGCCGCCACCAGAAGGTGGTCGAGGAGGCCCCGGCCCCGGGGATCACGCCGGAGCAGCGCCACACCATCGGCGAACGCTGCGCCGAGGCTTGTCGCCGCATCGGCTACCGCGGCGCCGGCACCTTCGAATTTCTCTACGAGAATGGCGAATTCTATTTCATCGAAATGAACACCCGGATTCAGGTCGAGCATCCGGTGACCGAGATGATCACCGGGGTAGATATCGTCAAGGAACAGATCCTCATCGCCGCCGGAGAGAGGCTCCATTACACCCAGGACGACATTCAGATCCGGGGCCATGCCGTCGAGTGCCGCCTAAATGCCGAACACCCGGACACCTTCATCCCCTGCCCCGGCCGCATCGAGGAATTCCACGCCCCCGGCGGGCCCGGCATCCGCATGGAGACCCACATTTACAGTGGCTACTATGTCCCGCCCTACTATGACTCCATGATTGGCAAGCTGATTGCCCACGGCGAGGACCGTAATTCCGCCCTGGCGCGCATGAGCAATGCCCTGCGGGAGACCGTCATCGAGGGCATCCACACCAACCTGCCCCTCCAGCGCCGCATCCTCACCGACGCCGCCTTCCGCGCCGGCGGGGTCAATATCCACTATCTGGAAAAGAAGCTGGGGCTGTAGCGGTATCCCCATGCCCTGGCTACAAATCACCCTCGCTACCGACCAGGAGCACGCCACCCTCCTCGAGGCGGCCCTGGAGAACATCGGCGCCCTGGCCGTGACCCTGGGCGATGCCGGCGACGAACCCCAACTGGAGCCACCACCCGGCGCCACGCCCCTCTGGGGTCAGGTCCTGGTGACCACCCTCTTTGAACCCGACGCGGCGAGCCGCCAGGACGCCGAGGCCCTGATCGCCTCCCTGGCCGGGCACCTGGCCGCACCACCCCGCTACGAGCGCATCGAGGACCAGGCCTGGGAACACACCTGGCGAGACGACTTCGCCCCCACCCGCTTCGGCGAGCGCCTCTGGGTCTGCCCACGCGGCGAACGGCCGGCAGATGAGCCGCCCGACCAGGTCATCGTGGAACTGGACCCGGGTCTCGCCTTTGGCACTGGCCACCATGCCACCACGGCACTCTGCTTGAAGTGGCTTGATGGCGCCACTCTGACCGGGACCCGCCTGATCGACTATGGCTGTGGTTCGGGGATTCTCGCCATCGCCGCCCTCAAGCTGGGCGCGGCCCAGGCCCTGGCCGTGGATCATGACCCCCAGGCCCTGGAGGCAACCCAAGCGAATGCCAGCGAGAACGGCGTCGCCGACCAACTGCAGTGCCTGGCGGCTGCGGAGATGCCCTCGGGCTTGCCGGAGGAGCGGGCCGACTATCTGGTGGCCAATATCCTCGCCGGTCCCCTGATCGAACTGGCGCCTCGGCTCGCGGCTCTGGTACGCCCCGGCGGTGCCCTGGCCCTGTCGGGCCTGTTGCACGATCAGGTCGGGTCCGTCGCCGCCGCCTACGCCCCCTGGTTTGACCTGGAACCGCCCGAGATTCAGGAGGACTGGGTCCTGCTCGCCGGCCGCCGCCGGGAGCTGGACCCGGCGTCCTGATGGACCCCGCCGACCTACCGGCCGGGGGCCAAACCGCCATCCCGACCCAGCCAAGGCCCCTGCGTATCGGCCCCATCACCCTGGCGAATAATCTCATCCTCGCCCCCATGGCCGGGGTGACGGACCGCCCCTTCCGGGAACTCTGCCGCAGCCTGGGGGCCGGACTGGCCGTCTCCGAGATGGTCTCCGCCGATACCAGCCTCTGGGGCCATCGCAAGAGCCTCCGGCGCCTGGATCATCGGGGCGAGACCGGCCCCATCGCGGCCCAGATCCTGGGCAACGAACCGGCGCTCATGGCCGAGGCCGCCCGCATCAATCTCGATCTCGGCGCCGATATTATCGACCTCAACATGGGCTGCCCGGCCAGAAAGGTGTGCCGCAAGGCCGCCGGTTCCGCCCTGCTCCGGGACGAGCGCCTGGTGGGTCGCATCCTGGCGGCCGTGGTCGCCGCCGTGCCCGCCCCCGTCACCCTCAAGATCCGCACGGGCTGGTCACCGGAGGAGCGTAATGCCCCGGCCATCGCCCGCATTGCCTGGGAGAGCGGCATCGCCGCCCTGGCCGTTCACGGCCGCACCCGCGCCTGCGGTTTCGTGGGCCAGGCGGAGTTCGAGACCCTGCGCGCCATCCGGCGGGCGGTACCCATCCCCCTCATTGCGAATGGGGATATCGACTCCCCCGAGCGGGCCCGTTTCGTGCTGGATTTCACGGGCGCCGATGCTATCATGATCGGACGGGCGGCCCAGGGCCGCCCCTGGATTTTCCGGGAGATTGCCCACCACCTGGCGACCGGCACCCACTTACCCAGCCCCTCGCCGGACTGGATCCGGACCACCCTAATCGCGCATCTGCATGCCCTTCATCGCTTTTATGGCGACAGGGCGGGTCCCTGTATTGCGCGCAAACACGTGGGTTGGTACACCCGAGCCCGGCGCGATGCCAGTGGTTTCCGGGCGGAATTTAATCGGGTTAATACCTTGCAAGAACAACAAATCCTGATCGAGGCCTACTTCGATGAGGACAAGCAAAGGGGGTATCATGCGGCATGAACAGCCTGTTGGCACAACACTCCTGTGTGAGCCTGGACGCCTTTCCCGTCCAGCGGATCGATCGTTCCGAGCCCCTGTGCGACTGTGTGCGCAGCGCCGTGCGCTTTTACCTGCACCACATCGGTGACCAGCCGCCCGGTGACCTGCAAAACCTGGTCCTGCGCGAGATCGAGCGCCCCCTGATCGAGGAGGTGCTGGACTTCACCCAGGGCAACCAGAGCCGCGCCTGCGCCGTGCTGGGCATGAGCCGCACCACCCTGCGCAAAAAGCTCGCCCATTTTCAGAACGGAGCCGGTGCCTAGACCCAACGGGACCCATGGATACCAACCATCGGGCAGTTTATGGATGGCCATCGCACCTGATCCCGAGTCTTGCACGTCTTCCGAAACGACGCTTAACCCAGCGCTCACTTAAACCCATGCGCCCAACTCGCCGGCGCCTAACCTCTATTGACTCCTACTGGAGCGGACCCAGATGCAACCCATTCGCCGCGCTCTCATCAGCGTTTCCGACAAGACCGGCCTGGTCGATTTCGCCCGCGCCCTGGCGGCCCGGGGGATCGAGATCCTCTCCACCGGTGGCACCGCCAGCCTGCTGACGGAACAGGAGATACCGGTCACCGAGGTCTCCGACTACACCGGCTTCCCGGAGATGATGGCGGGTCGGGTCAAAACCCTTCACCCCCTGGTTCATGGTGGCATACTGGGGCGCCGCGGCCTTGACGACCAGGTGATGCGGGATAACGGTATCCAGCCCATCGACCTGGTAGTCGTCAACCTCTACCCCTTCGAGCAGACCGTGGCCAAACCCGGCTGCGACCTGGCAACCGCCATCGAGAACATCGACATCGGCGGGCCGACCCTGCTGCGCGCCGCCGCCAAGAACCACGCCGCCGTGACCGTGGTGGTCGATGCCGCGGACTACGGCCGCGTCCTGACGGAAATGGCCGATCAGGGCGGCGCCGTCACCGACGCCACCCGCTTCGACCTGGCGGTCAAGGTCTTCGAGCACACCGCCCACTACGACGGCGCCATCGCCAACTATCTGGGCCAACGGCTGGAGGCTGGCGGCCCCCTGCCCTACCCGCGCACCCTGAGCCTGCAGTTCCAGCGCAAGCAGGCCATGCGTTATGGCGAAAACCCCCATCAGGGCGCCGCCTTCTTTACCGAGGCCGGCTTCAGTGCCACCAGCGTCGCCACCGCGACCCAGATCCAGGGCAAGGAACTCTCCTACAACAATATCGCCGACACCGACGCGGCCCTGGGGTGCGTCAAGCAGTTCGACGAGAGTCCGGCCTGCGTCATCGTCAAGCATGCCAATCCCTGTGGCGTCGCCTTGGGCGAAAATCTATTGGTCGCCTACGAACGCGCCTTTGCCACGGACCCGGAATCCGCCTTCGGTGGCATCATCGCCGTCAACGGCGAACTGGACGAGGCGACCGCCAGTGCCATCGCCGCGCGCCAGTTTGTCGAGGTCATCATAGCTCCAAGCGTATCGGCGGAGGCCCGTGCCGTCCTGGCCGCCAAGAAGAACGTGCGCGTCCTGGCCTGTGGGCCCTGGACGGGCGAGGCCAGCCCGCGCCTGGACTTCAAGCGGGTCCACGGCGGCCTCCTGGTCCAGGAGGCGGACCTGGATCTCTATGCGGGCCTGACCACCGTCACCCAGCGCGCGCCCAGCGACCAGGAGCTGACGGACCTCCTCTTTACCTGGCGCGTGGCCAAGTTCGTCAAGTCCAATGCCATCGTCTATGGCCGCGATGGCATGACCATCGGCGTCGGCGCCGGCCAGATGAGCCGCGTCAACTCGGCCCGCATCGCCGTCATCAAGGCGGAACAGGCGGGGCTGGTGGTCCGGGGCGCGGTCATGGCCTCCGACGCCTTTTTTCCCTTCCGGGACGGCATCGACCAGGCGGCGGCGGCGGGGATCACCGCCGTTATCCAGCCCGGCGGCTCCCTGCGGGACGAGGAGACCATTGCCGCCGCCAACGAGCACGGCATGGCCATGGTCTTTACGGGCATGCGGCACTTCCGGCATTGAGCATCCATCCCACCGCCATCCTGGAGGATGGAGCCGAGGTTCATGAGACCGCCCAGGTTGGCCCCTTCTCCATCATCGAGGCCGGGGCCGTCGTCGGCCCGGACTGCGTCATCGAGAGTCATGCGCGGATCTATGGCGGCACCCGCCTGGGCCAGGGCAACCGCGTCTGCCATGGCGCCTCCCTGGGCTCGGCAGCCCAGGATCTGGGCTACCATCCCGATAAAGCCAAGCCTCTGACTATCGGCGACTTTAATCATTTTCACGAGTGCGTGAACGTCAGCCAGGGCATCAAGACCGATCATGGCACCCGTATCGGCAATCACAATTATTTCATGGCCTTTTGCCATCTGGGCCATGACTCCCTGGTCGGCGACCACAACATCCTCGTCAACGCGGCCAGCATCGCCGGACATGTCGAGTTGGATCATCATGTCTTTCTCTCGGGGAATGTGGCGGTCCATCAATTCTGCCGCATCGGCGCCTACGCCATGGTCGCCGGGGTCAGCGGCGTGGCCCAGGACGTGCCGCCCTTCGTCACCGCCGACGGCCACCGCGCCCGCATCGTCGGGCTCAACGCGGTGGGGCTGAGGCGCAATGGCTTCACCCAAGCCCAGCGCAGCCTCATCAAGGCGGTTTATCGCCTCCTCTTCCGCTCCGGCCTGCCCTTGAAGGAGGCACTGGCGCGGGCGGAGGGCGATTATCCCGCCCCCGAGACCGATCAGATCCTGGCCTTCATCCGCGCCAGCCAGAGAGGCGTCGTCACCTTCGCCTGAGCGCCATCGCCCCCGCCGCCAGGCCGCTGGCGGTCATCCTCACGGGAGTCCCTGTCATGAATATCCTGATCATCGGCGGCGGTGGCCGCGAACATGCCCTGGCCTGGAAAGCGTCCCAGTCGCCCCGGATCGGGACGGTCTTCGTCGCCCCCGGCAATGGTGGTACCGCCCAGGAACCAGGCGTCCAGAATCTCGACATTGCCGCCGAGGACCTGGATGCCTTGATCGCCTTCGCCAGCGCCCAGGCCATCGGCCTCACCATCGTCGGTCCCGAGGCCCCCCTGGTGGCGGGCCTGGTGGACCGCTTCCAGGCGGCGGGACTGCCCTGCTTCGGCCCCACCCAGGGGGCGGCCCAACTGGAGGGCTCCAAGTCCTTCACCAAGGACTTTCTCCAGCGTCAGGGTATCCCCACGGCGGCCTACGGCAGTTTCAGCGAGCTCGAACCCGCCCTGGCCTATCTGCGCCAGGTTGGCGCCCCCATCGTCGTCAAGGCCGATGGGCTCGCCGCGGGCAAGGGTGTCATCCTGGCCCAGGACCTCGCCACCGCCGAGGAGGCCGTCCGCGATATGCTGGCCGGTGGCCGCTTTGGCAGGGCCGGCAACCGGGTCGTCATCGAGGAATTCCTGCAGGGGGAGGAGGCCAGCTTCATCGCCATGGTCAGTCAGGGGCAGATCCTGCCCATGGCCAGTTCCCAGGACCACAAGGCCCGAGACGACGGCGACCAGGGCCCCAATACCGGCGGCATGGGGGCCTATTCCCCGGCCCCGGTGGTCACCCCCGCCTTGCACGAGCGCATCATGGCCGAGGTGATGCACCCGACCGTGGCGGGGATGGCGGCGGAGGGGCTACCCTATAGCGGCTTCCTCTACGCCGGTCTCATGATCGCCGCCGACGGCACCCCTAAGGTGCTGGAATACAACTGCCGTTTCGGGGATCCAGAGACCCAGCCCATCCTGATGCGGCTAAAATCCGACCTGGTCGAGCTTTGTCTCGCCGCCCTGGCCGGACGCCTGGACGAGATGCGCGCGGATTGGGACCCCCGGGCGGCCCTGGGTGTGGTCATGGCTGCGGGCGGCTATCCGGATGCCTACGAAAAGGGCCAAGCGATCAGCGGCCTGGAAGCCGCGGCTCAGGTGCCGGACACCAAGGTCTTCCACGCCGGGACCACGCGCCAGGGCGACGAGACGGTCACCAGCGGTGGCCGCGTCCTCTGCGTCACCGCCCTAGGCGAGACCGTTAGAGCGGCTCAGAGGCGTGCCTATCAGGCGGTTGACCAGATCCATTGGCAAAACGACTTTTGCCGGCGTGATATCGGCCACAGGGCCATCGCGCGCGAACGGGGGTAAACGGGGGTTGGTAACCCCATGTCGTACGGGCCAGCGGCGGCTCGCCAGAACCGGCCCGCCCGCCATCCTCCCCAGTGGAAACCCTCGGGCAACCGGTCTCCCTCGCCCAGGAATTTTCGTCACTGTAAAGGAATACCCCGATGAGAGCGCCGGCTTGGCGATTAATTTTTCGCTTGGGTCTTCTGGCCTACCTGGCCATCATTTCCTTTCTGGCCTTTGCCCCGCTGGCATCGGCCCCCGGGACGGGTCAGGACAAGATCAACCATATCATGGCCTTCTTCGTCCTCACCGGGCTCGCGGACCGTGCCTATCCGGGTCCATCCCCCGGTCGCGGTTGGCGCAAGTGGGTAAGCGTCCTGGCTTTCGGCCTCTTCATCGAGGCCGTCCAGTATTTTCTGCCCTATCGCGAATTTTCCTTATGGGACCTGGGGGCGGATGGCATCGGCATCCTACTTTATGTGGCTGGGGCACGGCTGGCCATCTCGGCAAGCCGGGGCAGGACCCGCCCCTGAATCAGGTCCGCCAGGCTCCACAGGGATGTATAGGCCGGGGCTACCTCCAGGATATAGCCCAGGGTGCGGGGGATGTCCGCGAGATAACTGGGTTTACCATCCCGACAATTCAGCCGGGCGAAGATGCCGCTGGCCTTGAGGTGGCGCTGAACGCCCATCAGGTCAAACCAGCGCAGAAAGTCGGCCTCCTGTTCCTGGCGCAGGATGCCGGACTGGACCGCTAAGCCGAAATAGCCCCAGGCCCACTCCTCGATCCGTGCCCGGGGCCAGGCGATGTAGCAATCCCGCAGCAGAGAGACCAGATCGTAGGTCACGGGTCCCGCGACCGCATCCTGAAAGTCCAGGATGCCCGGCGAAGGCGAGTTGGTAAGCATGAGATTGCGTGAATGGAAGTCGCGATGGACGCAGACCCGGGGTTGCTCCAAGGCACTGGCAACGAGGTAGGCGAGGGCCGCCTTGACATCGGTTTCTTCCCGAGGAGTCAGTGCCAAACCAAGGTGCCTTTCCACCAGCCAGTCCCGGAAGATGTCCATCTCCCGGCGCAGAAAGGCCTCGTCATAACCGGGCAGATCCGTCATGGTAGCACAGGCCTGAATGATAGCCAGGGCGCCCAGGGCATCACCATAAAGCCGATCGGCGCTTTCGCCATCCAAGTAGTCCAGATAGAGGCGGCTGCCAAAGTCCTCCAGCAGCAGAAAGCCCTGTTGGGGGTTCTCCCAATAGATCTCCGGCGTCCGGAGACCCAGGTCGTGCCAGGCGCGGGCCAGACGCACGAAGCGGCCCGTGTCCTCCTGGCCTGGCGGGGCGTCCATGGCGATATAGCTGGTGCCCTCATGGCCCAGGCGCCAATAACGCCGGAAGCTGGCGTCGCCGGAGGCTGGTGCCAAGACGACTTCATCGCGGTCCAGGACAGACCTCAACCAATTCTCCAACAGGGCGCGCCGTTCCGGCATGGCCATCTCCAGGCAAGGGGTTAGGCAGGTATTTTGCGGCAAGCCCGCAGCCGCGGCCAAACAAGAATTCCCGCCTTGGTGATGAAGCCGTTAGAATGGGTCCTCGAATTCCATCCTCGCGGATGCCCATCGCCGACGGCCAGTGACACCTAACGCCACGACCAAACCCCTCCCCCGCCTTCGACTTGCCACTCTCTGCTGCCTGATGCTGGCGGCGATGTTGGTATTGGCCGAGGACGGAGACCCCCTGGAGGCGGGACTCGACTGGGACTATTGTGGGCTGCGCCCCGCGCGGCTCGGGCCCGCCACCCTGCCCCCGCCCCCGGGGAACGAGGAACCTGTCTCCATTGAGGCCGATGACCTGGGCTACGACCGCAACAGCCAACTCCTCAAGCTGGAAGGCAACATCGACCTGCAACAAGGGAGCCGCCAGATCCGGGCCCAGGCCATGAGCTACGGCGTCGCGACGGAGGAAGTCACGGCCGACGGTGACTTGTTCCTGGCCCAGCCCGGGGTGCGCATCCTGGGCAATCGTGGGACCCTCAATCTCAAGACCAACCAGGGCCAGATCACCCAGCCCCGCTACCGCTTCGCCGGCCCCCTAAATGCCCGGGGCGACGCCCAGAGCGCGCAATTGCTGGAACAAGGCAAGACCCATTACGAGGACATCGTCTTCACCTCCTGCCCCCCGGGCCGGCGCGACTGGGATCTGGCGGCATCGCGATTGGATATCGATCAGGTCGAGGGCCGGGGCGTCGCCCGGGACGCCAAGCTACGGGTGATGGGCGTGCCCGTGCTGTATTCCCCCTACCTCTCCTTCCCCATCGACGACCGGCGCAAGACGGGCTTTCTCACCCCCATCATCGGCAACTCCAGTAGCTCGGGTTACCAGATCGCCACCCCCTATTACTTCAATATCGCGCCCAACATGGACGCGACCCTGACGCCCACCTACATGAGCAAGCGCGGCTTGCTGCTGGGCGGTGAATTCCGCTATTTCTCGCCCTTCCAGTCCCTGAATGTCTATGCCGAGGGCATCGCGAGCGACCAGGAATACAATAACGAGGCCCGCGGCGCCTTGCGCATTCTCCATCAAGGCAACTATGGATCGGGCTGGACATCCTCCCTGCGCTTTCAGGATGTCACCGATAAGCAGTACCTGGAGGATTTCGGCAACAGCCTGGAACTGACCAGCCTGCGCAACATTGAACGCCGCGCGGATCTCAATTACCAGGGCCAGGGCTGGAACGCCCGGCTCATGGTCCAGCAATTCCAGAACGTCGATATCACCATCCCGCCCCGTGAATATCCCTACGCC
>JBASIS010000174.1:0-5410 GCA_049654905.1 Chromatiaceae bacterium
GTCTATAATCACCACCTGCCACAGCGGGCCCTGGGTCATGTTTGCCCCGTGGAAGCCCTGGAACAGTGGCGGGTCAAGCAGCCTGAGCTATTCGTTTCGGAGATTAATAATCTCCCGGGGCTTGACAAATATTCTCTACCCCATTCCGCCCGCAGTTCCTTTGGGTATATCCCAGAGATTTCGCCAGGGTGGCCGCTGAAGGGGGCGGCGGCGCTGACCTGAGCGTTCACCCATCTCCCCGGCCCTCCCCCGCGAGGGGGGGGAGGGAGATTTCAAAACAACCCCTTATCGATCAGACGCCCTCTGGCGGGCGGGGCTTGGCGGCTTGCCACGGGCGGCGGAGATTATTGCCCCCAAGGCGGCGGGGGCGAAGGTGAGGCTGACGGCGACGAGGGGCGCAAAGATGATGCCCCAATAGTCGTTGTTGCTCCGGCCGATAAGGAGAAAGGCGAGGCTATAGCCCCATACCGTCAGCATGAGCCGCTGGCCCAGGGGATCGCGGCGGGCGGCGGAGCCGATGAGCGCCAGGGGCAACCAAAGGGGGGTCAGCCAACCATTCGTGGCAGCGATGAGAACATTCCACTGGCTAGAGGCGAGCACAAAGGTCCAACCGCCCAGGGCGAGCCACCCCCCGCCGGGGCGGGCTTCGGGAGCCATCTGTGCCGTTACGGCCCAGCCATGCAGGGCCAGGGCGATGGCGAAGGCGAGGATGCTCGCCCCCCACCAGGCGGCTTCGCGCCGGCAGCCTTCCAGCAAGGCGCAGACCGCCATCACCAGCATGAAGGGCAGGGCCATTTCCCGAAAGGCCAGGGCGGCCAGACCACAGAGGACGCTGAGTCGCCAGGCACGCTGCTGGAGCGGCAGGGCCAGCGCCATCAGGGTCGCGGCCCAGGCCTCGTGCATGTAGAGGGTCGGGAGCGGAAAGACCAGCACCAGGCTGGAATAGAGCAGCATCACCCCGGACACTACCCCGACCCGGCTTAGTCTAGCCGCCATCAGGGCCTGAATCCAGGCCAGCATGGCCAAAATGGCCAGCAGGCGCAGCAGATTGGCCGCCCAGGCCTCGCCCAGACCGCTGATGATCCAGGCGGCGGTGGGCAAGCGCCAGGTCAGAAAAGGCTGGGTGGGATAACCCCGCTGGTGCTGTTCATCGCCATTGGCGGCGTAAAAGCTCTCGCCCGCCTGCATGCGTTTGACGACCGCGCGGTAGAGGGCGACATCCCCCTTATCGGCGGCGAAGTTATCGGACTGGCGGGTCTCGTCGGTCGGGGGCGGCACATCGAGCCATAGGCCATAAGCCATGAGGAGCGCCAGGGCGACCAGCAGGAGGCGAGCGGCCCGGGGCGTCCAGGCGGCGAAGCCGGGGATGGCGCTCAACCAGTGGCCCTCCGCCGGGCTATTTGCCCCGTGCCACACAGGCCTGATCGCACAGTTCCCGGCTGGTAAAGCGCACTGGGCCATGGCAGGGACCGTAGCTAAAAGCGCGACAGGTGTCGCTGGGGTAATCGTAGTAATAGCCTGGGGTTCGGCCCGTGCATTTCCCGGCTTTGGGGGTATCGAGGCAGAACACCGGGAGGTGGTTAGTGTCAACCTTGGGGGTCGCGCAGCCAACCAGCAGGACTAGGGACATAAGGGGCAAACAGAGAGGGATCAATCGCATGGCATTTCCGGGCGCGTCACCCGCCCGACGGGGCGGCGCGAAAGGCACGCATGGTACGTCCCGACGCCCGGTTCCGCTACTTGATTCATAATGGTTATCCCTTAGCGCCATGGACACCACCCTTATGCTCCTCTCCGACACCGGCCTGCCGATGCCCGATTATGGCGGCGGTAGCATCGTCAACCTCATGGCCTCGCTGATTCGGGCCCAAGGGGGAGCGGCGGATTACCCCAACCTCCGGCTGCTACCACCCGAGGCGATCCAGGGCCATACCAACGTCCTGTTGTTGGTGATCGACGGCCTGGGAGCGAACTGGCTGGCGGAGCACTCGCCGACGGGCATTCTGAGTCGCCACCAGCTCGGGACCATCACCTCGGTCTTCCCCACCACCACCGCCTCCGCCATCACCACCTTTCTGACCGGTGACGCGCCCCAGCAGCACGGTATCACCGGCTGGTTCACCTACTTCCGGGAGCTCGGCTGCGTCATGAGCGTACTGCCCGGGCACCCGCGTTATGGGGGCGTAGGCTACCGGCAGGCGGGGGTTGACCTGGCGTCGCTCTTGGGGCGTGGCTCCCTGGCCAGCCGGATCCGCACCCGCGCCTTTTTTCTCACCCCGGCCAAGATCGCCCATTCGGACTTCAATCGGGCCCACCTGGGACCGGCCCAGGCACGCCCCTTCACGGACCTGCGGGATATGTTCCGCCAGGCCGGTCGCATCCTGCGCGCGGATGCGGCGCCCAAGTACCTCTATTGTTATTGGCCGGGCCTGGATAGCCGGGGTCACGAGGCCGGCATGGCCAGCCCTCAGGCGGCGCGCCACCTGGCAGCCATCGAGCAGGCCCTTACCGACTTCCTGGTCGCCAGCGCCGGCACCAACACCCTGGTGCTGGTGACGGCGGATCATGGCCTGATCGACACCGCACCCGCGGACCGCCTCGACCTGGCGGATCACCCGGAGCTGGCGGCCTGCCTGTCCCTCCCCCTCTGCGGCGAACCCCGCGCCGCCTTCTGCTACCTGCGTCCGCGGCGCGTCCAGGCCTTCGAAGACTATTGCCAGCACGTCCTGGACGGCCAGGCCGTGCCGAGACCCAGCGAGGAGCTGTTCCAGCTTGGGCTGTTTGGCTGGGGCGAGCCTCATCCCCGATTAGAGGAGCGGATAGGCGACTACAGCTTGCTGATGACGGGCCGGAGTGTCATTCGTGACCACTTGCCCAGCGAGAAGCACTTTGTCCAGATCGGCGTCCATGGCGGGCTGAGCGAGACGGAGTTGTTGGTTCCCCTCTGCCGTCTCGGGACCTGAGGGCCGAGGGGTTAACCTGGCGACAGTGGCAAATACCCCATCGCACGACCAAGAATCGTCACGACTGGTCACTTTTGCTCGCCTATTTGGCGTATGATTATTTACGTTGATCCCCCCAGTATTAACCCCTTCCTGGTAGGCGACCAGGTGTTATTAGTGGCGCAGATTTGCGAAGGTCCGGCTAGGGTGGGGTCCAGGAAGCGGTGGTTGTTGCATCTATAACAACCGACTCTCAACTCAACCGAGGTTAACAATCATGAAAAGCTTTTTCTTGAAACTCTGGAAGGATGATGACGGCGCCGAGATGGTGGAATGGGCCATTGTCGTTGGCCTCGTCGTGCTGGCCGCCATCGGTGGCTATGCCCTCTTGGGATCGAGCGTGTCCACTGCTACGAATAGAATCGCCAGCTCGCTCGACGCGGCGGTCAAGTAGGCACTTTGTTCTACCTTGAGCCGGATGCATCCTGACATGCCTCCGGCTTTTTCTTTGCCTGACGGCATCCCCCTCTCCCTTGTCATCCTGGCGACCCTCGTTCTGGTCGCCTCCCTCCTGGATCTCATCTGGCGGCGCATCCCCAACTGGCTTACGGTGAGCGGCGCTCTGATCGGCGTGGTGCTGGGGTTTTGGCAGGGCGGAATCTCCGGGCTGGGCACCAGTATCCTGGGTCTGCTCCTGGGATTCGCGCTCCTGCTTCCGGGCTAC
The DNA here is from genome assembly GCA_049654905.1 of Chromatiaceae bacterium. Classification (GTDB taxonomy): domain Bacteria; phylum Pseudomonadota; class Gammaproteobacteria; order Chromatiales; family Chromatiaceae; genus M0108. The sequence continues at coordinate 3,667 of JBASIS010000174.1, forward strand.
CTGCTCCGCATGACCGGCGGCGGGGACCTCAAGCTCATGGCCGCCGTGGGTAGTCTGCTGGGGCCGCGACTGATCCTCTACGCCTTTCTCCTCTATATTCTCGCGGGCCTGGCCTGGGCCCTGATCTACGGTCTCTATGCCTGGGCCGCCCAGGGCGCGGAACCACCCCTGGGCCGTTACTGGGCCATGCTCCGCACCCTGCTGCGCACGGGCCGGGTCGCCTATGTCCGGCCCAAGCCCAGCGAGGCCATGGGCCGACGCCTGCCCATGGCCCCCGCCATCGCCTTTGGCGCCCTGGCCGCCCCCCTCCTCTTTCCCACTTGAGACCCGCCCGCCTCATGGCGGAAACCTGAGCCTTAGGCTAAACTCGCTGCTCTTTTCAACCCGCTTGGCATGGGTGGTCACTTTCCGCGGCAGGTTGCTATGAGATTCAAAAATCTGCTCACCCTCCTGATTGCCCTGGCGCTGGCGGCCATCGTCGCCTGGATGGGTAATACCTGGATTGAAAGCCGGATTGGCCAGAGCGCGGCAGTGCCCGAGCCGACCGCGGCCTTGACGGAGGTCGTGGTGGCCGCCGCGGATATTCCCTTCAACACCCCTATCACCCCCGCCCAGGTCCGCCTGGAAAGCCGACCGCGCGCCCAAGTACCGGAAACCCATATCGCGTCCCTGGATGATCTGATTGGCAAGCGACTGCGGGAGCCGGCCTATACCGGGGAAATCATCGTGAACAAGCGGCTGCTGGATGACACCGCCGGGAGCATGCTCGCCAACTCCCTCACCCCGGGCAAACGGGCCTTTACCCTGCGCATCGATGAAATCAGCGGCCATGCCGGGTTCCTGTTACCGGGCAGCCATGTGGACATCATCAGTCTGAAGAATGGCCAGCGGGCCCAGACGGTTCTGAAAAACATCAAGGTCATCGCCGTGGGGCAAAACCTGAGCGTCGAGGGTAACAATGTGAAGGCGGCGACCGTGACCCTGGAAGTGGACCCTCGGCAAGCGGAAACCCTGGCGGAGGTCTCCGAGTCGGGCAGCGTGCGCCTGGTCCTGCGCCAACGGAACGATGACAGCAATCTGGAACCCGATCAGCCCGCCCCGGCCCCGGTGGCGGAGGGGCCTCTGGCCTATCCCGTCATCGTTATCCGGGGCATCCAAGCCGAGACGGTGACCCTGACCGAGCGAATGGAGCCGAGGACCCCGGCCATGGCGACCCAGGAGACCCCGAGATGATGACGTGGCCAGCCCCCTTCCCGGCCACCACCCTGGCGAGGGGCCAGGCGGGTTTGGGCGTGACCCTTGACTGGCCCCGCGCCTGGTACCGCGCCCTGATGGTCCTTCTGATCCTACCCGGCCTCTGGCTGGGCGCCGTTACAGCCGCGCCACTCCAGGACCAGCAGACGATCACGGTGCCCATCAACAAGTCCCGCATCCTGGACCTGCGCGAGTCGATCAGCCGCATCTCCATCGCCAATCCGGCCATCGCCGATATCCTGGTCATCAAGCCCAAACAGATCTATATCAATGCCAAGGAGTTGGGTGCCACCAACATGATCCTGTGGGACGAGCGGGATCAGGTGGTGCGCCAGATCGGTCTGGAGGTGGTCCAGGACCTGGAGGCGATCAAGGAAAAGCTTTATCGCCTGCTACCCGGGGAGCGCATCCGGGTCGAGTCGGCGCAGGGAGTCATCGTTCTTAGCGGGACCGTCTCCAGCCCGTCACGCATGGACGCGGCGCTGCGGGT